>CAZJTF010000051.1:0-25830 GCA_964548565.1 uncultured Planctomycetales bacterium | reverse complement strand
ACCACGACGACACCCGGAAAAAGGCTGCATGACTCCCTATGCGTTCCTACTTAGCACAGGACAGACCAATAGAGCACATCCCACAAAAAGAAGAAGGGAATTCAAGATGATCACCTGACGATGTCGATATTCGACACCTTCGCAATAATCTGTTCGGTCGACCCAAGTGAGGATGGTGTTCATTACCAGCGAATGGGAAGGGGAAACATGGGGGCTGTTGTACGTCAGACCTGACACGCCGGAATTAAGCCAGAGAACGAACTGGGGGCAACTCAATCCAAAGCCCGGGGGCTTATAGCGCCATACCCAGTTTTCAAGAAATCCACCCAACACGACAGGAAGCCACGTCGTTGCGCCGAGAATCGTGAGCGCCACAAGAAATGATCGGCGCATTACGAAGCATCTCCCGCGAGGCGGCTTCTTATCCGCGACCGTCAGAACTCTGGCCATTTTGCCCTCCTTGAAATCATCGCTCAGCACAGCTATTTGCGGGATTGGCAGCCAGTCTGTTTAGACAATCGTTAACATCCGCCTGCACCTGAACGTTCGAATTGATCGCGACAGCGGTTGGCCGTATTTGGATGGGTAATCCGCGCCTGTTTTCGCGTCGTCTCACCGCGTCTCGCCCTTCTTCGTCCGTCGACGGCAGCGGACGCCGGCGGCGGCCGATCTGATGTTCCAGCTTACTCCAGAAAGCCGTCGGTCGCCAGCGGGCGCCGGGATTGCGCGCTCAGGTGGATGCGTCTGAGCAATTCGTCATCCTCAGGCGGCGGAGTTCCCGCCCCCCGCCGCCCCCGCCCCACAGATTCACGCCACAACCGCACGTCCAGCAGGCCGCTCCAGTCCGACTGCCCGCAATGGGCCGCCGCGCTGGACCGCGGGTACGCCGTCGCCCCCCCGCACCTGGCCCGCCCGGACCGGATCCCGCTCGACGCAGGAAGCATCGCTGCGTTCCGACGGCACGGACGCCCTCCCCACCGGACGGAGTCCGCGGAGCGGCGCTGGTGTTCTCCGCGACGGAGGCAGTATGGAACGACTGCGGAGGGCTGGAGCGTGCAGAATGCCTCGCAGAGAGCCGAATGACCCCGTTCTCCCTGGCCGCGTCCCCATATTCACCTCTGCCGCGTCCACGCGTCGCCTGGAACCCGCGACGCAACCCGCACAACGAAATGCGCAGACCGAAGCCAACATGCCTGCTCCGCCCCGGGGTGCATTCCGCGGAGCGCCCCTGGCGCGAGGCGAAATCGGGCTTTCCGGACCGGATCCTCCTCCTGCCCGACGGGAATTCCGGAAAAACCATCCGAACCCACCGAAGGTCTGGCGGCCAGGGACGCAGCGCGAGCAACGGCACCCCGCGCGCGGCCCTCCGCCCCCCACGCTTGCACAGGCGCCGCCGGCCCGTATGATCCGCAGCGCGAACTCCTGGCGCCCGCGTGCTGCACGGTTCCCTCCGCGAGCCGCCGGCGCGCCCCAATCCCCGAGGCTACAATGCCCAGACGCCTTGCCGCGCTGTTGTTCCCGATTCTCGTCGCGACCCCGGCTCCTGCCGCTGCGCCGGCGATCCCCGACGACTTCCCCCGCTTCATCGTGCCCGGACACGAGCAGCAGATGGAGAGCCTCCGCGCGCTTTTCTGGCTCCACTACCAGCCCGCAGGGCCGCTCATCCCGCTCTGGGACGAGTGGATGCCCATGTCGACGCTCTGGCCTGCCCGCGGCAGCGCCCACGATCTCCAGGCGATGCGGAAACGCTGGGCCTCCGCCCTCCGCAGCCGCTCCATCAACGCGGAAGGCTACGTCCACACGCACCAGCACGACGGCCTCGCCCACGCCGAAGGCTGGCCATTCCCGCTCTGGACCCAGGCCGGCGGCGTCGGCTGGCATTTCCGCGGCACCGGCATCCAGGACTACGACGGCCCGCCCGCCACGCCGGAGAACTGGGCCGTCACGGGTGCCCGCGTCGGTCATGTTGGCCCCAAAGGCTGGGAGATTGAGCTCACCGAGCGGGGAGCTACTGCCACAACACCGCCGTTCTCGATCGACGCCCGTATCGCCCCCTGGCTCCGCCTCAACTGGTGGGCCTCCGGCCTCGAGGGTGCGAACTGCTGGGTCGAGTGGACGACGCAGGATGCGCCGGAGTTCTCTCCGGAACGGCGCGCTTACTTCTCACCGGCCGGCCCGGCGGGACAGTCCGGGGCCACCGCCGGCAAGCTCAATACGGATGCCACCGAGGCACGGACAATGATCCCCGTGTCGGGAGTGCCCGGCTGGAAGGGCACCATCGCCCGCCTGAGGATCGGTTTCGACAACGCGGGCCCCGCCGGCCTCGTGATCAAGTCCTTCCACACCGCCTGCGACACCCGGCACAACATTAACAACCCCAACTTCATCCGGGGCTGCCACGACTACTTCCTCTGGTCGCTCGACTATGCCTTTCTGCGCGACCAGATCCCCCGGATCCGCACGTCCATGCGCTTCATCATGCGCGAGTTCGACACCCGCAAGCGCAAGTGCGTCTACACGACCTGGCCGGGCCACGAGGGCCGCAGCGGCGTGCGCTACGTGGACGGCAAAAAGGTCGTGATTCCCGGCGAGGGGATCGGCAGCAACTACTGGGACCTCCTCCCCTTCGGCGGCGAGGACGCCCTGGCCACGATCTACTACTACGACGCGTTGCTCGACCTCGCCGCCCTCGAGGAGCAGATCGCCGCCCACCCCGAATGGTGCGTCGCCACCGGCGCGGACGCCTTCGACCCGGCCGATCTCCGCCGCCACGCGGAGGAGGTGCGGGCGTACGGCCGGAAGCGCTTCTGGAACGAGAAGACCGGGCGCTTCGGCACCGTCGATCTCGATGGCAACATGCACGATTACGGGTTCACGTTCCTCAACAACGAGGCGGTCTACTACGGCTTCGCGAGCGACGAGCAGGCCCGCTCGATCCACGACTGGATCTCCGGCCGACGCACCGTCGAAGACGACACGTCGAAAGGCGCCGACATCTACCACTGGCGGTTCGCCCCACGCTCGACCACCCGCCGCAACATCGACTACTACTTCTGGGGTTGGCTCAATCCCGAAAGCGTCCCCTGGGGATACCAGGTCCAGGATGGCGGCGCCGTGCTCGGCTGGTCATACCACGACCTCATGGCGCGGCTGATGACCGCCGGCCCGGACGGTGCGGCCGCCCGCCTCCGCGAGATCTGCACGTGGTTCGACGAGGTACAGGCCGCCGGCGGGTACCGCGCATACTACAGCGATCCGGCGAAAGGAACCATGCAGGGCGGGAACGTACCGGGCGGCCTCGGGATCGACCGGGAGTTCTTCGAGAGCATCCTGGTCCCGCAGGTGATGCTGTACGGCTTCCTGGGATTCCGACCAACGGTCGACGGCTGCCAGCTCGCCCCGCGCCTGCCGAAGGACTGGCCCGCGCTGACTGTCACCCGCGTCCACCTGCACGACCACGTCATCGACGTGTCCGTGCAGGGCGACCGCGTCACCGTCACGGACCACACACCCGGCGCCCGCCCTCTCGCGATCAAGGTTCCTGCCGGGATCAAGGTGTCCACCCGCCCCGCAGACTGACAGAACTTCTAAGTTTATTTAGGCGTTAAAGCCCCCCGACTCGGCCCGCCCCGCTCGGCCTGATCGGAGAAAAGAGGGGGCTCGCCATCTTTACAGAGTCGAGGAGAGCGGAGATGGCGAGCCCTTAGAGGAAAGCAAAGAAAGAAGCCGGGGCCCGCTTCTTGTCGGGGATCGAGGAGAGCGAGCGGGACCCCGGCCCTCGCGTACCCCGGCTTCGCTGCGAGCTTTGTAGTAAAGTGACCCGGATCCGGGCTTGTTCAAACAAATCTCATGAAAACTGCGGAAGCCGCGCAAGCTGGGGTACTCCCCCCGTGCTGCAACGGCGGAGTTCGGGCGATGTCTCACTTTCGATCACGCAGGGCGGGAGTTCAGGGGGCGGTTGCCTGCGGGGTGGCCGTCGGCATGTCATAGCTCCGGGCCGTGCGGGGCCAGTACCAGAGCGTCAGGCCGCGACCATGGGCAGCCAGTCGGCTCCGGGGGAACCACTGCACGTCGCCCGTCGTGAAGCAGAACATGCCGCCCTCTCCCCCGTGGTTGCTCCGCGGAATGCCAACCTTGGCCAGCACATCGAGATCGCGATCGCCGATAAGAACGGCCCGCGGATTGACGCGGTTGATGTGCGGATCGGGCGATTCGTAGGGCAGGTTGATCGTCGGCACGTTCCGTACGTCGGGGTACCAGTCCTCAGGCCAGCCGGGATCGAGGCCGACGAGGTACAGGTACGAAATGTCACCCGTCCGCCAGGTCGGCACCACCTGGCGCGCCGGACCGTCGATGAGGCCTGTATACGGATTGGTGACGGGCTTGTACGGTCGCTTCGCGATCGGGTCCAACGCGGTACTGACCGGGCAGTACAGCATCCGCGGGTCGCCCAGCCCGAATCGGACGAGCGCCTCGGCCACGTCTCCGATCGAATCCTGTCTCCCCGCGGACGGGGCGATCTTGCGATCTCCCGGACGCCAGTTCGAGCCGTACATCTGCTTACCGCGACGCACACCGCGATCCGGGTAGCGTCCGATATCCGCCCGGTAAGCGTTCAGAACCTCTCCGACGAGTTTGAGGTTGTACCCGCAGCCGATGCGGCGCGACTGCTGCCGCGCGTATGCCAGCGCGGGCAGCAGAATAGCCACAAGCAGGCAGATGATGCTGACGACGACGAGGACTTCGATTAGGGTAAAGGCGGTCGCGACCCGATGGAGCGCGAAGGCCCCCCGGCCCCGCCGGAACGGAAGCATCGCGTCACTCGGTTGCACAGGGGCCGCCGAACGTCCGCTGCAGGATCCCGAAATCGTCCTGGTCAACGTCACCGTCCCCATCCAGATCCTTGTCCGCACAGGCGGCGGAACACGGCACGCTCGGACCGCTTCGGCACGCGCGAAGCAGCGCGACGTCATCCATGTCCGTATCGCCATCGCCGTCGAAGTCGATCGCCTTGAGTGGAACGCTGCCATTGGGAGCACGATCCGTCGCATCTCCCAGCATTGAGTCGGCGATGAGCACCGCCAGGCTGTAGGTATTCCCAATGCAAAGGCCGTCCGTGGGGCCCTGCCCACACAAAGGCAAATGCATTGTAACCGTCGCCCCGCTCACCGTGTAGGGGAAGCTCCCCACCGTAACCAGCTCGGACGAACCCGGATCGGAATACCACACGTCGACCTGCTGCACGGGACCGATAAAGTCGATGCGGTACTCGACGAGATGAGCCGGCAGAGGATCCGACACCTCGAGAGGCCAGTCCGCGAAGAAGGACGTATGACCCGTCGACGCGCCTCCGTCCGCGTCGATCTCGATGAAGCCGCCCAGCCACATCAGGTCATCTTGAAGCGTTGGTGTCGGCTGGAATGTCACCTCAATGGTGACCGTCGTCGGCAGAATCCGCGCACTGATCTCAACGATGTCGAGGGGGGTTGTGCCCACGAAGTTGTCACCGCTCGGATCGGAGAGCGTCCCACCGGAGCAGGCGCCGAGCGAGGCAAGAAATAAGAGCAGAAGGGTGTTCACGGCTTTTCCCGACGCTGCGGCCCACCAGCGGGGGCACGAAGAATTGGCCTGAAGGCACCGCGACAGGCTTGATGCCAGATTAGCCGCGAGACTTGAAGTGTCAAGAAGAAAGGATGACTTTCCGCGGCAGACTCGCGCAAGGCCGGCACACCGCACGGCACCCTGCCCGTCTCACAAACCAGCAGAAACACCAGAATTCTGGGCATCGCCAGGGACGAGGTTCGGAAGCGGGCGCAGCAAAGCGATACAGTGCTCCACTTCGTATCGAAGCGGATTTCAGCCGCGTGGCGATCCGCACTCGGACGCGAGCGACACCCGGGGCATGCGGCGGATGTGACGGCGTGAAGAGGGTGCCGTCGATCGAACAAGCACAGCCAGTTTCTCGACGGCCCGGTTCAGCGCCTCCGCCCGATCGTTGTCATCACTCTGACTGGACCGGACCGCTTCCAGCAACGCCGCCGATTCTTCAAAGGTAAGCAGCAGCGTCTCGCGACTGCAGAGGCGTTGCTCCTCGACTCGATAGTGACGTGTGGCGCGGTCGAACGTGACCGGTACGCCGGCCTTGCGCAGCAACGCCAGGTCCCGCAGCACGGTCCGGCGGCTGACTGCGAGCAGTTTCACCAGTTCCTCGATCGTCACGCTCTCCGGCTCGTTCATCAGCCGGTAAAAACAGCGCAGCATCCGGAGCAGACGCCTCTGAGGAGAGGAGGCATCGCCTTCCTGCGGTGAGCCGGGCTCCCGGACCATCCGTTACTCCATGCTCGTTCAGATCGGTTATTCGGCAGACAGGCCGTCGCGCTCCAGCACGGATCGTGCGGAGATGCGAACGGTCTCGTCCGTGTCTTTGGTGCTCAACTCCTGGACCGTGGCGAGCAGCGACGGGTCGATTCTGCCGGGCTGCTCGTACAGCGCCTCCAGCGCGGCCTCGCGCCGGTACCGACTCGGTGACACCAGTGCCGCCGCGAGGTGCATCCGTACGCCAGTGTCTGTGAACGCACCGGGAATGGCGCCCAGTGATTTCAGGCAGGCGGCAAATAGCTGGTCTGAGCCCGTCCGGCCGATCGCATTCCGCAGCACGAGCAAACACGCGGCCGTTTCCACGTCATCGACCAGCCCGTCTTTTTCACGGACCGCGCGCAGCATGTTGCCGATGCCCCAGGCCGCAGCGATGCGACGCCCCTCGCCGGCGCCTGGATCACCGGCCACCCCCCGGAACACGCGAAGCGCCCGCGTGTCGCCGGTCTGGGCCAGCGCGGCGAAGTACACATCCTGCACCGCTCCCGGCACGTCCGGCTCCTGCTGGATCCGCACGAGGACATCGAGCCCCGCCGGTCCCAGCGAACCAATGGCCAGTGCCGCCGCCCGCGCGACGCGGGGACTCACGTCAGGGCGCTTGATGGCCGCCTCCAGCCGCACCAGCGCCAGCTTCGCGACGTCGGCGGAAGGTCGCTTCGCCTCCGCGAGCACCGTGATCGCCTGGCACACCGCCGCCTCGATCGCTTCCGGTTCGCCGACGTTCAACCGCCCGACGAGAACCTGGATCGGCGTATCCGACGCACGACCGAGCAGTGCCGTGCCCGCACGCCCGATGCGGACCGGCTCGCGGGACGCCGCCAGTTCGCCGATCAGACGATCGACCACCGTGGCGGTGACCTCCGCCGGTTGCGTGGCCAATCCGCGCCGGAGATCCAGTTGCGCCGTCATCCCCGCCGCAGTCGACGGTGGATTCAAAACTGTCTCGCACGCAGCCGTGACGTGATCCGGGACAGCCTGCCCCAGCGATGGACCGCTCAGGCACGCCATCACGACACCGAACGCACTGCCGTATCTCATGGCTGAAACCCTATTCATGAGTTTAGAAACCCAATCTGCCGTTCTGGCACGCGGTCCAGGACCAGCCGTCCCACCCCGAGTAGAGCCCCAGTCCAAGGCTCGTCGAGTACGTCGGGTCCTGTCCCCAGTTCGGCATGGCGGTTGACATGGCGAATTCGTCCTGCGCCATACCGCGAAGTTCGTTCTCGATCGCCACCAGTGCCGTGTTGATGTCAACGCCGAGTGCGGTTTTGTCGAGATGCATCAGCGGCTCGATCGCAGCTCGCGGATCGCCGCCCGTGCCCTGCATAAACATCACGGTGCGCCCGTGATGCCCCCACAAGGAGGGTCCGCTCCCCTCGGGCCCGCAGTACTCGTGCCGTCCGATGGCGGTGACGAACTCTGCCGGCGAAGGATAGAGGCACCCCAGATAGGTGTTCTGAGCCTGGAAGGTCGTCCCCCCCACCTCCGGGGCGTTGGCCTTGATGTACTTGTTGATGACGGTTTCCCGCTCGCATTTGAGGGTGGTACTCGACACATACCAGACCCCGGCGCACGGCCCGTAGGGTACCTGCGCCAGCGTCCGCGACTCGTTCCACGATGCCGCGCCCGTCCGGGGGACGAAGTAGTAGTCGGGGGCGTTTGATTCTTTGTCCCGATTCTTCCCGAGTTCCGCCTTGTCATCGGGCACATCGCCCCACGCGGCCTCGTTGTCCTGAAGGCACGAGATCGGCGTGACCCACGGCCGCGCCCGGGGGATTACCTGGAACGACTGGGCCACTTGAACCCCGTTGAACACGGCCGTGCAGGACATCGTCCCCGGCGAAACCATCGTGCCGTACCAGATGCTGCGGCCGTCCCCGTCCGTGTCCGGGTCCTGGAATGTGTTCGTGAATGAAGGCGTCGTGGCCTGGTAGGACCAGGAAAACTGCGTCAGGAGCTTGCCCGCAGGCTCCGAGTCCGCGACGTAGCTGCCCAGCGACGCCCGATTTGGCGTGGCGGGCCCGCGCAGCCGCAACCCGACAACGTCGATATCGGTCGTGGCCTGCTGGGCGGGATCCCCGTTGTTGAACTGGACGACCGCCGTAATCGTCAGGTCGTCCATGGCGATGGGGAAAACGTGGCTCACAGAGCATGGAGCGGCTGCGCACGTGTCCTGCGCGGTCTCGCCTTCATACGTGATGGTGATGCTCTGCACGAATGTCGGGGGCTGGACATCCACGGTGATTCCGGCCGTTCCGCCCCGTGGCACCAGCGAGGCACTTGCGGTTATGCTGACGTCCGCGGCCTGCGCGGAGTGCACGGCCAAGACCCCGCATAAGGCCAGGGCTGCTATGGCAGGGTACGCTCTCCTCATACGGTTTCCTTTCCTCCTCGCGGGCCCGAATGAGCCGGCGACTGTGATAAAGAGTGACAATGGAAGGGCTCTGCTCAAAAAAATATCGAAATTTTTTGAAGGTTCAGGCTTGAGCGTCACTGTGAATATAAACCGGCGGTGTTCTGCCGAGGAAACAGAACCCTCGTGAGTCCGCAGCCGGCACCAGACGAGCTGACATCGGCAATTGCCGAGCATTACCCGCGTGTGCGCGCCTGCTTGTTGAGCA
The DNA here is from genome assembly GCA_964548565.1 of uncultured Planctomycetales bacterium. Classification (GTDB taxonomy): domain Bacteria; phylum Planctomycetota; class Phycisphaerae; order UBA1845; family PWPN01; genus CAYLLT01. The sequence goes on along the minus strand of CAZJTF010000051.1, from coordinate 16,834 downwards.
TGGTCGGGAAACCCGAGGTGGTCGACGATCTGGCACAGGAGGTTTTCTCCCGGTTCCTGGAGCACATCCGGAAGGGTACGCCGATCCGGGACGCCTGGAGCTTTATCCGGGCCATCCTGAAGAACGTGTTCCTCGAGCAGCTCCGGGCCAAGCGTCGGAGCCGCGTCATGCGGGGGATCGAAGGGGGCCTCCCGGACGTGGAGGTCAGTCCGCCCGAGATCGACGAGGGTCAGGACTCAGTGGCGTGGATCCAAAAGCTCATCCACGACATGCCTGACCCGGAGAAGACGATCCTGGTCGGACGGTACTTCCTGGGGATGACGGTTCGCGAGTTGTCTGACGCAGTCGGGATGTCCACCGGAAGCGTGGTGTACCGACATGATCGCGCGATCAGGCAACTTCGCCGCCACGCCACGGAGCAGGGCATCAGACCATAGGCCACAATCATGAAACTCACCGACACACAGGAATCCGACCTGATCCACAGCACGCTCGGAATCGGTTCGCCCGAGTCCCGGGCACGCGGAGAGGCCCTGCGGCACGCCTCCACCGAGGCCGCCGAGTACGGGCGTGAAATCGAGGCGCTCGCCGGCCTGATCCGCAAGGCCGCCGACGCCGCCCCGCCGCCGCTCTCCAGCGAGCAAGCAGAGCAACTGGCCCAGGCGGTTTGCCGCCGGCACGAGCAGAAGATGGCGCACCGACGCAGCCGGCTGTGGCGAATCAGCGGGGTGGCTGCCGCCGCGTGCCTGGCGCTGGCCACCGCGACGTGGCTGATCGGACCGGGCGGGCGACCCGACACCATCCAGGCAGCGATTCTTCCCGGTCAGTCCGCTATCAGTCCGTTTCACAACCTGGCTCCCGAGTACCAGGAGCTCACCGTGGGCGATCCAATCGCGAGCGGCGAGAGCCGCAACGTGCGCCTGATGTTTCCCAAAGGTAACTTCGGCCTGCTGTTCGCCCTCAGCTCCGGCCGCGTCCTCGGCCTCGAGGGCATCGTGCAGTTGGAGACCGGCTCGATCTTTCTCCGATGTGTGCGTCCCGCCGCCGTCCACGCCGCCCGCGGCCAGGTGACGTGCGAGCGGGGCGAAATCATGGTCACCACCAACGGCGACCACTTTGAGTGCGTTGTCTACTCCGGCCAGGCTCGCGTCGTCTCCTCCACGGGCTCGTACCCTGTCCCGGCCGGCCACATCTTCGTCTGGCAGAAGGGAGATCAGCCGGCCGTGCTGCCCGCCCAATCAGAGATCCCCAGCCAGGTCCGTGAGGCGGAGGAAGCCCCCACCCGCCCGAGTTCCGACTCGTAGAGCAGACCCGGTGAGAACGGGCCTGCTGGATCGCCCGCGTCTTTCGCTCCCGGACACCGCTGCCTGTATAATCCTTTGCCGCGCGCTCCCGGCACCGAAACGCCTGGGGCGCGCGTCCGTTTTATGGACTGTACGCTCGACTGATGAGGATGGATGATGGCTGGCGCAGGACCCGACGATTTCCGGATTGGCAATATCGACGCCGAACTCCAGCGCGAGCTCGACGAGGCCCTGGGAGGGATGAGTCTCGATCAAATCATCGATGCCGAGGAGGCTGCGGAACGTCCGGCCGCCCCCGGCGTGCGACACGGTCGCGTGATCGCTATTCACGGGGATGACATTTTCGTGGACATGGGCGGCAAGAGCCAGGGCGTGCTGCCCGCACTCCAGTTCGAGGATCAGCCGCTTCCCGAGGTCGGCCAGCAGGTGGAGGTCACGATCACCGGCTACGACAAGACGGACGGATTGCTCATCCTCTCGCGGCAGGGCGCGGTCATGGCGGCCGCATGGGAGTCGCTCGAGGAGGGGCAGATCGTCGAGGGACGCGTCACCGGCCACAACAAGGGCGGCCTCGAGCTCACCATCGACGGCATCAAGGCGTTCATGCCGATCAGCCAGATCGAGCGCAGCCGCGTCGAGGATATCTCGACCTACGTCGGTCGCCGGCTCTGCTGCCGCGTCACGGAAGTCCGCACCGACGAGCGTTCGGTGATCGTCTCACGCCGGGACGTGCTGGACATGGAGGCCGAGCAGGCGGCGCAGCAGATGTACCAGAGCCTCCAGGAGGGCGCGATCGTCCGCGGCACCGTCAAGACGATCATGCCTTACGGTGCATTCGTCGACATCGGAGGCACCGACGGGCTCCTCCATGTGAGCGACATGAGCTACACGCGGGTCGAGAAGCCCGAGGACGTCGTGAAGGTCGGCCAGCAGCTCGACCTGAAGGTTTTGAAGGTCGATCGCGAGACACAGCGGATCTCGCTCGGGCTCAAGCAGGTCCAGCCCGACCCGTGGTCGCAGGTGCTCGAGAAGTGGCCGCCGGACACGCTGGTGACCGGTCGCATCACACGTCTCGAGGATTTCGGCGCGTTCTGCGAGCTCGAGCCGGGCGTCGAGGGGCTGATTCCCATCAGCGAAATGAGTTTCGAACGCCGGATCAAGCACCCCAGCGAGCTTCTCACCGTCGGCGAGATGACGCGCGTCCGCGTGCTCAACGTGGAGCCGGAACGGCGCCGGATCAGTCTCTCGCTCAAGCGTGTCGGTGATGATCCCTGGACCGGCGCTTCCGCTCGCTGGCCCGAGGGCTTGATCACTGAGGGCACCGTTAAACGACTCGCGGAATTCGGGGCGTTCGTCGAGCTCACCGTCGGCGTGGAAGGTCTCGTTCACGTCAGCGAGCTCAGCGAGGCCCACGTGCGCCAGCCAAGCGAGGTCGTGCGCGAAGGCCAGAAGGTCCAGGTGAAAGTGCTCGAAGTCGACGAAGAGCGCCGGCGGATCTCGCTCTCGATGAAGCGGGTCCTCACGAGCCCCGAATACACGGGCCCCGCAACAGCGGCACCCGCTCCGATCAGGCCGCAGACCAAACGCAAGAAGCCGCTCAAGGGCGGCCTCGAGTGGTAGCACACGGGCGGCGCCCGGTCCGCAGCGTCTCCAGGCAGGGCAAGTCGCATGCTCCTACTATGCCTTCTCGCACTGGCGGCACAGCGACAGGACGCGCCGCTGTCGCTCCTCGGCCGGTATGAGCTCGCCTGCCCGGTGTGCGAGCAGCGCTTCACCACCGTCGCCTGCGTGCAGACCAACACCCGTGGCGGTATCGATCGTGATCTCTTCGCCCGCGCCATCGGGGCCCAACCGGAGTTCTACCGCATCTCCACCTGTCCGGCGTGCGGGTACAGCGGGTACGAGGTCGATTTCGCTGACGGGGTGTCGATCCCCCAGGACGTTCGCGAGCGGATTCTAAAAAACCTCCGCGCGCAGGTGCCGGCAGGTTTCAAGCCGACAAGCGACCCCCGCGAGCTCGATGCGGCCGACCGTTATCGCCTCGCGATCACCTGTTATGAATGGCGGGCGAAGTCCGACGAGGCACTCGCGTGGCTGTACCTCCGCGCGTCGTGGATTGCCCGCGAGGAGGGCTCGTCGCTGCCACGTGAGGACCGGCTTGCGCGAGTGATGAAGTACATCGAGCGGTACCGCCCCGCCGCCGATTCGATCGCCAACCAGTACGACATCGAAATGCAGACCGCCGCCCGAATCGCCGAAGCGCTGGCCGCGGGAGCTTTCACCCGGTACCAGCGCCCATACGTGGAACTGGCGCTCGCGCTCATTCTGCGCCGGCACGGCGAAAACCGCCAGGCCGCCCCGCTCCTCGAAGCCCTGCCCGGCCCCGGCACGTTCTCAACCGAACTGCTCGAGGCCGTGACGCGTATGCGTGAGAGCATCCGGCAGGAACGCGAGCTGCAGGCAAAGGCGGCCGCCGCCTTCGAGCGGGCACTCCTGGCGGAGCAGATTCAGCCGCCGAACCGCGGACCCGCGATGTACCTGATGGGCGAGTTGCTCCGCCGCCTCGGGCGCGACCAGGAGGCCGTGCGCTGGTTCCGAAGGGCCGCCGCCGAGCCCGGTTTGCCCGCGGAGCTCAAGTCGTGGACGCTTCAACAGCAGGCGTGGGCGACAGCGCCCGCGCCATGAAAAACGGGAGGCACGGGCTCAGTAGCGGGCCTCCCGCATCAGGAAAACGGAAGCTTCGCCCCCCAACCTGTCAGCGTCGGCTTGACGTCTTCAGCCAGTACGGATCCTGTCCGTAAATCCGGTACATGTTTTCTGCCCAGTTCTCCGTCGCCACGAATCCCAGTTCGTCTTCCGCAACCGTTCGCCCGCGCAGCTGCTTGAGGTCCTTGTTCAGAATCACGATCGGGTTCGACGGGCTGCTCAGGCCGAAGGCGCACTTGCACCACGGAATGGGCGCGACCCGCCCTTCCGTCTTCTCGCGGCCCAGCCGGACCTTCTCGCCGAACTTGATCACCGCGAACGAGTACCGCTGATTGATGGTGTCGATCAGGAGATCACTGATTTCGCCGATCCGCTTGCCCGACTCACTCTGCACCGGCGCGTTCAGGAGGTTGGTGGCGCGCACCAGCACGCGGTCCTGATCCGGGCCGCGCTTCTCATTTGAAATCGGCTCTCCCTGGAGGCTTGCCCCACCTGCCTCCCAGTAGGGCTGTGCACTGAAATACGAGTGGAGACTCCGCGCCCACCGGCTGTCGGCCATGTCAGGCCAGCGTCCCGGCTCGATCGTTTCCGCACCCTGCAGCCGGTCGCGGTCGATCGCCGCCACGAACACGCCGGGGTTCTTCTCGCTGGTATGGACGAGCGTGAACGGAATTGCGTGCATCTTGTCGTCCTTCGCCAGGACGGCATACGCGAGTTTGCCCGGCCACACATCGATGACGACGTCCTCGAGTCGCCCGAGTTCCTCGCCGCGCTGACTCTGGGCCTTGCTCGCAAGCACTTCCGTGACGCGTTTCAGTTCGACCCGCGGTGCTGCCTCGCGCTTTTCTCCCTTGTCCGTGCCCCCACGCAGACGCACGGTGTACTCCCCGGCACTCAGCGAGGCGGCGAGGACGCCAATAGCCAGGAAACTCTGAAGCTGCCGAACGAACATGAGCGACTCCTTTCTCAACAACTTGAACCGGCTGCCTGCGTTCGTGAGCAGGCAGGCGGCGCCCGGCTTTCGTCCGGAAATCCCCCTGGAACCGAAGCGCGCGTCATGCGGCGGGCAAATGATGTGCGGCAAAACGCATCGTGCGGACCTTACAACACTCTAGGCGCGCACAAAGCTCCGCCGCCAGTCAGACGGTATCGAAACTCCGCAGTGTAAAATGCGGCGGTACGGAAGAGCTCTGCGCCGCGTGTCTCGGCGTTACAGGCCGGCGAAATTGCGCAGCATCCGCAGGCCGGCCCGCTGACTCTTCTCCGGGTGGAATTGCGTCGCGTACAGATTCCCCGTCCAGACCATCGACGTAAAGGTGTACCCGTAGTCTGTTATGCCGCAGATGACAGACGGATCCACCGGCTCGACGTAGTAGGAGTGCACGAAGTAGACGTATTCGCCGCTCTCGAGCCCCGCCAGCAGCGGGCATTGGCGCTGCCATCGGAGCTGGTTCCAGCCCATGTGTGGAATCTTCAGCTCCGATTCAAAGCCGGTCTGGCGGAAGTCGAAGCGGACCACGCGCCCGGGAACGATTCCGAGCCCGCGGTACTCGCCGTCTTCGTAGCTGACGTCAAACAGGAGCTGCAGGCCCAGACAGATCCCCAGGAACGGCCTGCCGGACACCGCGACCTCCCTCAGCGGCTCGATCAAACCCTGGTCACGCAGATGCGTGATGGCGTCGCGGAACGCGCCGACCCCCGGGAGCACCAGTTTCTCGGCCTCCGCGACCTCGCGGACAGTGCTGACAACGCGGGCCTCGGCACCGACGTTTTCGAACGCCTTCTGCACGCTCCGCAGGTTCCCCATGCCGTAGTCAACGATGGAGATCACGTGTCCGCTCTCGGTCTCCGAAGCCGTGCCATCCACATGCTACGCGTCCGCCCGGGCGACGGCCCGACGGTTCAATGCCCGATCGAGTTGCCGCATCGCCTGGCGCAGCCGCTGCTCGTTCTCGACCAGCGCGATCCGGACGTAGCCCTCGCCGTTCTCGCCGAATGCGCGTCCCGGCGCGAGCGCGACTTCGGCTTCCTCCATCATCCGCATCGCGAACTCGATTGTCCCCTGGCCGGCCAGGTGCTCATCGCGCACACGGGCCCAGACAAACATGCTCGCACGGACCTTCTCCGCCTTCCATCCGAGGCGTTCGCAGCCCTGGAGGACAACGTCGCGCCGCGCCTCGTAGATCTTGCACTGCTCGGCCACGAATTCCTGGCAATGCCGCAGGGCGATGATGGACGCGATCTGCACCGGCTGGAAGATACCGTAGTCGTAGTAGCCCTTGATCGTCCCCAGCGCCTCGACCATCGTCCGATTGCCCGCGCAGAAGCCGATCCGCCAGCCCGCCATGTTGTACGGCTTGCTCATGGTGGTGAACTCGACGCCCACATCCTTCGCGCCGTCCGCGGACAGAAAGCTGGGCGCGGTGTAGTCGTCGAAGCACGTTTCGCCGTACGCAAAATCGTGGATTACCGCCACCCCGAACTCCTTCGCGAGCGCGACCACGCGGGCGAAGAACGGCGGGTCTACCGTGATTCCGGTCGGGTTATGCGGGTAGTTCAGGAGCATCAGCTTCGGACGCGGGAACAGGTGCTCGATGACGTAGCGGATCCGCTCGAGGAATGCCTCGTCGTTTCCCAGCGGCACCGAAATCACGTTGGCGCCCGCGAGCGCCACGCCGTACACGTGGATCGGGAACGCGGGGTCGCCCACCACCGCAGTATCACCGGGCCCGAGCATCGCCAGCAGCATGTGGCTGATGCCCTCTTTGCTCCCGATGCACGCGATGACCTCGTTTTCCGGATCGAGTTCCACGCCGTACTTGGCCCGGTAGTTCCGGGCGACATCCCGGCGCAGATTCAGGACGCCGCGCGAGACGCTGTACCGGTGGTTGCGCGGATCGCGAACCGCCTCGCAGAGCTTCTCCACGATCGGCTCCGGCGTGGGATCCGACGGATTCCCCATGCCGAGATCGATGATGTCCACGCCCTGCTGACGCTTCTTGTGCTTGAGAGCGTTGATCCGGGCGAAAAGGTAAGGAGGCAGACGCGAAATCCGCTGAGACGGCTGAATCATGAAATCTGACATGGCACCCCTGTCCAGTCCTGCCGCAACGACGGCTTCCATGCCGTGACGCCTCAGGAGGGCATTCCTCCCCGGCAGCCGGCCCCGAAAGGACCATTATAACGTCCGATCGGTCATCTCCCAGCCGGCACGCGCCAAGTGTAAGCACCGCGCCGCGATCGCATGGGAAGCCCGGTCGCACGCCTCCTTTTATCGGCTTAACGGAACCGAATGCTTGCGGACGTGCCACCGAGTGGTGCTGGGGACGGATGCGCCGTGGGTTCGGCCTGCAAACGGCGGAATCGGGCCCTGCCGCACGTCGGGGGCTCGACCGGAGACGGCAGGAGTGGAGCGTACGGGCGTCGGGGCATCCGTCGGTTGCTGCCGTGGCGCGCCTGGTGCGAACCCCGCAGCGAAGTCCTGACTCCGTTGCGGGGCATCGCATGTAAGCTCTGTTGCCGCAACGGCTTGCCGGGCATTGGTCTCGACTGCTGCCGCGGGCACTGCATCGAGCAGTTGGAGGGAGCCGTGCTCGCTGTCTCGGCGAGGACCGCAGAACGGAACGCCAGGCGCCGGTACGGGCGCGCATGCCCCCCGCTACACAGTCGATACCCCCGATGCGGAGGGCTCTTGCGGTGAACCTGTGGGACCGGGCGCATTGCTTGTGGAGCGAAGCACGGTTTTACGGCGCGGCGCGCGTGCCCGGGACCTGGGATTGGAGCTCCGTCGGCAGTCGCTTGAGGATGTCCTGCGCGACGGTGTTTCCAGGCTGGAGTTGCAGCAACCGCTGGCACGTGGCCGCCAGTGCGACGGCTGGCTTGCTTAGTGTCAGTTGCAGTCGCGCCACTTCTTCGAGCACCGGCACATTGTCCGCGGCCGTGGGCGTGGCCAGCAGGATGTCCAGGGCCTGATACATGCTGAGCGTCTGGTCGACAGCCGCGTGGTTCTGGACCGCCCGGGCGAGTTCCAGCCGCAATGCAGGGTCGGCGTCGGGGGCGGCAATCAGCACCGTCAGGATCTGCCGGTACGCGCGGTAGCTGCCGCTCAGGGTCTGGAGCATTGGTCGGTCGTCGCGCGTCTGCTTCAGGCTGTCCTTGGCCGCCTCGATGGCACCCCGCGCTTCCGCGAGGGCGTCCATGTTCTCCTGGCGGGCCAACCGGATAGTGGCGAGAGTAGCTCGGTACTCCGGATACCGCTTCGACTTCTTCGACTTCTCAACCGCCTGCTCCGCGAACGATCTGGCCTTGTCGAAGTCGCGTCCTTCGTAATAGGAGATGGCCAGTTCGTTGAAAATCTCGGGGTCCTCGGGGTTGATCTGCCTTGCCGCCTGCAGCGCGGTGATCGCCTGGGAGAAGAACTGCGCCTTTCGATAGAGCCGCCCGAGTTCAAGCTGTGCCAGGGAGTCGACATCCCCGTAGTACTGTCGGCGACGGTTCCCCCCTCCCGTCAACTGGGCGGACCGGCACGGGCTGTCGGCACAGGTGCTGCTCTCCACCTGCGGATACCCGCCAAGGGCGATGCATTCCGTCATGCGGAGGTCTTCGCAGCGCCCGTCGCCGAAGCAGCAGGCGCGGACCGTGTCATCTACGGGCGTCCTCAGGTATTCCCGATAGCGATCGATCGCCAGCATCTCCCGGTTGGTGGCGGCGAGGATCCGCGCCAGCCCCAGGAGCGCCTCCGCATTGCCGCGCTGGTACGCCAGCACCCGGTTGTACATCTGCTCGGCGAGCCGGGTCTGTCCCGTGGCCATCGCCAGCGGCGCGGCACGAAGGTAGGTCCACACGGCCGCCTTGGCCCTGTCCGCGGCCTGCGGTCGGAGGGCGGGATCGGCGGCCAGGCTGTTCGACTGGCTGTCGTACACGGCCGCCAGCGTGGTGAGAACGTCCAGGTCGTCCCCGTAACGCGTCGCAAGCTCCGAGACGATGCGCTCGGCGTCGTCCAGGCTCTTCTGCTGGAGGCGTTCCTTCGCCAGCTTCAGCAGGTCCGCCGCGGACATACCCGGTACGACGCCGGCAACCCCGGAGAGCGCCTTGACGAGATCCTCCGCCGGTCGCGTGCTCGTCGGCGCCGGCGCGGTGGCCGTCTGTGCGGGTGCCGTGGAGCAGACCAGGACTCCGGCCACGATTGCCCTGAGCAGTGTCACAAACATGTCACGTCGCATGGAAGCACCCCCCCGCCGGAAGAGCCGGCGGGCGATTCACACCAGAGAGGGCCGGAGAACGTTCAGTGTTGACGTATGCCTGTACGATGCGGCATCCGGCCCGGTTCGGAGGCTGGCGAGCCGGAGTATAAAAGAGCCTCTGGAGGGGGTCAAGCCGGACGGGTCGCTCAGCCCTCGACGCTTAACGTGCAACACGAACCTTCATCCGTATACTGCGGGCGGGCCTGCGTCGCCTCCGCCGCCCCCCGCTCGCGATTTAACTTCTCGATCAGGAGCACCCAGGTCTCACGCTGGTATTCGAGCAGCCTGAGGGCCTCACGGGCCAGGCCGGGATTCCGCTGGACGCTCGCATCGAGCAGTTTGCGATAGATGAAGTTGTAGAGGCCCGCCATCCGCGAGCAGAGGGCCCGATCGACCTCGTAGTTCAGCGAGTTCAGGAGTTCGAGGACGATCTTCTGAGCCCGGTTGAAGCCGTGGTACGAGCCCTCGAAGTTCTTTTGTTCGAGCCCCTCGATGCCCTGCCGGGTGAACCGGATCGCACCGTCGTACAGCATCAGGTGAAGCTGCTCAGGGGTCGCCGTCAGCACCGCATTCCGGAGATACTCGTTTGATGCGTTTTCCATAGGCGCTGATGTTATCGGCGAGGCCCGGGCCCGGATTCACTTAGCGGACGCGGCCGGCGACCTAATTCTCCACAGGGCGCAGCTGTCGGCACACCGTCACTACGACTTGGACGAAGTGCCCTTCGTGAGACTGGCCACGGTGCTGGTCAGGACGGACAAGGCGCTCTGCTGCGACTGCAGCTTGGCCAGGGCCGTCTCCATGGCCTGGAACTGGGCGTATAACCGGGTCTCCTTCTGATCGAGCAGCTTCTCCAGGGCGTCCGCCCGCTCGTTGTACAGATCCACGCGATCCTGGATTGAATTCCGTTGCCGGGTGATGTAGCCGGTGCTGCTGTTGGTCAGGTCGTCGATCATCGCGTCCAGCCGGGCGCCGATGCCGCGCTTGACCGTCTTGCCGTTCACGGTGGCCGTCTCGGTGAACAGCTTGATCACGTCATCGGGGCTCTTGTCGAAAGCGGCCTTGAACGCGTCCTCGTCGAGGCTGAGCCGGCCCCCATTCTTCAGAGTCACGCCGACGTCCGACAGTCGGTTCAGCTTCCCGGTCACGGAGAGGCTCGAGGAAAGCTCCGAATACATCCTCTGCCGGATCGACAGGATGGCGGGGTCACCCAGCAGGATTCCCTTCTCCTGCGTTTCGGAGTTGAACTTCGTGAGCTCGTCCATCCGGTCGAGCGTGTCGTTAAAGGCATCGATGAACGTCTGGACGTCCGACATCACCGTCTCGACGTCGCGCGAGACGGTCACGTTCACAGGCTGGGCACTGGTGCCCTGCAGTTGCAGCGTGAGGCCATCGACGACGTTCTCGACGGTGTTGGTGCCGCTGGTGACGACGATTGCGCCCGGCGAATCGATGCTGCCAATGACGAGCGTGGCGTCCTTGGCCTCGGAGAGGACGTTGAAATCGAGACCCGTCGTCCCCGGGTCGTAGTTGAGCCGTCCGCTCGAGCCGGGCGTAGTGGACGTGAGGATCAGGCGGTACGGCGTGACACCTGTGCCGTCGTTGATGATGCTGGCCCGCACGCCGGTGTTGGACGCGTTGATCTTCGTGACAAGCGTGTCGAGCGTGTCGGAGGCGGCGACTTCGATCGTTCGCGCAAAGCTGCCGTTGATTGTCGTGGTGCCGCTCTCGGCCCTGCCCGCGATGCGCAGGTCGGCGGCCGCCGTGCCGCCCTGGTCCGTCACACTGAGCGTTCCGGCTCCGCCCGAGGCGTCCACCAGTTCAATTCCATCGCCATTGGCGTTGATGCGAGCGGTCACGCCGATGTTGAGATTGTTGATCGCCCGCAGGACATCGTTGACCGTCTTGTGCGTACTCTCGGAGAGCGTCACCGTGCCCGAGTCTCCGTCGGCCGCAGTGACCCGGAACTTTGCCATGTCCACGCCTTTGCCGCTGTTCAGGCTGGCGAGGGTCGTGTTTTCGGAAATGTAGCGGAGCTGGAGATCGCCGCTCGAGACCTCGGCGGTGTTGTTCGCGCTCAGCTTGAGCGACGTCGCAGTGGCCCCCTGGAACGCGGTGATTGTCCCGCCCCCGATGTCTCGGATCCGAATCCCCGTCCCGCCGGTGGTCACTTCCGCCTGGAACAGCGCGTTGCCGCTGCCGTCCGTGACGGAGTTGATGGCGTCTAGAGCCTCCCGCAGCGTCTGCGCGCCACCGAGATCCACGTTGTACGTATTCGGCACGCCTCCCGACGACCGCGTGATGCGCAGATCAGACGTATCCACGCCGCTCCCGCCGTTGAGCGAGCTGAGCAGCACCGTACCGGGGCCGGCGATCAGGTCGCGTGTGCTCAGAGTCCCGTCGGCGGCAAAGGCGACATCCAGACCGAGGTCCTTGATCGCCATCGAACCGTTCAGCGCCGAGGCGGCGGTCGAGTTGCCTCCGGTCGTCGTGTCGGTGAACAAGAGCCCGTTGCCGTCGGCGGAAATGGTGACCGTCAACGCTCCGTCGTTGTTGGCGGCGTATTGGATAGCCCGGGCGACGGCGCCGATCGTGTCGACGCGGTAGATGGACGCGCCGGCGTAGCCGCTGCTCTCCGTGTCGACAGCGATCCCCAGGTCGGCCGCCATCGTGCCGTCCACGTCCTCGATCTTCAGGTTCGAGACCGTGCCGCCCGAGGAATCCGCGATGTTGAGCTTGGATCCCGAGAGCGAGGCGGAAATCGACAGCCCGCTGGCGTTGATCGCGTTGACAACGTCCTGGATGGTCTGCGCGCCCGAGAGATCGATGGTCTGCGACGCTCCAGCGCGGTTGGTCAGCCGGATCGTGCCCGTGTCCGCTCCCTTGCCGTCGTTCAACTCAGCGAGCCGGGTGCCGAAACGGAGCATGCCGGACAGGTTCACATCAATCTGGCGACCATCCTTCAGCGAGAAACGCAGATCGTCGCCGAGACCGCCCGCGGTGCGAACGCCGTTGCCATCATTCAGCAGCGAGAGCAGCGCGCTGTCGGAGAGGCGCAGCAGGTCTTTGCTCACGATCTCGCCGGTGGCCGAGGTTCCTGCGATGCCCAGATCCGCGGCTGCGTAGCCACCCGCCAGGTCCGCGACTGTGAGGCTTCCGCTGCCCAGCCCGGTTTGATCCGTCAGGATGATCTGATCGCCTTCAACGCTTGCCCGCACGCGCGCCGTATTCTGCGAGTTGACGGCCGTGATTACGTCCTCGAGATCGACCGCCGTCCGCAGGTCGATATCGGCCGACCCGCCGCTGCGATCGGTGATGCGGATCACCCCGCGCCGGATCCCCTCGAACCCGTTCAACGACGCCAGCTTTGTCGGCGGTTGCAGGTTGCCTTTGCCGAGTTCGAAAGTGAGCGTGCCGGCGCGGACGGCCGCCGTCCGACTGCTGAAACCGGTCTTCGAGACCAGTTGATGCGTCGAGACCAGCGATCGGACGGCGAAGCTGTACGTATCGAGCGGCGTATTGGGGGCCGCCGTCGCCGTCAGCACCTCGGAATTGGAGCTTGCCGCCTTCATCACCTGGAAGGCGTCCGCCTTCGCCAGCCGGCTGATCGCGCTCTTGGCCGCCAGGAAGCGCGCACTGAGCTCGACGTACGCGGTCTGCTGGTTCTGGGCTTCCTTCGTCCGTCGCTGCAGCAGTGCGAGCGGCCGGGACTCGATCGCCATGAGCTGCTCCACCAGCTCCTGGGTGTTGAGGCCCGAGATGAGTCCTACCCCCGTCGTGATCGTGCCCATTCCTTCACCTGCCTCGCGCTGCGCGCGGAGTTCACCTTCGTAGGTATCGGTCCGGCAAGGGCTTTGACTTCATGGGTTTACGAGAATTGAGCCGGGTCGCGCAGGTCTTCGGACGTGGGCGAGCGGTGGTCGTGGAAGCCCCCGGAACGGGCTGCATGCCAGTACCGCCGGGCGAGGGTTTATCGGACGGCCGGCTCAGATGAATTCGGCGTAGAGTTCCTGGCTCGGGCCGGGGATGACCACGGAGGAGACGAGCAATCCCTTCTCCCGGACGATGGCGGATCCGACGTCGACTCCCGTGCGGCAGCTCGACACATTTCCCGCCATGACGCAGAAGCCCTTCCCGCCGAGGGCCATCGCCAGGTGGATCCGCAGCAGGGTCACGTCCGCCGCCTTGGCCGCCGCGTCCGCCGCCTCCAGGACGCTGGCCGCGGAGAAGGTCTCGATGAGCCCGACCGCGTCCGCCTTCGGGGTGCCGATCTGGATGCTCTGACCGAGGGCGGGAAACACGCTCTTGTGCACGTTGGGAATCGTGATGTGGTCGATGATGCCGTCCGGGGCGGCCTCGAGCCCCGCATTCATGCTGGCCTGAACCGCGGCGATGCTGCCGGTCACCAGGTTCATGTACTTGCCCGAGCAGATCGTGCGCCCGAGCACCAGGTCGACGTCGGCCGCCTTCAGCATGGCGTCCTGCACGGCATATCCGATGCCGACACTGGACAATTCGATCATTCCGATTGCTTCTCGCATGTGCTCTCTCAACGCTCCGGCCGGGCCGGTCAGCTCTCGATGATGACGGCCTCACCCACGTCCACAACACGCCCGGTCACGCTCGCATGGATCGTTGAACCGAGCTGGCCCTCCGCCGGGCGCCCGATGACATCGCCGACGTTGACGCGGGCACCCGGGGCGACAGTCGCCCGGGCCGGCGCGCCCGCGTGCTGCTTGAGCGGCAGGGCCACCCGGGCCAGCGGCGCCGTGCGCTCGACCAGCGGGCCCTTGTTCTTGTACGGGAACAGCCCCAGCTTGCGGATCAGGCGCCCGATCGGCACCCGGCGATTATCGAGGTGCAGCCGCGCGCGGTCCGGGTTGGCCTGCACATCCCAGCGTTTCCCCTCTTTCGCCAGGCGGCGCTTGTTCTGGGTGCAGACGTTCTTCGGGTCGAGGTCCTCGGGGCAGGCAATCATCGTGCAGAGATTGCATTCGCAGCAGAACTGCGTCCCGATGATCGTCGCCTCGCCCGCCATGTTGAAGCCGAGTGACCGCATCGCCTTGGCCGGCTCGATCGGGTGGCCCAGCAGGTAACGCGGGCAGAAGTCGGTGCAGAAGTTGCACTGGTCGCAGCCGGCCACGCCGATCCGCGCGATATGGTCCCACGATCGCGAGTACCGGCGGATGAGGGAGTGGTCCTGCGGCAGGACGATGAGGCCGCCGGTCGTTTTGGTGATCGGCTCCTCCAGGCTCGTCGCCAGGCGCCCCATCATGACGCCGCCGACCAGCACCGCGGGGTCCTGCACGTTCGCGCCGCCCGCGAGTTCGATCGCCTGCCGGAAGGTCGTGCCGAGGGGCACGCAGATGGTCACCGGATCGTTCACCGCCCCGGCCACGGTCAGGAATTTCTTCGTCACCGGCTCTCCGCGGGCGATGTTGAACGCGGTCTCGACGTTCAGCACCACGCAGCCGACGGCCAGGGGGATCTTGCCCGGAGGAATGATCCGCCTGGTGACGTCGTAGACGAGGATGAACTCGTCACCCGTCGGGTAGCTGTCCGTCAGTTCAGCGATACGCATCCCACGGGGCAGCTTCGGCCGGAGGACCTCGATTACATCGTGGTACTTGCCCTTGATGCCGATGACCGCCTCAGTCGCACCGACGTGCTCGCCCGCAATGCGAAGCCCGGCAATGACCTCGTCGACGTACGCCCGCATGACCTCCTTGTCCTTGTGGAGGAGCGGCTCGCACTCCGCACCGTTGAGGATCACCGTGTCCGCCTTCGCCTTGAGCTTCACGTGCGTCGGAAACCCGGCTCCGCCGGCGCCGACCACGCCCCAGGACGCAATCGCCTCGAGAGAGGCCGTCGATTTGCTCATCTCAGCCTTCAAACCTGCACCCGCCATGAAAGGCGGACAGGCTATCAGAATCGCCCGTTTTCCGCCAGCGCGTCCGGCCGGGGGGCCGATTTGCTCATTCGCGCTTTGACTCTGTGGGAGGCAGGCGGTAACTTGAAGCTAACAACATTTCGTGCGGGTCGCGCACGCGGCCACTGCATTCCAGGCTGACGTCGCAACCCGGGTCCTTTTCCGTTCGTTTCCTTAAACTCGCGCTCAAGCGCCGAACATGCTCTCGGCATTGTGGCGAGCGTTGGGGACGGGCACACATCTGAAGAACCGGAGGGCAATCATGTGCATCAACACGACGCGCCAGTTGGTATTGGTCGCAGTGGCAGCGCTGTCTCTCGCCGGCAGTGCCGGAGCCGCCTGCTATACCATCGATTTTGAGGAACTCGCGGTCGGCACGGCCGTCACCACGCAGTACGCCGGTGTCACGTTTTCGTTCCAGGTCGCCGGCTGTCCCGCCGGCTCGGTGCGGATCGCGAATCCCCCCGGCGGAACGTCTTCCGGAACCAGGGCACTCGCGGTGGTCGACGGCCCCTCGCCCTGCGAATTCAACCCGGGGTGGCTCCGCATGGTGTTCACGGCACTCCAGCAGGAGGTGACGTTCACGCTGGGGCCGTCGTGCGCGACGTATCACGTTCGCGCGTACAGCGCGGCGGGAGCGCTCCTGCAGACCCAGACCATCACGATCCCGGATTGCACCCAATGGCACGGCGTGTACCGGGCCGTCCGGGTATCGCGGGGCACCGCCGACATCCGCCGGATTGAGGTTGAGCACACCAATAACCTGGGCGAGGCGATCGATGATCTGTCGTTTGATATCGACCCAACTGCCCCGATCGCCGAGATTACCTCGCCCGCTCAACTCTCCTGCGTCTGCAACGGCACGACCATCTTCGGATCCGCCTATGACCCCGACGGCCCGATCCTGAACTGGAGGCTGGAGCGAAAGGTCCTCGGCGATACGAACTGGATCCTCATCAGGGACTCGACCAGCGAAGTCATCAACGGCGCGCTGGCTACGTGGAACACGAGCGCCGGAGATGGATACTGCACGCTGCGGCTGCGGGTGACCAACGCGTGCGAGACCGTAACAACCTGGACGACGGATATCTGGCTTGACCGGGCGTTGAACACGTTGCAGCTGCGGAGCCCGACGAACGGAATGATCGTCGGGGGGACGCTGTGCGCGGACGGGACTGCCTGGGACCATTGCGGCGGCTCTTTCAATCTCCTCCACCGCCCGACGGGCATTGGTGCGGGGGCACCATTCGATCTGATCTACCCGCCATGGATCATCAATGACCCGCTGGGGACCTGGAACACCCGGGGCACCCCGGACGGCAACTACGACGTGCAGTTGCAGGCGGCGGATGACTGTGACAATTCTGCCGCCTCTCCGTGGGTTCCTGTGGTGGTGGACAACACGCCACCCATCGCGGTCATTACCTCTCCCGGCCAGTGCACGGCCGTGAGCGGAATCGTGCAGGTCCGCGGGACGGCCGCCGACGCGAATCTCGGGAGCTGGGTGCTGTACTACACGGGCGGCGACGCGCATGGCTGGGTGCGGATTGCCAACGGACGCGAGTCTGTAATCGACGGTGTGCTGGCGAACTGGGACACACGCGGCCTGCGGGCCTGTGCCTACACGCTGAGGCTCGTGGTGACCGACCGGG
>CAZJTF010000050.1:0-25921 GCA_964548565.1 uncultured Planctomycetales bacterium | reverse complement strand
TGTTGACGCGGTCACCGTTTACCGGGGGCAGGCGCTGGTGACGCGGGTGGTCGAACTCGGCCGGCCGACGGGATTGCACGAGGTGATCGTGACGGATCTCCCCGAGAGCGTCGTGCCGGGCAGTATCTTTGCTGAATCGGCGGATGGCGTGGAGGTTCGCTCGGTCCGATACCGCACGCGTCCGGTTTCGCAGGACGTCCGCGAGGAGGTCCGCAAACTCGACGAACAAATCCGGGGGTTGCAGGACAGCGCGGAGGCGACCCAGCGGCAGCTTGCGGTGCTCGAAACGCACAAAGCCTACCTGGCGAAGCTCGAACAGTTCGTCGCTCCCACGGCCACGGTGGAACTGACGCGCGGCGTGCTCAACGCGGACACGCTGAAGGTCTTGAGCACGTACCTGCTCGAGCAACGCCAGCAGATCACGGTCGAGGAGCTCAAACGGGGGCTCGAGCAGCGCGGCTTCAAGGAGCAAATCGAGCTTCTGCAGCGCCAGCGCGAGCAACTGGCCGCCGGCTCGGCCCGCACGGTCCGGGAGGCGGTCGTTTTCGTGAATCTGAAGGATGAAGGCGGGTGCCTGCGCGTCCGGTACCTGGTCGATCGCGCCACGTGGACACCGTTCTACAACGTGCGGACCGGGACCGAAGGCAAGCAGGTTCAGGTCGAGTATTACGCATCCATCCAGCAGATGAGCGGTGAGGACTGGGGCGACGTGAACATGACGCTGTCGACGGCCACGCCCTCGCTCACCGCACGGGCCCCGTCGCTCGCTCCACTTCACATCGCGCTGGCGGCACTGCAAGCGGGCGGCAAGGGTCAGCCCGAGGCCGGGCAGCGCGCCCTTGATGCTTCAGGCTATGCGGCCGCGCGGGATGAACTCCTCCGGCGCAAGAGTGCGCTCGAAAACCAGCGGAACCAGCCTGCCCCCGCGCAGCAGCAGCGCCAGCAGGTGGAGGTGCAGCAGCAGGCGGCCGCTCCGCAGGCGATCGATCTCGACGTCTCGCTGAACAGCATCGCGACGGAAATGCAGATCCTGGACGTGCTCGCCCGGGGCGTGAAGGGCGCACGACCGTCCGGTCGCAGCGCCGGTGACGAGACGGTGAGCGTCACGTACCAGCTTGCCTCCCGCACCTCCATGCCCAGTCGCTCCGACCAGCAGCTGATCCAGATCGCGTCCATGCCGATGACGGCTGAGTTCTATAAGGTGGCGATCCCGCTCCTGACCAGCTTCGTCTACAACGAGGCGGGCGTGACAAACACCAGCCGCATGGTCCTGCTCGCCGGGCCGGTCACCGCCTACTCCGACGGTCAGTTCGTCGGACAGGGCGAGATCCCGACGGTGGCCGCGGGTGAGGATTTCACCGTCGGCTTCGGCATCGATACATCGCTGCGGGCCGGGCGCGAACTGGCGGACAAGACCGAGTCAATCCAGGGCGGCAACCGCGTGGTGGAGTTCACCTATCGGCTCTCCGTCGAAAACTTCGGCACCGCCCCCGCGAAGGTGCGTCTGGTCGACCGCCTGCCGGTCTCCAAGGAAAACGACGTGCGGGTCGAGCTTGTCTCGACGGGCGGGCGCGAGTTGAGCAAGGACGCCGCGTACCAGCAGAACGACCGCAAGAAGGGGATCCTCCGCTGGGAGGTCGAGGTCGCTCCGCAGTCGATCGGCCCGAAGGCGTTCACGCTCGATCACAAGCATCGCCTCGAATACGACAAGCAGATGGGTATCGCCGGTACGCCGATGGCGTCGCGCTGAGAAGGGGAGCAACCAATGAATCCAAGCATCCTGATGATCCTGTGGCTCGTATCGTCCGTGAGCGGGGTCGACACCGGAGACCGGGCGGTCCCGCTCTCACTGATCGCCGCGAGATCGGCACTTGACAGCCGCGTCTCGCTGCCGCCGTCCACAACGCGTCCGGCGGCGGAGCCCGACAACACGTACTTGTGGAAACCGCGCACGTCGCGCGTGGCCGTGTTCAAAAACGGTTTTGGCTTCTTCATGCGGGAAGGCGACGTGGCGTTGCGGGACGGCTGGTGCGTCGCACGTCACATCCCGCCGGCGACGTTTGGCACGCTGGCCATCTATTCGCATCGTGAGGGTGAGATCGTGGACATCGTCGGCTCGGGGCCCGGCGAGGTGGTGGAGTTCGATGGCCGCGACGCTCCGGACACAGCAGATGCCCGCCTCGCGCGGCTCGGGGGATGCCTCAATCTCAATGTGCAGCTCGAATACGCCCAGGCCGACAGGAAACGCACGGCCGTGGGGCGGCTTGCCTCCGTCGGAAACGCTTACGCGATCCTCGAGACGGACGAAAACACGCTCGCGGTTCCGGTCGGTGCCATCACGCGGCTGCAGATCACGGACATGCCGGTTCGGGTGCACGTCATTCGCGCGGAAGGCGCCGTGCCGGAGCGCACGCACCTCGGCATGGCTTACCTGCGGAGCGGCATCACCTGGATTCCCGAGTACACGCTCAAGGTGATTGATGACGACACGGCGGAACTCACGCTGCGGGCGACCCTGGTGAACGAGGCGGAAGATCTCGTCCACTGTGACGTGAGTTTCGTCGTAGGGGTCCCGCACTTTCTGCACACCCAGTACCTGGCGCCGGTGGTGATGGGCCAGGCGATCCGCACGATCGGGGCTGCCGTCGCCCCGCGCGAAGTGACGTCGCAGATCATGCACCGCGCCGCAATCTCGAACTCGATGGCGGCCGACCAGTTCGCCGGCGGCCCGGAGCAGCCCGCGCCCGGGGCCGAAGCGCCGGTCGATCCGTCGCGGGTGCTCGGGAATCTCCCGCAGATGGAGGCTGCGGCTGCCGGCGACTACACCGTCTACACGAAAAAGGATCTGACTGTCCGCCGAGGCGAGAAGGCGATCGTTAACCTGTTCGTGAAGCGGATCAAGTATTCGCACTTGTACCGCTGGTCGCCGCCGGGACAGATGCAGCATTTCCTGCTGCTCGCCAACAACACCGACACTGCGTGGACCACCGGGCCGTTCCTGGCGGTCAGCGAGGGCCAGCCGCTCAGCGAGGACCTGCTGCGCTACACGCCCAGGGGCGGGCGATGCGAAGTCCCCATGACCTCCGCGATGAACGTCGCCGGTGAGCGCAAGGAGACCGAGGCCGGCCGCAAACTCAAGGAGCATTCGCCGGCTCCGGGTGTGTTCCTCGATCTCGTGCGCCTGGAAGGCGAACTCAAAATCCGCACGTTCGAGAAGCTGCCTGTCGACGTGGTCATCGACATGTCCGTTCCGGGCAAGCCGTTGCAGGCGCCAGACGGCGGTACCTGGACCATCGATACCGGGCAACTGAAGCTGACCGAACGTTCCGGAGCCTTCCGCTGGCTCATCCGGCTCGACCCGGGTACAACGAAGACGCTGACCTATGCGTACGAGCGGTATGTCCCGTCGAACTGATGCCCGCGGGTGCGCTGCTGCGGGGGTAAGGGTATGGCCAGGCACCGTGTACTTGTCGTGGAGGATGATGCCGCCATCCGGCGCGGTATCGTGGACGCCCTGCAGTTCGAGGGGTACGCGACGATCGAGGCGGGCGACGGCCCGACGGGCCAGGACCGTGCGGTCGGCGTCGACTGCGATCTCGTGCTGCTCGACCTGGTGCTCCCCGGGCGGGACGGGCTGGACATCCTGAGCGAAATCCGCATCGCCCGCCCCACGCTGCCGGTCATCATTCTGACCGCGCGTGGCGCCGAGTCTGACCGCGTGGAGGGGCTGCGCCGCGGCGCCGACGATTACGTGGTCAAGCCGTTCAGCGTGCGTGAACTCCTCGCCCGTGTGGAGGCTGTGCTGCGGCGGTCACCCGAGCGACCGGTTGACGTGGCGGCGCTGGCGATCCCCGGCGGCACGGTGGACCTCCAGCGGCGCGAGGTGCGATTCGAGGACGGAGCCCGCGCGGAGCTGTCCGAGCGCGAGGCTGAGCTGATGCGGTATTTCGCGTGCAACCCGGGCCGCGCGATCGCGCGCGACGAGATCCTCTCGCGTGTGTGGCGGCTCGACCCCGCCGGCATCGAAACGCGCACCATCGACATGCATATCGCCCGGTTGCGCGAGAAACTGCGGGATGATCCGGCGCGCCCACGCGTCATCCTGACCGTGCGGGGCAAAGGCTACATGCTCGGCGGGACGGAGGGATGATGAACCGGCCCTGGACGAGCGCCGTCGTGTTCGTCGCCTCCGTGGGCGTGCTCGTGGGCGTCATGGGGTGGGTGACGCACACGGTGCTGCGGCTCGACCGTGCGCAGCGGCAGGCGAGCATGGAGGCGGCGCTCGAGGAGGCCGTACGGCTGGCCCTGTGGCGGATGGATTCGGTCATGGCGCCGCTGATCGCACAGGAAAGCGCGCGTCCGTGGACGTATTACGTGCGGGCCACCACATCGGAAATCGAGCGTCCGGAATGGATTGTGCTTTATTTCCAGATGGACTCGGAGCGGACCGTCGTTTCTCCGGAGGTGTTGGGAGGGAGGGTCGCGAAGGGCTCCGCCGCCGGGCAGGATCCGCAGGCGTTTGCGCGGCTGGAGGCACTGCGTGCCTCGCTTTCGCACGCTCCCCTGGCACCGCTGCTCCCGGACGTCGCCTCTCAGCCGGCCGAGGCGGTGCAGATTGCCGGTTTGCCCGCCCAGCAGGCGGAGCAGCTTCCCGTGCAGCAGGAACTGCAGATCGGGCAGGGGCTGGCTGCCCCCGTCCAGCCCCAGGGAGCCCAGCAGCAGCAACAGCGCAGCGCGACGGAGTTCCAGAAGCGGGTCCAGAGCTACCAGCAAGTCATCGCCGCGAACACTGCGAACATCCGGACATGGGCCGCCGGAGAGGCCAGCATCGGGCTGCTGAGGTGCGTCTGGGTGGACGGCAAGCTCCTGCTGGCGCGGCGCGTGCGCGCGGGGGGCGAGCAATATGTTCAGGGGGCGTGGCTCGACTGGGACCGCCTGCGGACGATGCTGACTGGTGAGGTGAACGACCTCCTCCTTGGCGCGTCGCTGCAGCCGGTTCGCAGCCCGTCGGACATCCGGCCCGGGCGGATGCTCGCGGTGCTGCCGGCACGTCTGGAGGCGGCAGGACTGGCGAACGTGCCGCCGCTGCCGCGGACGCCGGCGACGACGCCGCTGGTGGTGGCGTGGCTGTGCGTGCTGCTGGCGGCGGGGGCGATCGGGGCGCTGCTGTGGGGGGCGGTGACGCTGAGCGAGCGCCGGGCGGCGTTCGTCTCGGCTGTCACGCACGAACTGCGCACACCGCTCACAACGCTGCGGATGTATGCCGAGATGCTGCAGGAGGGGATGATTCCCGACCCGGCGAAGCGGCAGTCCTACCTGCAGACCATGCGGGCCGAGGCGGACCGGCTCGGGCACCTGGTCGAAAACGTGCTGTCATATTCGCGGATCGAGCGGGGACGGGCGCGAGGACACATCGAGACGATCCGCTTGCCAGACCTTCTGGAGCGGGTGCGCCCCCGGCTGGAGGAGCGTACCCGTCAGGCGGGGATGGAACTTGTCGTATCAGGCGGGGGCTCCACCGTCAGCGTCCGCGCCGACGCGTCGGCGACCGAGCAGATCCTCTTCAACCTCGTGGACAATGCCTGCAAGTACGCCGCACGTTCTCAGAACCGACGGATCGAGGTGACGGCCCGCGATCGCGGAGCGGAGCCGGGCGTGTGCGTGCGTGATCACGGCCCGGGGCTCTCTCCGGATCAGCAGCGGAGGCTGTTTCGCCCGTTCTCGAAATCTGCAGGGGAGGCCGCGCAGTCGGCGCCGGGGGTGGGCCTGGGGCTCGCCCTGAGCCGGCGGCTCGCCCGCGAGATGGGCGGCGACCTGCGGCTGATCGCCGAGGAGGGGGAGGGCGCGTGCTTTCTGCTGACGCTGCCGCCGGCATAGGTCACGCTTCGTCCGCCCGATAACTCACCGCAGGTGCGCGTCCCGAGGGCGGGGCTCTCGGAGTCTCGCCCTCGAACTCCATGCCGCTCCCGAAATGGCCCGTTTTTATCGCACGTGGCCGACGCCCGCGTCCGATGGACGAGAGGGAACGGATTCGGATCGCCGACGAGGAACAGGGATGTCGCACTTCAGGGTCAATCTGACGGTCGAGGTGGACCGCGTCGCCAACGCCCTCGCCGTTCAGATGCCGGTCTCCATGCAGATTGCGTACGAGAGCGGCACGTGGTCAGCGAGCTGCGCCGATCCCGCGGTCTGCACCGATGCGTGCCGGACTTTCGACGAGGCCCTCGCCGAGGGGGCCGGGCGCGTCGCGGATGAGATGCAGGCCTCCGTGTTCGACCGTCCGGTGGTGCTCACCCGGATCACGCCCGAGGATCTGCCGGCCGGATGGTTCTGAGAACGCGTGATCGGCGGGCCCTGATCGATCCTGCTTGCCTTCCGATTGCACCTGCCGAGAATACGCGCCGGCCTCGGGCCCGTTCCGGTACCGCGCTGACGGGAAGAGCGGGCGTCGCGCATCCGCGCGGTGCTCAACGGCGAGTGACTCTTCAGCATCGCAGGCCCGGACCTCTCAAGGTAGGTGGCCAGTCGAAAAGGCCTCCCCCTCCGCGGTCATCCGTGAAACCACGCCTGCACCCAATCCTGAACGGAGTCTCTGGTCGCGGTTCCGCTTTTGAGCATGTGAGCAATAGCGGCGCAGCATTCCGACGTTGCCTCTTTGTGGAATGAGCGCTCAAGAAAACGGATCGCGGCGATCAGGCCCACTCGGAAGCCGTTGAACTTCCCATCTTCTACGCAGAAATGCAGTATTGCCAAAGAGGCCAACTCAGAAGGATCTTCAGGGGGACCGTCCATCATGAAATCGTGCAAGCCAGACGACGCCAGAGAGACATCGTCTTCGTCGGCTGCCGCAGCGAAGCATTCTTTGAACAGCCGGTGGTGTAAAGGCAGGTTCGGCATCAAGCCCCGAAAGCGAGGGCCAATCCATCTTTAATCCGCGAAATGGCTCTGCGGTCCTGCTGGTACGCCTCCTCTGACAGCGTGTCGATGTAGATGTTCAGCGGCTCACCGTTTCGCTTCCGGATCCATGAGCGGGAGAAATGATGAGTGATATCGCTCAATTCTGTAGCAGTGCGATCTTTCACGAAGGCCCAGGCTTTGGCGATCGCACTCGATGCTGCTTCGTCCAGGCTGATCTGTACCGGGTCGACGAGCGTGAAGCACTCTTCCACATAGGGCCCGTTCTGCTGCTCACTGATCTTGATCTTCCCTGCTGCCGCCAGGCCTTCGAGCAGCATGTCCCCCGATTCAATCCCCGGCCCGTAGGGCATTCGTACAACGGGCCATGTCGACAGTAAGCCCGGAGAATTCTGGAAATAGTAGAGATGCGCGATGTAAAACGCTTTATAGAGGCGAGTCCTGCTGCTCAAGGAACCGCCTGCCTGGCGAATCAGCCCAAGTATGATTTGCTGGGCTTGCTTGTAGTCAGACCCCCGCATGGCGCTTTCCCTCTAAGGCCGTCCGTGGACATGTTGGCAGCATGACGTTGAACATGGTGAACTATATCAGCAGTTAGGTTTTTGTCAAGTACCCCTTTCATGGGCATGAGCGGCTCTTTGTCGCCGGCGGCTCGACAAGCCTCGGTGTTTGGCGTCAGCACGCCCACCCCGTCCCAGTAGTGCGTTAAGACCTGGTATCCAAAGCCCGGGCGAGGTGCTTGCGCACGAAGTCGCGGGCCCGGGCCTCGAGAAGGACCGATGGAAATCCGTCGTCGCGGATGCGTCGACACCCCTCCTCCAGCGGGAACTACGCGTACACGCTTGTGAAGATGCCGAGGCGGAGGGAATCGCCCGGACGGGTGCTGGCCGGTTTCTCAGCCGCCTGCCCGGCGGAAGAGGCACTGATGGCGATCGCGCCGGCCGCGCCCTTCAGGAAGCTGCGCCGGTCAATGCGCAGAGATGGTGGTTCGCGCACGGCAATTGCACCTTGTTGAGGTTGGCTGCCGAGGCGGCGATCACTGCTCCGGCGACGGCGGCGCAGTCCGGATCAGGCCGACCGAATTGGTCTGCGGGGCCATCGCGAAGATCTCGACGCGCCGGTTGGCCTGCCGTGCCTGGGCGGAGGTATTCTCCGAGACGGGACGGCGGTCGCCCCAGCCGGCGGCCGCCATGTTCTGGTCGACGCCCGCGCTCTGCAGGAACCGCACGACCGAGAGTGCGCGCTGGCAGCTCAGTTCGTAGTTATCCTTCCAGCCGCTGACCTTGATCGGCGTGTCGTCGGTGTGCCCGAAGACGTAGATGTCGTGGCCGGGGAATTTTTCGCTGATCACGCGGGCAACCTCGTTGAGTGTGCGCCGCGCCGTCGTCTTCAGGGTGGCCTTGCCTGAATCGAACAGGATCGTCCCTTCGATCGAGGTCATCGCGCCGCCCGGCACGCTCGACCACCCGGCGGCGGGGCTCGGCGTCTCACGGCGCTGGGCGAGCTGCTCGCGGAGCTTGTTCAGCTCGTTCTGCAGGCGGACGATCTCGTCCTGGCTGGCCGCCCGGTCGGCGCGCGCCTGCGACAGCTGGGCCTGCAGGTCGGCCATGCGGCGCTCCGCCTCGAGGGCCGAATCGTCACGGGTGATGACCGGCTCGGTCTTCTCCTCGCAGCCGATCGCACCCAGCAGCATCATAGCGGAAAACCCGATTCCTGCGAAAGCTCTTGCACGCGTCATTGCGCATCCTCCTTGTTACGTGCTCGTGTCGCTTCTTCCAGCCTTCGACGATGGCGGTTCAACCGAAGGCTCCTCTGGCTCCTGGCGGATCGAGCGGACCACCTTCGCGTCGATTCGACGCTCGCGCTCCGCGAGTTCACGGGCGAGGCGCTGCTGCTCCTGCAGACGGCGATCAGCCTCGGCGGCGCGGCGGACCTCCCGCAGCTCGCGCAGGACACCGAAGATCTTACGAATGCCCCACCACCCCACTACGGACGAGACTGCGATGATCAGAATCAGCCAGAGGACGTTAATATCGGTGTAGGGCTTGAAGAACCAGATGTCGGCGGTGTTTTCCTGGTTCTTCAACACGACGACGAGCGTGAGCACGATCGCGGCAAGGATCAGGATCAGCTTTGCATATACCTTGACTCGTCGCAGCACAAGCTTCATCGGTTGCGTGTTCCCATGCGAGCTCGCCGTTCGGCGGGTCGCGGCGAGCTGGCGCCGCGGGCGTTGTCTACAGGATCCCGCGGACGCCAAGATACAGCAAGATGCGGTCCTGGAAAATCGACGCGAGCAGGAATCCGAACGCCAGCCACGGTCCGTAGGGCAGGGCGCGGCTCTGTCGCTTCATGCGGATGACGATCATCGCCAGCAGCGTGAGGGGGGAGGCCAGGAAGAACCCGAGGAACGCCACCGGCCACCCCGCTGCGGCGCCCGCGGCGGCCAGGATGTGCACGTCACCCATCCCGAGGGCCTCCTTGCCGAACGCCAGGGTGAAGATGATCCGGGCGAGCCACCCCACGGCCCCGCCGACGATCCAGCCGCTCAGTCCCGTCGCCAGCCCCAGCAGCGGACGCCAGTCTCCCGTGGGCGACCACGCCATCGCGTCCTCGAGGCCTTGCAGGACAGCGGGTTGCGACGAGACGAGGACGGCACCGGCCACCGCCAGCACGATCGCAGGCCCGATGGTGACGAGTTCGCGTCCGGCGCTGCGCCGGGCCGCGTGCGCCTCGGATTCGATCGATTCAATGATGTCCGCGTCCGCTTCGGCGTGGGGGTGGCTGGCGGCCAGCGTCAGGCCGATGAAAGCGATCGCGGCCCCGGCCAGGAGCCGCCAGGAGCCTTCCGTCAGCGGCGGCAACTGCCGGATCAACTCGTGGGGGAAGCCCTCCCGCTCGACGGCACGCTCGAGGCTCGGGGAGTCGCTCGGGATCAGCATGACCACGAAATAAGCCGCTACCAGCAGGGACGGCAGCAGCAACCAGCCCCAGTGAGGCCCGACCCTCATCGGGACCTCCGTTGCGGGTTGAGCCGCGGGCTCGCTCGTGGCCGCGGGTGCCGGCCCATCGGATGGGGATGCGTCGGGCGCCGGTCCATCGGATGAGGGTACCGCGGGGGTCGGTGGTTCCGAAGCCGGCGGCGGAAGCCCCGGTGGATGCGGTTCGGCGACGGGCAACTCCGGCTCTGGCGGCTGACGGAGGAAGTACCAGGCCATGGACGCCAGTCCCAGCGTCGCGCCGAAGGAGATGGCGGCCAGCCCCGGACCGGGGCGGATCCAGTCGCGACTGGTCCACGGCGTCCAGAGCGTGTGGGCGATGATCCCCGCGGCCGAGACAATCCACGTGGCGCGGATATCCACCATGTACTCTTCGAGGTCCATCACCGAGACGGCGATCAGCCCGGCCCAGAGCACCCAGTGGGCCAGGAGCATTGGCAGGTCCTCGGGCAGTTCCCGCAGGCCGAGACGCTCTCCCGCGACAAAAAAGGCGTCGTAGGTCATCACGAAAACGAGCGCGGTGGCGAGTTCGACGAGAGGATACTGCAGGGAGATCCATGCCCTGCAGGCGCGGCAGCGGGCATGGAGCCGCAGGTAACTGATCACCGGGATGTTGTCGTACCACGCAATCGTGTGACCACAGGCCGGGCAAAACGACCGCAGCGGCCGGCCCAGTGACAGCCCGCGCGGCCAGCGGAAAATCACGACATTAAGGAAGCTGCCGACACACGCGCCGAAGAGGAGGGCCAGGATGGACCAGAAGACGTGGCACACGGCGGGGAACCCCGCAGAGATAGACGATGATCGATTTCTGGATTTCCGATTGGGAGATCGCCGGCCCCGCACTCTTCAAATCGGAAATCGGCAATCGCTAATCACGCAATTCCGTTTCAGTCGTACGACAGCACGCAGTGGAGCGGCCAGTCCTTGAGTTTCTCTCTGCCCTGGAGGCCGGCGAGCTCGATCAGGACGGCGACCCCCACGATGTTGCCTCCGAGTTTTTCGACAAGGTTGCAGCAGGCCTGCATCGTGCCGCCGGTCGCGAGCAGGTCGTCGAGCAGCAGCACCCGCTGGTCAGCCCTGATCGCGTCGGCGTGGATCTCCAGCGTGTCGGAGCCGTACTCGAGCTCGTACGTGAGCGAGAGCTTCTGCCAGGGCAGCTTGCCGGGCTTGCGGATCGGGACAAAGCCGGCGGACAGGTTCCGTGCGACGGCCGTCCCGAAGATGAACCCGCGGCTCTCCGCGCCGACGACGATATCGACGTGCTTGTCACGAAACGGCTGCGTCAGGAACTCGACCGCCAGCGAGAGGCCGGCAGGGCTCGCCAGCAGGGGGGTGATGTCCTTGAAGAGGATCCCCGGTTTGGGGTAGTCGGGGATGTCCCGAATGAGACTGCAGAGTTCGAGTGCCCCCGGTGTGGACGTCCGCGCCTTCATGACTGCTCCTCTTTGACAGTGCAGGGCGATCTTAGGAGATGCCCCGGCACCCCGCAAGATGGCGGCGCGCCTCGGAGCCGGGGCATCGCGCCGGCGGAAGGCAGCGCCGGGGTCGCCATCCTCGAGATCCTTTTGGAGTCTTCAGGTTCACTTCGCAAGGTGATCAACCGGCTCGCGCCGGTTTTGTTTCAGGGACCTCCCAGAACGCGACAGCCGCACACGTCACGCAGGTCTCGTTCTCGGGGCTCGAGGCCTGGTGGTAGCGGAGCATCTGGCCTTCGACGCCGGGCAGGGCGGTCAGGAGGGCGTAGATGCAGCCGGCGCTGCAGATTCGCGTGCTGTTCTCGTGGGCCGCAATCGAACGGACGAACACATCCGGCTGATTCGCGGAGACGGCCTCGAGCGCCTGCCGGTCCTGTCGGGACACGCGGCTGAGGAACGGCTCGTCGAGGTCGAGATCGTCCCCGAAGCGCCGGCCGACGTGGCTCAGGTCAGCCCCCGCGATCACGACCGTCGGGACCGGGTCGGAGCGGATCAACTCGCCGAGGTGGCGCGCGAAATCCCGGAGATCCACGCCCCGGCCGTCGTACGGCGCCGTACCGTTCGGTCCGCAGGGGTCGTGGCAGAGGACCGGCACGATTTCGAAGGCCTCCGCGCCGAACAGATGCTGCAGAATCAGAAGCTGCAACTCGACCGAGTGTTCCCGGGCGTGGTCGTACTCGTTGTCGCACAGGTCCGCGCCCAGACGCGTGTTCAGGGCCTCCAGGAATGCGCGATCCGTCCGCGTCAGCCCGAGCGGCGTTTGGAAGTCTTTGCGGGTCGCGACGACGGAGGTCGAACGCCCGAAGTGGTTCGTACCCAGGATGACGAACCGCCCGGGCGGCGGGCACGTGGCAAGCAGGCCATAGATATCGGCGTAGCAGGGCGCCCCGCGCGTGTAATCCAGGTGCGGCGCGATCAGCCCCGCCAGTCGGCTGGCGGGGGGCTGAACGGCGCCCGTCGAACAGCCCGCGAGCATGCGCGCGATCGTCTCGGCCGGGCCCTCGCCGTCGATGCCGTATGACTCGGCTTTGTCCGTCACGCGCGCAGGGGCGGCGCGGTATTCCGCGACGCGGGCATCGAACCAGGCAGTGAACGTCGGGCTGTCGAGGAACCGGGCGCCATCGAGCCGCCCGATCATGTCGTTGAACTGGTCCACGGGCACGGGTTGACCGAACTGCTCGGCGAACGCATCGCGGATCTCGTCGCGCGTGTGCCGGCCGTCCATGAGCGAGAGCAGGAAGAGACCCGGTCCGGACATGGCGATCGTCCCTGCGGCCAGGCCCGAGGGATCGTGCACAAGCATGATCCGCTCGCCCTCGTGCTCGGCCGGGATGACCTCGACCGGGCGCAGCTTCGGCTTGTCTGGCAATTTCACGAGACCCCCCGATCCTGGAGCGACGCGGCACCCCGGCTGTGGCAACGGTTTGAGCCCGAAACAGAATAACAGACGGTTTTACGGATTTCGAACCGGGAGTGCGGAAGGAAACGGGGCGGCTCGCGGGAGGCGAGGGCGTCGACGCCCGCAGGCTGACCACGGCGGCCCGGCGCGGCGCAAACCCCGCCCCGCTGGAGGCTTGTGGCACGGCCGCTCGTGGGGCGCGCCCGGCAGCCGGTCCGGGCGAGCGGGAATTGGAGGTCGCACGTTGCACAGTGTTCAGTTCTGCCGTACAGTGATCGTGCGGGGCTCATGCGGCGCCGACAGGAGACACATCGCGTGCGCGAGGCATTGGCGAGAACATCCTCCGAGCGGCGGCGACGCCCCCGTCTGCCGCGCGGGTTCACTCTGATCGAAGTCCTCGTTGTCGTGGCGATCATCGCGGTGCTGGTGGCGATCCTGCTGCCGTCGCTCTCGCGAGCGCGAGCCCAGGCGAAGACCGCTCTCTGCACGTCACAGCTGCAGCAGCTCATGCGCGCCGCACTGTTGTACAAGACCGATGCAAGGGATCGGGCTCCGGGGGTAGGGCGGAACGATGCGGAGTTCGAGAGCGAGTACGCGCTCGGCTACCGGCGCGACTGGCTGACCTGGTTCGGCACGTGGACAGTGCTGATCGACATCTCGGATCGCGGCAGATCCAACGCGAAGGGCGCGGCCTGGCGGAACGCGCCCCGCAGCGGGCGGCTCTGGAAGTACTACCACGACGAGGCGGTCCTGAAGTGCCCCTCGTCCGTGCGGTACAACGGCAAAACGAGCTATTCGACGCCGGAAAACGTGGCGCTCGCCATGCCCGATCCTTCAACCGACCTGAAGGTGAAGCGGGCGGGGCTGCCGCCGCTCATGGATCGCGTGAAGCATCCGCAGGCGGCCATCCAGTTTCTGGATGAGGATGAGCAGAACGGTATTTCGAATTATTCGCTGGATGACGGCTTTGGAGAAGGCGACATGTTCGCGGACCGGCACCTCGGGCGCGCGACGGCGGCGTTCTTCGACGGCCACGCCGAGGCCCAGTTCTTCCCCCGCGGCAAGCAGCAGAACGGGATTCGCACGACGGAACCATTCAAGGCGTGGATGATCCAGATCGCGCCCTTCAACTCCCGCGAGACACCTCTGCCGTGGAATTTCCGGGGCGTCAGGCAAATGCCCCGGTTCAAGCTGGATGCCAACTGGCCTTACCTGCCGTGTAGCCGCGTCCCGCCTGGGTGCGAGTGACGCCGGACCGCGCCCGGCAACTCGCCTGCCGTACCTCATCATTCGCCCGCATCAGGGCACCCTGCGGCCAGTTACAGGACGTGCCAGCTGAATGGCGGAGCTTCGCCGCGGAGGTATGCTGGTGTCCTCGGCGGGGGTTCGCCGGGCAACGCCTGAGTCCTCCCGCTGAGTCACCAAAAACGGCGGCATGTCTCTGCCAACCGCCGGGAAACGCCGACCCGTGCCCCTCGTACGTAGACACGCGGGTTCGTGAACGGACTTGTGCGGGAGGGGAGCATTTCCGCCGATAATCACATACCGTCGGGTGGGAACCGCCCGATTGGAAACGTCTGTCCCAGTGAGTATGATGCCGGGTTCTGCGGAACCGTCCCGCCCGGGCGGGCGTACGAGGGGTGCGTGGAGTCGCATGTGACTGCTGTTCGTGTCGGGTTCCTGGCCGTGCTGACGTTGGCTGCCACCACATTGGCCGCCACCACCGCGCACGAGGCGCCCTCGACGTCCTCCGCTCGAACGGACGGGGCGACGCTTCCCGATCACGCGATTCCCTCTGAGACATCCCTGCCGATGACCGATTCGTCGCCCACGCAACCGCCCGCGCCCGGCGCAGACCAGGTTCATTCCCCGAAAACCGATCAGTCGCCCGCGAAAAAGCCCGCATCGCCAACCGTTTACGCCCACGCAACTGACGTGTGGGACGGCGGCACGACGCGGGCAACGGGACCGGGCTGCTCTGTCGATACGCCGGCCGTCACGGCGATGCTGCCGGTGTACTGCCTCAATCCCCGCCCGACCGCGCTGCATCGGGCTGACGCACCCCGGCCCCGTCCGGCCTGCCAGAAGCAGTGGTTGAGCTGCCGGTTCGCGCACGCACCTCCGGTCTGCGCCTGAACGATCCGGGCGACCCAAAGAACCATGCATTCCGGCGACGGGCCCCCGGCACGCGGACGATCTCCGCGGCTGCGAACCGGTCGCTTCCAGTTGAATACCTGACGCACGACGTGCATTTCGCCAAACATCCGAGGAACCGACATGGGTGAGAAAAACCTTTGGTCCAAGGTTGGACTGATTGTTGTGATTGTGGGCTTGAGCCTCTGGCAGATCTACCCGCCGGAGGAAAACCTCAAGCAGGGCATCGACCTGGCCGGCGGGCACAGCCTGCTGTTCGAGATCGACGATTCCGGGCTGTCGCAATGGGACAAGCAGAACCTCGCCGAACGGATGATGACCATCCTGAAGGAACGCGTGGATCCGCAGGGTAACCGGAACCTCGTCTGGCGTCCCATCGGGACGAACCGGCTCGAGATCCAGATGCCCAAACCGCCGGA
The DNA here is from genome assembly GCA_964548565.1 of uncultured Planctomycetales bacterium. GTDB lineage: Bacteria > Planctomycetota > Phycisphaerae > UBA1845 > PWPN01 > CAYLLT01. Next base: position 10,557 of record CAZJTF010000050.1, on the reverse strand, counting down.
CACGCAGAAGGTGAACCGCGAGGGCTACGAGGCAGCCCGCGACGTCATCGCCGACACGAATATCACCGAGAGCCAGATCCGCTCTGCGCTGCTTCTTCCGCCCGATCAGCGGGACGCGGCGTTCCGCGCGATGTCCGAGAAAGTCCCGTCGCGCAAGGCGCTTTTTGAGAGGCTCGCGGCTGCGGATGAGACCTACGGGCGCCTGAGCGCCGCGACGAGGCCCGAGGCGACGACTCAGCCCGGCGCCACGACTCAACCCGACGGCGAGCGTGCGCGGGAGATGGACAAGGCGTTCGTGGAGCGGCGCCAGCTGATCGAGCAACTGCTCGCGACGAACATCGACATGCGCGTTCTGGGCGACCTGCTGGAACTCGGGCGCGGCAACGAGACGCGTGCGAAGGGCATCGCGAAGCTCAAGGAAACCCATCCTGACCTGGCGGCCGGCATCGATGAACTCGTGCTCCGCCACGACGCGTGGGCCAGCCAGAAGGGTATGCTCGACGACCCGAGCGACCTGATGCGGCTCCTCCGAGGCGCCGGCGTGCTCGAATTCCGTATCCTGGCCCAGCGCGGCGCCAACGGCATGACGGACTCATCCAATCCCGCGTACAACGAGCCGATCGAGCGGTATATCGAGCAACTCGCCAAACGCGGGCCGCGTCCGAACGCAGGCGACAAGTACGCCTGGTTCCGCGTCGCCAAGTCGGATGACGACGGTTTCAATCATCCGTCGTACATCGTGCAGGAGTACATGGGCCACAAATACGTCCTCGCGCACGCGACGGGGGACATGGGGCTGCTGGCCGACCGCACGTGGACGCTCAAGAGCGCCCGCCCCGGCCGCGACCAGATGGGCCGCATCACGGTCGATTTCAGTCTCGACCCGCGCGGTGGTGCACGGTTCGGGCAGCTCACGTCGAGCAACATCGAGCGCCCGCTGTGCATCTTCCTGGATGACGAGGCGATTTCCGCAGCGACTATCCGGAGCCAGATCACGACGAACGGCCAGATCTCGGGCAGCTTTACCCCGCAGTACGTGCAGTACCTCGTGAACACCCTGGAAGCCGGTGCACTGCCCGCGCGTCTCAAGGAGGTACCGCTGCAGATCAAGAGCGTGGGGCCGTCGCTCGGCGAGACCAACCGTCGGAGAGGCCAGCAGGCCGTGATCGCGTCGTTCCTGGCGACCATCGCGTTCATGGCGATCTATTACGCCTACAACGGCCTCATCGCCGACGTCGCGCTGCTCATGAACCTGGTGATCACGCTGGGCGTGATGTCGTTCCTTGGGGCGACATTTACCCTGCCCGGCATCGCCGGCCTGATCCTGACCCTGGGTATGGCGGTTGACGCGAACGTTCTGATCTTCGAGCGCATGCGCGAGGAGCTGCAACGCGGTGTCTCGGCACGGATGGCCGTGAAGCTCGGATACGAGAAGGCGTTCAGCGCCATCCTCGACGGCAACGTCACCACGATCATCACCGCCGCAATCCTGTGGTGGATCGGGAGCGAGGAAATCAAGGGCTTCGGCATCACGCTGGGCATCGGTCTGACGATCAGCATGTTCACCGCGCTGTTCGTCACCCGGCAGTACTACCACATCATGCTGCCGCAGTCGTTGAACCGTGAGGAGACCGGTCGTGCCTGGCTGATGACGGGCATCCTCGCCGTGGCTGGCGGCGCCATCTTCGCGGTGGGCTGGTTGTTCCACCGCAATGACCCGCACGAGATGGCGGAGAGCAACCTTGTTGGATTCGGCCAGTTCCTGCTGGTGCTGTTTGCGACGTCGGCGGTCCTGATGCTGTCACTGTGGGCGTTCCGGTACATGTACCGGGTGACGGGTCATCAGAAGCAGAATCGCCTTCCGATGATGAAGCTTCTCAGCGCTCCGACCATCGACTGGATGGGCAAGTATCGCATCTTCTGGACGGTGTCCGGTGTGATCATCGGGCTCGGCATGGTCCTGACGTACGTCGGGCTTCGCGACGGGAAACTGATGGACATCGAGTTTGTCGGCGGCACCAGTGTGCAGGTCCAGCTCAAGGACCAGTACAAGGACCTGACAGACGAGAAGGTGCTCAACTACGTGACCGGACCGCGTGAGGACAAGGGCCTTGACTCGGTGGCATGGCTGGAGAAGGCGGCGGGCGCGCTCCGCAATGCCGAGATCAAGTCCGCCGGCGACGGGCGCTTCCAAATTTCCGCAGGTGGTGCCCTCACGCAGGCGCAGCTCGAATCGTTGCTGCTCCCGACCCTCAGCACCGACATTCAGCGCGGCGGCATCACGCCAGCGGAAGGCGGCGGGGTACTCGTGCGACTGGATCCGGATGCAGCGGCGCAGATCACGACGGTTGACGCCATGCGTCAGCGCGTTGCGTCGGCCGCCGACTACGCACAAACGGCTGCCGGCAAGCTCCGTAGTGCCCGCGTCCAGGTCCTCGAGGAGGAGCTGCCGGGCGGCGGGACGCGCAAGGGCTTCGAGATCATCACCTCGGAGACCAGCCAGCCCATCGTCTCCGCGGCGATGCTGGCGTCGATGTCCGACCTGATCGAGGCGACGCAGCCGATCCAGGCCCAGCTGGTGAAGGATCCGGATCGTGCGCCGGACGGGCTCTTCCCCGTTGAGCAGGAAGACACCACGCTCGCAGATGTGATCGGCGGCAACTCACAGGAGTCGGTCGCTCCGTACCGCGGCGGTGTCGTGCTCGTGTTCGACAACCTGCAGCCGGCGGCCACGGCGGCCGACGTCAAACAGCGGCTGACCGAGATGCGGCTGCAGCCGGATTTCGAGGGCGTGCAGTGGCGCGAGCCGCTCGTCCTCGGGTTGGAACGTGCTCCGGGTTCGACGGGCACGGGCGATAACGTCCGCTACACGCGGATCGCGATCGTCGTGAACGATCCGAGCACGCCGTACTTCGACTCGGTCGAGACCTGGCGCACGGAAGTGGCGCAGAAGGAGCTGTCTCTCGCGGAGGCGGCGCTCGCCAGCACGCGTTCACTGCAGCGCGTGACGCAGTTCGCACCGCAGGTGGCGTCGGAGGCGTCTCAGAAGGCGATCATCGCCGTGATCCTGTCGCTGATTGCGATTGCGGCGTACCTGTGGATCCGGTTCGGCTCGGCCGAGTTCGGCGTGGCCGGCATTCTCGGGCTCTACCACGACGTGGCGATGGGCCTGGCCTGCGTGGTCGCCTCACACTACCTCTACAACACCTTCATCGGGCGGGCGCTGCTGTTGTCGGATTTCAAGATCGACCTCAACATCATCGCGGCCCTGCTGACGATCATCGGGTTCTCGATCAACGACTCGATCGTCATCTTCGACCGTATCCGGGAGAACCGTGGACGCATGGCGACGCTGTCCACGCGGCTGGTGAATGACTCGATCAACCAGACGCTGTCCCGGACGATCCTGACCGTCTTCACGGTGCTCATCGTCGTGGTGATCATGTACGCCGCGGGCGGCGAGGGTATCCATGGATTCGCCTTCGTGATGGTGGTGGGCACGATCACCGGCAGCTACAGCACGTTCGGTATTTCCTGCACGATGCTGCGGCATCCCCGGGTGATGTGGATCGTGACGGCGGTGCTGGTCGGAATCACGGGTTCGGCGGTTGTGATGATGCTGGTCGACAACCGCAAGGTCGAGGCGGTTCTGATCGTGATCGTCCTCGCGCTCACCGCCTACGGGCTCTACCGCATGCAGAAGAGCACGGTGCAGGCCGGGCGACTGGAGACGGCCGCGGTGTAACCGCCGCGTGCCCGACTCGAACCCTGCGACGAATACGGCGCCCCGTCTGGATTCCCAGGCGGGGCGTCCCGTTTTTTGATGATCCGATTCCAGGAAGCCCTGCGGCCGCCGGTGCGAGCGGCTCCGTCTCGCAGAGGGGCAGGTCGTGGGACCATCCGCGGAGTCTCATATCGCCAGCAAAAGTACCGCGTACCCGACGGCTCCCACCACCAGCGCCCAGAACGTGCTCTCCCGCTCCTCGGGGATCTCCTCCTTGAGGACATTCAGCACAACGCCTCCGGCGAGAAAACCGAACATGGCCGCGACCGCGGCCTTGTGGATCTCTGTTGCCGCGCCCACGGTCCAGCCCGCGAGGACCGCGACGGACAGAAGCCATCGCCCGTAGGTGTCGTAGCGCGCCTTGTGGTCGTGCCTGAGGCCGTGGTCGTTCACCAGGAAGTGGGTGCTCATGGCGAGAAAGAACGTCAGGAGGCTCAGCCTGCCGGGTGTCTCACGATGAAGGAGAAGGTATCCAATCAGGCCGTTGTAGATGCCAAACATGCCAATGTGAAGCCAGAACACGCCGGGACTTGTGGAGTCGTGCCCGTGCCGAATTCCCGCGGTCTTTGAAGCCTTCGCCAGGCGCTCCAAACCGTAGAATGTGAGCAGACCCGTCAGGGCCAGGAGATAAACGTGCGATTCGAGGAACCTCATCGCCCCGAATTGCAGCTTCAGAAGCTCTTCCTGGCTCCGGGCGAGGTCCGGCAGGACATGTACAAAAACGTATGCCAGGGAGACTCCGCCCGCGGCGGAGAGCCAGCGGCTGCGCGGCTTGAACGTCAAAAAGCGGAGCTTGCCTGCGAACACATGAACGATGGCAAGCCCAACGGCCGACAACGCCGACAGGATCAGTACTTCTCCCGGCACAGTGTCTCCCCGGTTCTGCCGTTGTCTAGCCGAGCGCTGTCAAAACACGTGTCCGGCAGGATCCGAAACTGCTTCCAGCCTGCTGACATTGTCAGGGTACTCAGCCGCCACAGTTCGCATTCGATGCGCGGTTCGGGCCGCTGTAGCACTTCTGGTAGACGGCGAAATCGTCCATGTCCACGTCTGCGTCGCCGTCGAAATCCGCGGCGATCCTCCCGTGGGTGTCCGCTTCGAGCGGGCAACCCCCGTGATTCTCCAGATCGTAGCGCCGCCCCGACCCCGTCGCGCAGGATGCGAAGATGGCGAAGTCCTGGTGATCGACGTCGCCATCCGTGTCGAGGTCGCCTGTCTGTTGCGGAAGTCGAACGTGCACCAGTTCGATGCCCGAGCCCAGCCCGAGATTGACGCTGTACTGCTTGTCCTGCGGATTGTTCCAGTGCTCGTGCACGCCCAGGCTGGACAGTGCCTGCCCGGTGCGGTTCGGATCGTAAGTCGTGCCCGACGGTGGATTGTTCGCCAGCGCTGCCTCGTGGAGGTAATCTTCCGCGCCGTCTTGCAGCCCGGCGTTCGCGACGATGTGCGGCCACTCCTTCAGCAGGAAGTCATGCCCGACGGAGTCAATCGCTACCGGGTCCTGCGAGGCGAACAGGCTGGACGGCCAGTCGTTGTTGAATGGAGCCATCTTCCAGGGGTAGGGACGCCCTTCGGACATATATCCTCCGTAGAGGCCGTCCACGAGGTAGAGCACGGTCTTGCCGCCGAGGTCCGAGCGTCCCATCACGTCCACGGTGGCGCGGTACTTGCCGCGTCCGGGTCTCCAGACGGCATTCGGCAGGCTGAGGTGCAGGTTGTAGAACGTGTTTTCACCGTTGGGCAGGCGGGTGAGCGAGCCGAAGTGGTTCTTGCCGCAAAGGGTAATCCCGGAGGAGTGCCCTTTCAGGCAGGCGAAATTGATGATGTAGTCGGCCTGGGCGAAGCTCACCGGAAGATAGTCCTGCTGAAGCCCCGCGGCGGCCGGCGTGCTCCAGTCCATCCTGCTTTCAAAGGGCGTGCCTTGGGATGACGTGGGGGGCTCACGGTTCCACGCGTTACTGCTCGCCAGGTAACGCACGTTCGGGAACTCGGTGCGGCAGTAGGTCCAGTAGTGATTCGGGAAGTAGCAGGTCGTATCGCCGACGGTGATGTCCTCCTGGGCGACGCCGACGACATTCACCAGTTGGCGGAGCAAGGCCACGATCATCTGGGGTGACGTGTTGACCCATCCGAGCTGCTTCGTCTGGTTTCCTGATGAATCGACGATGTTGGAGAAGCTGCGGCAGGCGGTCGCCATGTTGACCTTGACGCAGATCTTCTCGCCCGCCTGGTAGTTGAGATCGCCGCGACCGCGGGCCTGATTGTTGTACTGGAACAACGCCCGCCAGGCGTCGGCGTCGGTCTTCTCTCCCGCAAGGTCCCGGACCGCCCGCGACATCATCGTATGTACGACGGCCTGATCCGTGTGGCTGGACTGCCACCAGTAGCCGTATCCGATGTTCTGGCCCTGCTCGTTGGTACCGCCCCACGAGGTCGCATCCGGGTTGTGCACCCACACGACGCGCCCGGGGTGGATGCCTTTCGGGACGCCGATGGGAGCGTTGGCGGGGCCGGACGACGCGATGGCCCGCGAATTCGGCATGTGCAGCAGCGCCAGCAGTCCCGCCGTGAGTGCGATGCCCAAACAGCCGATGGCCATCAGGGTGCGGGAGCGACGAAGCAGAACCATCGCGCGCCGCCCTGCGACGACGCACGAGACCGTGCCGCCGATCCACACCAGGAACCCTGCGGCCAGCGGCATGGCCGCCCGCTGGCACGGATACGCGGCGCGGGAAGGCTTGGGCAGGACGCGGACGATGAACCACGCCAGTGCACCCAGGCCGGTGGCGAACATCAACCACCGCAGTGTGGTGCGGGGCTCTCCGTGGCATTCGCCGTTCGCACGCGGGCGACGCCCGCCAGCGCCACCGGCGGCATCGCACGAGGCGTCCGGCTCCGGATGGCGGGTGCGTGTGGGGTGAGGCATATCTCCCTCGACGAGGAAACCCCCACCTCCGGCCGAAGTTCTGATTGTACCATGCGGTTACCCGCTAGCGCGCGGAGATTTCGCGCGTTTTTTCTTGAAGGAGAGTCGATTCGGTGCGTTCTGGACGGCCTTCATTCGGACTTTCTCAGCCACGGCGTCCTCCTGCGGGTCGTTCTGGCTTGCGGCCACATATCAGAGGCGATAACCTTATGCCCGGTGTGCGTGAGCAGGTGACCGGCTCGGCGAGTATTCGTCGAGTCTGCGAGTTCTCATGTGGATCGAAAGGCGCTTTCTCTGTGTGCCGGGGTCTGGCTGACCAGCGCATCCGCGCTGTTGTTCGAGCTGGCCCTGACTCGGATTTTTTCCGTCACGCTGTGGTACCATTTTGCGTACCTGGCCGTCTCGCTCGCGCTCTTCGGTCTGGGTGCGGGCGGGCTGAGCGCGTTCTTCGCACGGGAGTGGCTCGACAGGCGCTTCCCGCGCGTCCTGGGCCGGCTCGCGTGCCTCCAGGCGATCGCGATCCTCGTCTGCCTGGGTCTTGTGCTCGACGTCCGCATCGTCAACTGGTTGTCGCCGCGCGGTCTTCTCGGCCTGGTGCGGATCTTCACGGCATGCGCCGTTCCGTTCTTCCTTGTCGGGGTGTGCCTGGCCCTCGTTCTGCGGCGCCGGGCAGAGGACGCACCGCGGCTGTACTGCGCGGACCTGCTTGGCTCCGGTTCTGCGTGCATCCTGTTCGTGCCGGCGATCTGGCTCATGTCCGGGCCGGGCGTGGTGCTTGCGGCCGCCGTGCTCGCGCTGCTCGCGGGCGTGTGCTTTGCGGAGCGGGTCACAGCGCGACGGCTCGCGCTCCAAACGACCGGAGTGGGAGCGGTGGCGCTCGCCCTGTGGGTTGTGAGCACGCACACGCCGCTGTTCCGGGTGAAGTACACGAAATCGTACGAGGAAAAGTCGAGCCTGCTGTTCGAGAAGTGGTCGCCGCTCGCCCGCATTACCGTGTATCCGGCGGTCCTCTTCGAGTCGGAGCGGGACACGCCCTTCGGCTGGGGGCTCAGCGCGAAGTTCAAGCCGAAAAAGCCCGTCCGGCAGATCTGGGTCGAGCAGGACGCGTGTGCCGGGACGCCGATCACGGAGTTCCTTGGGAACCCCGCTGAACTCGAGCACCTGCGGTATGACGTCACGTCATTTGCCTACCACATTCACCCCCGGGCGACGAGTGCATTCATCATCGGCTGCGGCGGCGGGCGGGACGTGCTGGCGGCGCTGGCGTTTGGCGTCCCCGAAGTCAGAGCCTGCGACATCAACCCCGTCATCGTCGATCTCGTCCGGAACCGTTACCGCGATTTTGCCGGGAACCTGTACGGCCGGCCGGGGGTGCATGTTGAAGTGGCCGAGGGGCGGAGCTGCCTCCGCCGGCAGGATCACCGCTTCGACATCATCCAGATTTCACTGATTGACAGCTGGGCGGCCACGACGGCGGGGGCGTTTTCCCTGGCGGAAAACAATCTCTACACCGTCGAGGCGTACGCGGATTACCTCGCGCGGCTCACGGACGACGGCCTGCTTTCCGTAACGCGGTATCTGTTCACACCGCGGAACCAGTCGCTGCGGAACGCCGTCCTCGCGCGGAGTGCACTGGCCGCGACCGGTGTCGATCGTCCGGAAAACCACATCATCGTGATCGCGACATCGCAGCGCGAAGGGGTCGCGACGGTTCTGGCAAGAAAGAGGGCGTTCACTGCGGACGACGGAGAGCGGATCACCCAGGCTGCCCGCGACCTGGGCTTCGAAGTCCTGTACACGCCCGGACATGGCGCAAATGATCCGGACTTTCAGCAGGCACTGGCCGCGGAATCGAGCAGAGCGTACCGGGCGGCAAGCGAGTATGATCTCAGCCCTCCCACCGACAACCGGCCGTTCTTCTTCCAGATGCTGCGTTTCTCGCACGCCTTTGACCTGGTGCTCCGGCCGTCCGCGGTGCATGGGCAGACCTTCAACTATGTCGCACCGCTCGTTCTGATCGTGCTGCTTGCGATCTCTGGAGTACTGGTCGGGCTGTTCTACGTTGTACCGCTGGTCTGCACGCGCACGATCCGGACACTGCCGGTCCTCTGGGGGGTGTACTTCATTCTGCTGGGCGTCGGCTTCATGTTTGTCGAGATTTTCCTGCTGCAGAAGGGTGCTCTCTATCTCGAGCATCCGACGTTCAGCCTCACCGCGGTGCTGTTCGCGATGCTGACGGCGGCGGGGCTCGGCAGCCTGTGGAGCCGCAGAATTTCCGATGCAGTGCTGCCGGCGAAGCTGGCTCGTCTCATGCGATGGACGGTCGTGCTGATCGCCGGCCTCGGAATCGCCGCTGAAGTGCTGACGCGTTACACGCTGGCGCTGCCGCTCGCGTGGAAGATCCCGCTGTTCGTGATGGTCGTGGCAATCGCCGCCTTCTGGATGGGGACGCTGTTTCCGTCCGGGATTCGCCTTGTCTCCCGGGCGCACGTCGATTCGATCCCCTGGGTCTGGGCGCTCAACGGCGGCGCGTCCGTGATGGGCTCCATCCTGGCCATGGCGGTCGCGATGATGTTCGGGTACGTGCAGACACTGGCGCTGGGGTGGGCGTTCTACGTACTCGCGCTGCTGGTCACCTCACGCCTGGTGATGGATCGCGCGGACGGGCCGCTCAATGGTCCCCGGGGGCGTGCGATGCTGACGGATGATCCGCAACTCTCCGCCCTGTCGAGGCGATAGGGCCGTGCTCCGCGCGGTACGTCCGCGGGCGGAGCACCCCTCGTGTTACAGGGCTGTGGTGGGGCTGCTCTGTGTGCCCGCCATACGGCTCTTTGACATCTCCGTTAATCTCAGGCCTGGCCACGGAGGGGAGTTGGCCGGCGAACAACACAGATTTACCGAACGAACCCAACGCCCCTGCTCCGCCGAAAGCATGTCAGACGGAGCAGGCGCGTACAGGTGGTCTTACACGTACTGCCGCAGGAACTTCAGGCCACGTTTCGCGAGGTCGTCGCCGTCCTTGGCGAGTGGGCGCCAGATGCTGGCGGCACGGGCGAGTTCCTTGATCGCGGGGACGAAGCTTTCGATCGTGATCCAGCCGTCGTACTTCATGTCGGCCAGGGCTTTCATCGTGGCGTCCCAGGGGACGTGGCCGGTGCCCGGAATGCCCCGATCATTCTCGCAGGTGTGCACGTGTGTGAGCCATTTGCGCCCGATCTTCTTCAGCGCGGCCACCGGGTCTTTTTCCTCGATATTGGCGTGGAACGTGTCATAGTGCACGCCGACCTTCGCGCTGCCGACCTCCTTGCAGAGTCGCAGGGCGTCTTCGGCGATGTTCAGGAAATACGTTTCGAACCGGTTCAACGGCTCGATGCCGACCTTGATGTCGAGGATCTCGGCCGTGTCCGCCAGTTTGCGAAGGCCCTCCACGGCGTATTTCCATTCGTCGTTGTTCCGGGCGCGTCCGACGAGGAGACCCACTGGCGAGTAGAGTGGTCCCGCCACGCACTCGATCCCGATGTCCTTGCTCACCTCGAGCACCGCTCGGAGATGATCGAGCGCCGCCTTGCGGTCCCTGGCGTTGGGACTGATGAGCGAGCCGGCCACGATGACGGTGCACGCCGTGGACCCGAGGCCATTCGCCTCGAGCGCCTTGCGGGTGGCGGGGACATCGACGTCCTTCGGAGAGAAAATCGGGAACTCGACGCCGTCGAATCCCATCTTTGCCACCTTGTCAATCAGCTTTGTTTCTTTGCGGGTGTAGCAGCCGGTCCAGAGCATCAGGTCGACGCCGATTCGCATGGAGTCTGCCTCTCGAAAAGGGTTGCGCGTCTTTACAGGACTGAGG
>CAZJTF010000049.1:0-26032 GCA_964548565.1 uncultured Planctomycetales bacterium | reverse complement strand
GTTCACAATAGACGCCTTCCGCAGAGCTTCCGTCGTCGCCCTGGCGCGCCCGAACCCCGAGCTCACGATTGACTTTTGGTGCCGCCAGCGGTGCGCACCTGCACTGCGTGACAGGCGGGTGGTGTGTGGCCGCGGTGCGTGTTGCCTGCGGTGTCCGGCCTCGATGCCAGGGCAGGGATATCATTCGCCGCCCCGGCAGGAGCCCGAGGCCCGCCGCGTGACCCGAGTCGAGCCGTCACGGTACAATCACCGGCCCGGGCACCTGATTCGGAGCGAGTACCGTGCGGATCCCCATTTACCAGGTGGACGCCTTTGCCGACCGCCTTTTCGCCGGCAACCCGGCCGCCGTCTGTCCGCTGGAGCGGTGGCTGCCCGACGACGTCCTGCAGGCCATCGCCGCGGAGAATCATCTCTCCGAGACCGCGTTTCTCGTCGGAGGCGACGGCAGGTACGACATCCGCTGGATGACGCCGGTGGTCGAAGTGGACCTCTGCGGGCACGCAACCCTTGCCTCCGCATACGTGGTCCTCCGGCACCGTGAACCGTCGCTGGATCAGGTGGTCTTCCGCACGCGCAAGGCCGGGGACCTCACCGTGCGCAGCCGGGGCGACGAGTTGGCGATGGATTTTCCCGCGCGCCCGCCGCAACCATGTGCTCCTGTGCCTGAACTGGCCCGTGCTCTCGGCGCCGAACCCGTGGAAGTGCTGGCATCGCGCGACTACCTGGCCGTTTTTCCCCGCGCATCGGACGTGAGCGCCCTGCGGCCCGATTTCGCTGCACTGGCCCGGCTCGAACGCCACGGGGTGATCGTCACCGCTCCGGGCGAAGGAGACGTCGACTTCGTCTCGCGCTTCTTCGCGCCGGCCGAGGGCATTGACGAGGATCCGGTGACCGGCTCCGCTCACTGCACGCTGGTGCCCTGGTGGGCCGCGCGGCTCGGTAAAACCTGTCTCCGGGCCCGGCAGGTCTCCCGCCGGGGCGGCTCACTCACCTGTGAACTCGACGGAGATCGCGTGATCATCGCCGGTCGCGCCGTCCTTTACCTCGAAGGCTGGATTACCATCTGACACCTCCCTGCGCAGCGGCCCTCTTGTCTCAATCAGCCAGGCGCGATATATCGGGCGTGTCACTTTACGGCCACATCGGACCGGGCGCCGGCCCTTGTGAGTCCTGCCGGTGCGTTCAGGCGTGACACAGGTCATTCGCGTTCGACGGGAGCACCATGAGCACGCTGAAACGAGGATCCGGTCCCCTGTTCACCGACCCGGACGTCGAAAGAGCCCGCGAGTGGTTCGGGGCCAAGACCCCGCAGTTCGCCAGCAAGCTCATGACGGCCCGGGAAGCGGTCGAGCGCTTCGTGCACGACGGCGACTACATCGCCTCGGGGGGTTTCGGCACAAACCGGATCTCGACCATCGTCCTCCACGAGATCGTCCGGCAGCGCCGCAGAAATCTCGGCGTCGCCGGTCACACGATGACACACGATTTCCAGATCCTCTGCGCCGGCGAATGCATCAGCCGCTGCGATGTCGGTTACATCCTGGGCCTCGAGGCCCGCGGCCTCTCGCCGAACGCGCGCCGCCTGATCCAGCAGGGCACAATACAGCTCTGCGAGTGGACAAACGCGGCCCTCGCGTGGCGGCTGCGGGCGGCCGCCATGGGTATCAGCTTTATTCCCAGCCGCATCATGCTCGGGACGGACACGTTCGAGCACTCGGCCGCCATCGAGGTGCTGTGCCCGTTCACCGGCCAGAAATACGCCGCCCTGCCGGCGCTGTACCCGGATGTGGCCCTGATCCACGTCCACCGTGCCGACCCGAGCGGCAACTGCCAGATCGAGGGGCTCGAGGTGGCGGACATCGAGCTCTCCCAGGCGTCAAAGCACGTGATCATCAGCGCGGAGGAAATCGTCTCCGAGGACGTGATCCGCAGCGACCCCGGCCGGACGAAGATTCCGGCAACGATCGTGGACGCCGTCGTCGAGGCCCCTTACGGCTGCTACCCCGGCAATATGCCCGGGCGGTACTTTTCGGACGAGGCGCATCTGCAGCGCTGGATGGAGGTCGAGAAAGACCCGGCGACATTCGCGGCGTTTCTGGAGCAATACATCTACGGCGTGCCCGACTTCTACGCGTACCTCGAGAAGTGCGGCGGCATCCGGCGCATCGTGGAACTCTCGCGTGAGGAGCGGATGCTCCCGCTGCTCGGCATTCACCGGCAGGAGGGCGTCGCATGAGCCGCTACAACGCGATGGAACTGATGATCGTCGTCGGCGCCCGCAGCCTGCCGGATCACGCCATGGTGGTCGTCGGCACCGGCGCCCCCTGCGCGGCCGCCATGCTCGCCCAGAAGACGCACGCCCCGAACCTCGTGGTGCTCTTCGAAGCCGGGGCCATCGGGCCGCAGATGCCGCAAATGCCCATCTCCGTCGGCGACAGTCGAACGTTCTACCGTGCGATGATGGCCAGCTCGATGAATACCGTCATGGACGCCTGCGGGCGCGGGCGGATCGGCTACACGTTCCTCGGCGGCGCGCAGATCGACAAGTACGGCAACCTGAATTCAACCTGCATCGGAAACTGGGAAAAGCCGAAGGTGCGATTCCCGGGCTCCGGTGGGGCCAATGATCTGGCATCGCTCTGCCGCCGAACCATCGTGATGACACCGCAGGACAGCCGGCGATTTGTCGAGAAAGTCGACTTCATCACCACCCCCGGGTACCTGACCGGCAAGGGAGCGCGCGAGGCGGCGGGTCTCCCGCGCGGAACGGGGCCCTTCCGCGTCATCACCGACCTGGGCGTGCTGGGCTACGACAACGAGACCTGCCGGATGAAGGTCCTCTCCATCCACGAGGGCCACACGCGACAGGAGCTGATCGACAACACGGGTTTCGAACTGCTGTTCGCGGACGCCGTGGAAACGACCGCGGCGCCGACAGACGAGGAGCTGGACATCCTGCGCACCCGGGTCGATCCGCGAAAATACTGCATCGGAAGATGCTGAGAGACAAGGAAAAAGGCAAAAGGAAAAGACAGCAGGAACAGAGAGACAGGTTCTCCAGCAAATCTGCAGGGTATTCACTCCTCTTTTTCCTTTTTACCTTTACTTGTTGCTTTCGCCTTTTCACGAGGGTCCCCATGGCCAAGATGGTCATTACCTGCGCCGTAACGGGTGCCGAAGTGACTCGGAAGGACAACCCCAACCTTCCGATCACACCTGCAGAAATTGCGGAAGCGGCCGCCGATGCCCGGGCCGCCGGGGCCGCAATTCTGCACCTGCACGTCCGCGATCCGCAGGGCAACCCCACACAGGACCTCGGCGTCTTCCGGGACGCCATCTCGCGTATCCGCGCGAAGACCGACATCGTGATCGAAGTGACCACCGGCGGTGCTGTCGGCATGTCGGCACAGGAGCGGCTCGCACCGGTGACGCTCCAGCCGGACATGGCGTCGCTGGACTGCGGTACGGTCAATTTCGGCGACGACTACTTCGTCAACTCGCTGCCGATGATGCGGCAGTTTGCGGCCGTCATGCGCGACCACCGCGTGCAGCCGACGCTGGAGTGTTTCGACCTCTCGCACATTGACAACTCGAAGATCCTGATCGAGGAAAAGCTGATCCAGCCACCGTACCATTACGGCCTCGTTCTCAACGTCCCGGGAGCCGCACGCTACGACGCGGAAACCCTCGCCTTTTTCGCACGCCGACTTCCCCAGGGCAGCCACTGGACCTTCATCGGCATCGGGGGGCGGGCCTCCCACGCCGGTATCTTCGCGGCCATCTCCCTCGGCGGCTTCATCCGGACGGGGTTCGAAGATAACATTTACATCAGTAAAGGCGTGCTCGCGGCCTCCAACGCGCAACTCGTCGAGCGAGCCGCGTCCGTGGCGCGCTCCGCGGGGCTGGAGATTGCCACCCCGGCCGACGTCCGGACACTGCTGCAACTCAGGAGTTAAACATCCATGCCCGTCCCGGAAGTACCCAACGGAGATCCGTTCGGCAGCCATCGCGTGCTCGAACCCAAAGGTGTTCTGCCCCAGCCGGCCCGGCGGCTCGACAACGACATGAGCCGCATCTGGGACAACGAGATCCTCGTGGATGTCGACACCCTCAACGTGGACAGCGCCAGCTTCACCCAGATCAAGGAGCAGGCCGGCGGCGATGAGCGGACTATCGCCGAGATCATCCTCGGCATCGTCCGGCAGCGCGGAAAGCAGCAAAACCCGGTGACCGGCTCGGGCGGGATGTTCATCGGACGCGTCGCCCAGGTCGGCAGCCGGCTGGCGGACCGCGGTCTCAGGCCCGGCGACCCGGTCGTGAGCCTCGTGTCGCTCTCTCTCACGCCCCTGCACATCGAGCAGATCCTCGAGGTACGCAAGAACATCGACCAGGTCCGGATCAAGGGGCAGGCGATCTTCTTTGAGAGCGGCGTCTATGCAAGGATGCCCGACGATATGCCGCCCACGCTGGCGCTGGCCGCCCTCGATGTTGCAGGCGCGCCCGCCCAGACGCAGCGCCTCGTACGCAAGGGCGACACGGTCGTCATCATTGGCGCGTCCGGCAAGAGCGGGATTCTCTGCGCCTACGTCGCCCGCCGACAGGCCGGGCCCGCGGGAAAGGTGATCGGCGTCGGCCATTCGCTCAAGAGGGTGGAGCGGCTCAAGTCACTCGGTATCTGTGATGAGGTGGTCGCACTCGACGCGACAGACGCCCTGACCTGCCACGACAAGGTAAAAGAGCTAACCGCCGGACGCATGGCCGACCTGGTCATCAACTGCGTCAACATCCCCAACACCGAGATGGCATCGATCCTGATGTGCCGCGACGGCGGGACAATTTACTTCTTCAGCATGGCGACGTCGTTCACGAAGGCCGCACTCGGTGCCGAGGGGGTCGGCAAGGACGTCAACATGATCATCGGCAATGGTTATGCCCGCGGCCACGACGAAATCACGCTCCAGGTGCTCCGCGAATCGAGCGCCATCCGCGAGCTTTACCAGTCGCTGTATTGCTGAGCGCAAGCGACCGGCGTTTTCAGTGACGAGACGACGGGAAGCCGAGTCTTCACGACTGCACAAGCGAACGGCCCGGCGGATGGGAGGCATCCATGAAGGAGTATCGCAAAGTCACCTGGCAAGACATTCCGCTCTATGCCAACGTCCCGGAAAGCGACTGGTACGACTGGCACTGGCAGTGCCGCAACGTCATTCGCGATGCCGCCACGCTCGCGCGGGTCCTGAACCTCGACGAGACCGAAAAGCAGAACATCGACGAGACGCTGACCACGTTCCGCATGGCAATTACCCCCTACTACGCCGCCGTCATCGACCGCGCGTACAAGGCGTGCTCCGTCCGCCTGCAGGCCGTCCCCAGCGTCGACGAACTGCACGACGCGTCGACCGACATGACGGACCCGCTGCACGAGGACGAAGATTCCCCCACGCCCGGCCTGACGCATCGCTACCCTGACCGCGTGCTGTTCCTCGTCACGCACATGTGCTCGATGTACTGTCGACACTGCACCCGCCGGCGGCTCGTCGGGTCCGAGGACGCGCACCTGCCGCGCGAGCAGATCGATGCCGGCATCGCTTACATCGCCGAGCACAAGGAGATCCGCGACGTGCTGCTGTCCGGCGGGGATCCCTTCGTGCTCGGGGAGGATCATCTCGAATACATCATCCGCCGCCTCCGCGAGCTCGACCACGTCGAGATCATTCGCATCGGCACCCGTACGCCCGTTGTGCTCCCGATGCGCATCACGGACGCGCTCGTCGCGATGCTTCGCAAGTACCACCCGATTTACGTGAACACGCACTTCAACCACCCGCACGAAGTGACGCACGAGGCGAAGGAGGCGTGCGAGAAGCTCGCCGACGCCGGCATTCCGCTTGGCAACCAGACCGTGCTGCTCCGGGACGTCAACGACTGCATCCACATCATGCGCCGGCTGATGCACGAACTGCTGATGATCCGCGTCAAGCCATACTACATCTACCAGTGCGACCTCTCGCGGGGCATCTCGCACTTCCGCACCTCGATCGCCAAGGGCATCGAGATCATCGAGAGCCTCCGGGGGCACACTACCGGCATGGCCGTGCCCACCTTTGTCGTCGACGCGCCGGGCGGCGGCGGCAAGATCCCGCTGCAGCCCAATTACGTGCTCAGCCAGTCGGACATCCGGTACGTCCTGCGGAACTACGAGGGCATGATCACGACCTACACGCAGCCGCCGAACATCTACTCGGAGTGCCACTGCCAGTTCTGCAAAGACCACCGGTACCGTCCACTCGATGGCGTCGCGCAGCTCCTGGACGGCGGCAAGGTGTTCCTCCAGCCGAAGGACCTGAAGCGGAAGCACTGACGTGAGCACGATCCCGGAGCTCGACCGCCTCTGCGCCGCCGGCACGTTCACCGGCGCGACCACGTTCCTGCTCGGCAACGAGAAGAACGCCGGCAAGACGACGCTGCTCAATTACGTCGTCTCACGCATCCGCAACGCGGGACCGCTCGCGTATATGAGCATTGGCGTCGACGGCGAACGGAACGACGCGATCACCGGCGCCCCCAAACCGCAGGTCATCGCCGAACCCGGCGACTGGCTGGTCACGGCACGCCAGGCGCTCGAGGAGAGCGTCGTCCAGGCGGACCTCCGGCAGGTCTTTCCGTTCCAGACGGTATTCGGCCCGCCGGTCCTCGCCCACGTCCGCATCGGCGGGCGCATCGAGCTGATCGGCCCGGGGTCGAACGCGCGGGTCGCACAGGTACTCGAAGCGGTTGCGGCCGACAACATCCAAACCATCGTCATCGACGGCGCCTACGACCGCGTGACGCAGGTCTCGGTCGCCCGGCACGGCACCATCGTCTATGTTGCGAGAGCCACGCCGGCCAACCTCATGCGCGTGGCCGGCGAGGTCCGCCGGATGTTTCTCCTGCAAAGCCTGCCGGTTCTGCCCGAGCACCCGGAACGGGTGGACGCCTCGATCTGCACGCTGGACGGCGCGCTCACCGCGCGCGCGATCGAAACACTGCCCGCCGGCTGCCGGACCATTCTGCTCGGCGATTTCTCGCAGGTCTTCCTGAGCGAGCCAGAGCTGCGCCGCCTCCTGCGGCAGGTCGAGCTGCGATTTTGCCGGGCGTTCCGCTTCGCCGCCTGCATCGTCAACCTGCACGACCTGACTGAGAAGGAATTCCGCGAAACCCTCAACGATCCCGTGATCGCATCGCACGTCGTGTTCAACATCTGCACGCCGTCGGCGGCAGACGTTCCGCCGGAGGTGGAGTAATGCCGGCTTCAGCCATCGCACAATCCCGTCTCAATCTCCCTGTGGACAAGATCGCCCGCGCCCGCGAGTTGGCCGCCCGCATCGTCCAGCCCGTGCAGGACTACATCGGGCGACACACAACGGTCGCGATCGAACGCGCGACGCTGCGGCTGATGGGAGCGGACGGTGCCGGCGATGTCGGGACGCCTGTGCCCAATCTCATCGTCGATGCGATGAAGGACCGCCTCCCGCACGGGGTCACGCGGTATTACGTCAATGCTCTGCTCCGGAAGGGCTGGACGGTCGGGCAGCTGAACGACGCCGTGGCCTCCGGGTTCGACATCAGCTCCGTCGAACTCGGCGATCCCGCAGCGATCCAGAGCCGGGCGAACGAACTGGTCGACCAATTCGCCAAACGAATCGAGGGCGTGGTCGCCCGGCGCAACGAAAGACTGGAGACGTGGCGCGACAACATGTCGAGCCCGATGCTGTACGTCATCGTCGCAACCGGCAACATCTACGAGGACGTCCGGCAGGCCCAGGCCGCGGCCGAACAGGGCGCCGACGTCATCGCCGTCATCCGCACGACCGCGCAGAGCCTCCTCGACTATGTCCCCTTCGGCGCGACTACCGAGGGCTTCGGAGGCACCTACGCCACGCAGGAGAACTTCCGCATCATGCGGAAGGCGCTGGACGAGACATGCGAGAAGCTCTATCGCTATGTGCGCCTGACAAACTACGCCTCCGGCCTGTGCATGCCGGAGATTGCCGCCATGGGCGCGCTGGAGCGCCTGGACATGATGCTGAACGATTCGATGTACGGCATCCTGTTCCGCGACATCAACATGTACCGCACGTTCGTCGATCAGAACTTCAGCCGCATGATCAACGCGCTGGCCGGCATCATCATCAACACCGGCGAGGACAACTATCTCACCACGTCCGACCCGGTGGAAAAAGCCTTCACCGTTCTCGCGTCGCAGTTCCTCAACGAACGGTTCGCGCACGATGCCGGCATGCCCTCGCGGCTGATCGGCCTCGGTCACGCGTTCGAAATGGACCCCGATCTCACCGACGGCTTCCTCCTGGAACTCGCTCAGGCCCTCATGGCCCGCGAGATCTTCCCCGAATGCCCCCTCAAGTACATGCCGCCGACCAAGCACATGACGGGCGATATCTTCCGCGGGTACGTGATGAACGCGATGTTCAACTTCGTCTCGAAACTCAGCGGCCAGTCGATCCACCTCCTCGGCATGCTCACGGAAGCAATTCACACGCCGTTCATGCAGGACCGCTACCTGGCCATCCGCAACGCCCGCTACGTGATGAACCAGATCGCCTCACTCTCGGACGAACTGCTGTTCCGGCCGGACGGCAGGATCGTCGCGCGGGCCCACACCGTGCTGGACGAAGCGATCGCGTTCCTGGAGCAGGTGGAGCAGCGGGGCCTGTTCGCCGCAATCGCCGAAGGGATGTTCGCGGATGTGAAGCGATCGCCCGACGCCGGCAAGGGCCTCGACGGCGTCGTCGAGAAGGCGCCGGACTACTGGAATCCGTTCGAAACGTTTCTCCGCGCGCGACTGGGGGTGGCGTGATGCTGGTTCAACCGTACGGCGACACGCTGCGCGATGGCGCGGTGCAGCTCTCGTTCACGCTGCCCGTCCCGCACTCAGCCCGCGCGGTCGAGGCGGCCCGGCAGCTCGTACTGAAGATGGGGTTTGCGGATTGCCAGATTGTGCATGCGTCGCCACTCTCGACTGACTTCAGCTTTTTCATCGCGTACGGACGAACGACCGCCGCCATCGATCCCGATACCGTACAGGTGGCCGAGATCTCCGGCGCGTCCATGACGTTCGACGAGGTCAACGACTTCATCCGCGAGCGGCTCGGCCGCAGGATCGTCGTTGTCGGCGCGTGCACCGGTTTCGACGCCCACACCGTCGGCATCGACGCGATCATGAACATGAAGGGCTACAACCACCACTACGGCCTCGAACGCTACCCCATGATCGAGGCCCACAACCTCGGCGCCCAGGTCTCCAATGACGCGCTGATCGCCCGGGCCTGCGAACTCGGCGCCGACGCGATCCTGATCTCACAGGTCGTCACGCAGAAAGACACGCACGTGAAGAACCTGACCAACTTCGTCGAACTCCTCGAGGCTGAGCGCCTGCGGGAACGCTTCGTGATCGTCATGGGCGGCCCGCGGATCAACCACAAGCTGGCCCTGGAAATCGGTTTCGACGCGGGATTCGGCCCCGGCACGTACGCCGAGCACGTCGCAACGTTCATCGCCCGCCGACTGGTCGAGCGCGGAGCGGACGGCACGCGCCGAGCCTGATAGACTGACGTGCGGCACGTGCTTTCACGACCTCCCGCGGCCTGGTCGTAGCGTCCGCCCCCGGCGGACGAAAGTGCCGCCGAGTTGACGTAATGATTTGGAACGCCGTTCACGGGGACCCGCCATGAAAGAGCCTGCACCGCTGAACCTGTCCCGCAGCCTGAGTGAATTCGAGCGCGCCAAGACGCTGATTCCAGGAGGTGTGCTCGGCATCCGGCGGCCCTACAACTTCGTCGAAGGCGAATATCCGATCTTCTTTGAACGGGGTACCGGCGGGCGCGTCATCGACATCGACGGCAACGAGTACATCGATTTCCTATGCGCGTATGGCCCGATCATCATCGGCTACCGCGAGGCCGAGATCGACGAGGCCGTCATCCGCCAGATCCGCGACAACGGCTTCTGTTTCTCGCTCGCCCAGCTCTGCCAGCACGAGCTCGCCGCCAGGCTTCGCGAACTGATCCCCTGCGCAGAGATGAGCGTCTTCACCAAGACCGGTTCCGACGCGACCACCTACGCCATCCGAGTCGCGCGGGCCGCCACCGGGCGCACGAAAGTGCTGCGCTGCGGCTACCACGGCTGGCACGACTGGTGCGTCGAGGTCAAGGGCGGCATCCCCGCAAAACTGTACGAGGACGTTCACGAGTTTCATTACAACGACCTGCAGGGCCTCGAAGACCTGCTCAAAGCGCACGGCGACCAGACGGCCGCCATCATCCTGACGCCCTACGGCCATCCGCTCGCTGAGCCGCTCCAGGAGCCGAAACCCGGATTCCTGCAGGGCGTCCGCGCACTGGCAGACCGGCACGGCGCGGTTCTGATCTTTGACGAAGTCCGCACGTGTTTTCGCCTGGCAATGGGCGGCGCGCAGCAGGTCTACGGCGTGACGCCCGACCTGGCGTGCGTCGGCAAGGCCATGGCCAACGGCTACGCCATCGCCGCGACGGTCGGAAAGGCGCAGTTCATGAAGAAGGGGGAAAAAGATGTCTTCATTAGCTCCACCTATTTCCCGAACAGCGACGGCCTCGTCGCGGCCATGAAGACAATCGAAATCCTCCAGCGGGATGATGTGCTCCCGGGGATCCGACGCAAGGGCACGACGCTGATGCAGCAGCTCGCCGGCGCGATCGAGCGGCATCCCGCAGCCGGCGCACAGCTCAGCGGCAACGGCCCGATGTTCTTTGTCACGTTCCCGCGCGACCAGCGTAAGACGTACAAGGAGCGCCGCCGCGATTTCTACACGTACGCCATTCGCAACGGTGTCTTCATCCAACCCTACCACCACGGGTACCTTGCATATCGCCACACGGAGGACGACCTCGCCCGGGCGGCCAATGCAATCGAGCAGGCCCTCGAGTTCGTCGCGGAAAAGTACGGCCCGCCGGCCTGAGCAGCGCTTGTTCCTTCGGCCCGTTTGCCTCCGGCAGGTCCTGCGGATAACCTCACGCACAATCGGCATCGGCAAGGCGGGGAAAAGGCTTCTCCTGCCGGCGACCCGGACCGCGGTCCCCTCACAGGCGTGCGGGGCGCGCGGACTCCGCTCGATTCAGTGGACGTGCTCCGCCCGTGAGTGTGGAAACTCTGCCTCTGGAACAGCCTCTCTCGACCTCGGTCCGGGAGCATCCATCGCTGCGCGTTGCCGCCCACACCCGCGAGCGCTTCTTCGCCCTCGACTACCTGCGGTTCGTGGCGATGATCGACATCGTGTCGATGCATTCAGTCGGTGACCATCTGCTGCATGGCATCGGGCTCCCGATGCTTCTGCTCATCTCGGCAGGCCTGCAGGCCGGGCGCGTCCCGCCCGCCGCGCCCTCGGTTGTCGCGGCCAGGCGCTCCCGGAGACTGCTGATCCCGTGGGTCTTCTGGTCGCTGGTGTACGCTGCCTGGCTGGTCGGCATGAGCCGGTCCGAGGGCCGCGGCGCGTTTGACTGGTTCCACCCCCGGATGCTGCTGTACGGGCCGGTGATTCATCTCTGGTTCGTGCCGTTCCTGTTTCTCACGACACCCGTGGTGGCAATCCTCGCGCAGTCGAGTCAGAAGGGAAAACTCCCGTCGGCCCTCGCGGCCTCAGCCGTGACTGGCGTCCTGATCCTGCTCCTGTGTGCGGCCATCCGCGTCCGAGTCAATCTCCCCGAGCCGTTCAACCAGTGGGTCTTCTCGCTTGCGGCGATTCCGCTCGGCGTCGCGGTTGGCCTTACCCTTGCCGCGGGACCGGAGAGTCGCACGGCGATGCTCCTGCCGCTCGTTTTCGCCGGTGTGGCCATCGCCGCCATCGGCGTGGAACTGGTGCCGCTGCCTTTCGCATGCGACCGGTGGATGCTGCGACGTTTCGGCCTCGCGCTCGGCGCCGTCTGCCTGTTCGCGTGCCTGCGCGGTCGTGATGATCCGCTGCGGCGGCTCTTCGTGAAGACGACGTTCGGCGTGTTCCTCGTGCATCCGCTCATTTTCCTCGCGCTCCGCGAAGCGGGCGTCATCACCGGCTTCGAATGGACCGATTTCGTCGTCGTGTACGCGCTCTCGATGCTGGCCGCCCTCGGAATGCATGCGGCACGTCTTGGCCGGCTGATTTGACGCGCTGGCGGCGCCGCCCCCCTGTTCGCGGGACCCATGTCCGCTTTCTCCATCAGAGCCTGTGACCATTTCCAGGTGGTCGTTCGTCCGATCCGAGAAATGCCCCTGCCAGCCCTGTTGCGGCGCCGCCCGTTCCGGTACGATCCCCGGGTCGCCCGGATGCACGCGTCGCCGGGCGCCGGGCCGGTCGACTCCGGCTCACGAGGCGAGAAGTAAGGAGAAGCCAAACATGCGAATGACGACAGTCATGCCGGTCCTTGCGGCAATGAGTCTCCTGTCGGCGGGCTCCCTGTCCCCTGCCGTGGGGGCCGCGCGGGCTGCGGGCAAGCGCCCCAACATCCTCTTCATCATGACCGACGACCACGCCTCGCACGCAATGAGCTGCTACGCGAGCGCGGTCAACAAGACGCCCCACTTCGACCGCATCGCCGAGCAGGGCGTTCGTTTCGACAACTGCTTCGTCACGAATTCCATCTGTACGCCCGCCCGGGCCACCATCATCACGGGCAAATACAGCCATATCAACGGCGTTCCCGTCTTCAACCGCTTCGATGGCGCGCAGCCGACGCTCCCCAAGTACCTGCAGGCCGCCGGCTACTACACGGGCATCATCGGCAAGTGGCACCTCGGCAGCGACCCCACCGGCTTCGACTACTGGGAAATCCTCCCCGGCCAGGGGCGCTACTTCGACCCCGTCTTCTATACCGAGACCGGCAGCCGCACGATTCCGGGCTACGCCACCGACGTCATCACCGACCTGACAATCGAATTCCTCAAGAATCGGCCGAAAGACAAGCCGTTCTTCCTGATGTCGCACCACAAGGCCCCCCACCGCAACTGGGATCCCGACGACAAGCATCGCGCGATGTTCGCAAACCGCACCATTCCCGAGCCGCGCACGCTCCGCGACGACTATTCCACCCGCACCGACGCCCTCAAGGAGAACCAGCAGCGCGTCTTCGACGACATGACCCGGCGCGACCTCAAACTCGAGCCTCCCGCCGACATGAGCGCCGACGAGCGGACGAGATGGCTGAACGTCAAACCGACGGAGGTCGAGATCGAGGTCGACGGCCGCAGGAAGGTGCTCAAAGGCGAGGAACTGAACGCCTGGAAGTACCAGCGCTACATGCAGGACTACCTCGCGTGCGTGCAGTCCGTCGACGACAACGTCGGGCGGGTGCTCGACTGGCTCGACGCGAATGGCCTGGCCGACAACACGATCGTCATCTACACGAGCGACCAGGGCTTCTACCTGGGCGACCACGGGATGTACGACAAGCGGTTCATGTACGAGGAATCTCTGCGAACCCCACTGGTGGTCCGCTGGCCCGGCGTGATCAAGCCGCACACCGTCGAAACCGCGATGGCGCTCAACGTCGATTTCGCGCCGACGCTGCTCGATGCCGCCGGCGTGAGCATCCCGGCCGACATGCAGGGCCGCAGCCTTCTGCCGCTGCTGCGGGGAGAGCGCCCGGCCGACTGGCGCAAAAGCATCTACTACCGGTATTACCACGACCCCGGCCATCACAACACGGCCGCTCATTACGGCGTCCGCACCGATACGCACAAGCTGATCTACTTCTGGAAGAAGAATCAGTGGGAGATGTTCGACCTGGTGGCCGACCCGCACGAGCTCAAGAACCTGTATAACGACCCCGCCCACCAGGAAACGGTCGCGAAGCTGAAGGCCGAGCTCTTCCGGCTGAAGAAGGAACTCAAGGACGAAGACCAGTTCGCAAACGAGCAGCCCACGGCGGGCGTGGACGGCGGCGTCCCGGCCCGACGTGCGGCGCGACGCGGCTGACCCGCGCGCACCCGGGAACGCTCACACGGCCCCGCCATCGCGCAGGCCGACATGCCCGCAGCCGCATGACTGGTGCGCCGTCACACGTACCCCGCCCGCGCCGTGCCGGATGACCAGCAGCCTGGTTGCCGGGTCGAACCACCATCCGTCACCGGACGTCCTTCCATCCTTCGCCTCCGGCAGCGCACGACCGCCGACATGCACGGCGCCCGGCCTGAACGACAGCTTCAGGACGCTGCGCGATGGCGCGATCGTCTCGAATTCAACGCCGCCGGGCGTGTAACGGACCTCCCGAACGCTGACCGAGCTGCCAAGGAGATGATCCTCTTCATCCGGTGCAAGCTCGGGCAGGATCGGCATCGCTTCGAGGAGATGACACACCGTGTACAGATGCTGAGAGTACCAGTCCGGCCTGTTCTGCCCGCGGCTTCTCGGGTTAACGGTGTGGAAGAACGTCCGGAACAGCCCCTCGGGCGACTGCATGAACGTGACCGCATTCATGCCCGATAGCGCACGGCGCCGGGTCTCGCCGTCGCCCGTCGCGGCATACAGGTCCGCAAGTGCCAGGCAGTAGCGCGCGGTGTGTCCCGGCATGATGTGCAGGAAGCCCCCCTGCTCCGCCACGCCTGGTGCCGGCGCGACCGCGTGGCCTTCCGTATGCACAAGCGCCTCTTCCATCCCCCGGAGAACACGCCGTCCCATGTCCACGAACCGGGGATCTGCCTTCGCGTGCCGGAAGAGGTAGTCGGCCGTAAACGACATCGGTTCGGCCGACAGGTACGCCTCTTCCTTCGCTCGGACATCCTCGTGGTACGTATTCCACGCATTCTTCTCGACATTCGTTCGGATCATGTGCGCGAGCGCCCGGTCATGCGCGCGGCGCCACGCCGGCTTGTCGTCATGCGCGGCCATGCGTTCGAAAAACTCGACGAGGAACACCGGTGCCCCGCCGCCGTCCTGGACGACCGTCCCGTCTTCCGGCACAACGCGGAATGGCCAGCTTCCGTCGTCGCGCTGGCGGGCAGCGAGCGTCTCCGCGATCCGCCGTGCGCCGTTCATGTAGCGGGCGTCCCCCGTCGCTTCGTAAACAGCGAGGTAGCCGCTCCCCAGGAACGCGGCCTTGTCCGGGTGGATCGCCTTACCGTCGCGTCCCCCTCCCGGCTGGCCCTCGCGGAAGGTGGAGTACGGCAGGTTTGCGTACAACGCACCCGCCGGCGTCGAGTGCGCCAGGTTCCAGTCCGCCAGGTCCCCCGCCCTCAGCAGCCAGGCGCGATCCCCCGTGTACGCGTGATACCGCAGGAACGTGAAGATGAAATACGCGTGCTGACGCGCGGGGTAAGCCAGTGCGCGGTCGGACCGGGAGCCATCCGGACGCACGAACGCGCTCGTGAAGTAGCCCGCCAGTTCCCCGTCGATGCGCCCCGGCACGTACGCGCCGTCCGCCTTCTGAAGGAACCGCATGGCATCCACGATCGCCTCCGCGACCGGGCGCCGCGGCTGAACGACGCCGTCCATGACCCGTACGACGGGAGGCGTGCTCTCGTCCGCGGCGAAGGAAACGCCCGCGGTCACGAGCGTCGTCATGGCCGCGAGCATCAGGTCCGATATGTGTCGCCTCGACACGCGCATCACGTGCTCCTCATAGCTGGTTCAGGGGCATCCTACGCACGCCGCCTGCAGGGAGCCACCGCGCACCGCCTGCACTCCGCAGGGCCACTTCCCCCACGTTCAACGCGGGCGCGGGCCGCGAGCCGGACGCTGCGGAACCAACAGAATGCCTGCTCGATCCCGGTTTGACCGCTGCGGAACGCGCCGTTACGATTCGGCCGATCGAAGGTCGACGCGGCGGAACTGGTCTCCAGCCCTGCCAGGATGCGGATGGACGCGAGCCTCCAGTCTGCGTAGCACCCGGATATCAGCAATCAGCAGCACCAGTCCAACGTTCGAAGGGACGCGTCCATGCAGATTCTCGAACACCTCTCGTGGATCGACGGCGCAGTCGTCCTCGCCTACCTGCTCCTGACCGCCATCCTCGGTTTCGTCTTTGCCAAACAGAGTTCCGCGACAGAGTTCCTGCTCGCCAACCGCGGGATGGGCTGGCTGCCGGTCGGCCTGAGCGTCATGGCGACGCTTTTCAGCGCCAACAGCTTTCTGATGGTGCCGGGTGAGACGTACCGGTTCAACATGCTGTTCGGCGTGGGGCTCGTGGGCATTCTGTGCACCACGCCCTTCGTGATGCGGTGGTTCATCCCCATTTACGTCAAGTCCGGCTGCTTCACCGCCTATCAGCTTCTCGAGAAGCGCTTCGATGTTCGCGTCCGCCTGCTCGGAGCGATCCTCTTTATCCTCCTCCGCACTGGCTGGATGGCGGCCGCGACCTTCGCGTGTTCGCTGGCGGTCTCAGTCATTTCGGGAACCGACCTGCTGCTGACCATCTGGGTGATGGGCATCGTGACCACGCTCTACACCGTCACCGGCGGCATCAAGGCGGTCATGTGGAATGACGTCGTGCAGTTCGGTGTGTTCGCCATCTCGATCGTCGGTGCGGCGTTCCTCGCGATTCGCGGCGCGGGCGGGTGGTCGGCCACGTGGGACTTGTACGAGTCCGCCGGCAAGCTCCAGTTCACCGACTTCAGCCTCGATGCCAGCCTGCGGATGGGCAGTTGGGCGCTGCTCATCGGATCTTTCATCGAGAACCTCTCCGCCTATTCCACGGACCAGTCGCTCGTGCAGCGCTATCTCACGTCCACCGGCCTGAAGTCCTGTCGGCGGGCATTCATCGCCAACATCGCCGGCGTCCTGGTCGTCATCCCCGGCCTGATGATCGTCGGCGGCGGACTATCCAGCTACTACATGGAGCACCCCGAGCGCCTGACCCCGGCACCGGTCGAGTACTTCAGCCGGCGCCCCGGTGATCTCCAGAAAGCACCCGAGATGGTGAAGGCTGTCGCGGCACAGCAGGGAACGACGCCGTCGGCGTGGATCGAAAAGGCCTCAACCGACAAGTCCGTCCTTCAGAACGGCCTCAAGGCGCGATACGAAGCCAATCCGCAGCTCGCCAGCCAGGATCTCTACGCCGTCAACCGCCAGGACGAAGTCATGCCGCTGTTCGTCCGTCGCGAGATGCCGAAGGGTCTCATCGGCCTCGTTATCGCCGCGCTCCTGGCGGCCACCATGTCCAGCATCGCCGGCGGAATCCACTCCATCGCGACGTCCATCGTCATCGACATCCGCAACCGCTTCTGGGGCGGCAGCGCCGATCCGGACAGCCCCGCGCAGGTCCCGTTCATCCGGGCGCTCACCCTGGTTCTCGGCGTGATCGCGACCGCCCTCGCCTGCGTGGTGGACCGCCTCGGCCCCGTCTTTGACATGGTCAAGAAGCTGAACGGTGCATTCTCTGGGCCTCTCCTGGGAGTGTTCATGCTGGCGTTCTTCTCGCGCCGCGCCCGGGCCATGCCGGTGCTCATCGGGGCCGCGATCGGGACGGCCGCCGCCGGCTGGCTGACCTCGCTCAGCACCGTGAACAAGCTCCCGGGCTGGCTCACCTCCACGGGCAGCATCTCGCCCATGTGGTTCACCGTCGTGGGCTTCACCGTGACCTGGACCATCGGCTGGTTCGGCAGCCTCGCCTCCGGAAAAGAATCCGTGCCGGTCCCGGGCCGCGACGAAATGCCGGGCTGAGCCACCCGGATCAGGCTCTCGCGATCGAACCGCCGCGGATTCGTGTGCACGACAACCCAACGCCTTCCGCCTGCAACGCGGAACGAGCTGCTGTTGCCGCGCGGGCCTCCTGCCGTCCCGCAGGCAATCCCTGCTGACGTGCACACGCGTATCTGTCCGCCGGCGTATGTTCAGTCGACGAAAAGGTGGCTTGTGATACGCGAGAGATGGACTGCCTTGACGCAGGGAAAACATAACCGATGAAGACCAACCAATTTTATCTGTGAAAGTCTAACTATTTGCGGTTTTGCTGGATCACCCCACCCGGTGCTACGCAACCGAAAAAGACCCCTGTCGCCAGCCCGCACCCAACAACGACGGCGGTTTTCGGCACGTTGGGGCCTCCGCGACATCTCGGTAGAATGCCTCCGACCGGGAAGCCTGGGGCGCAATAGAGGCAAAGGAGTTCCGATGCGACTGGTGATGACGATGATCGCGATCGGCCAGGTGGCGATCGCAACCGCGGCAGGCGCGACGGTAGACGGACGACCGCCGAACATCGTCATCATCTTCATGGACGACATGGGCTACGCGGACATCGGTCCGTTCGGGCAGGAGGCCGCCGCCACCCCCAATCTCGACCGCCTCGCCCGGGAAGGTCGGCGGTTCACGTCCTTCTATGCGAGCCAGCCGGTGTGCTCGGCCTCCCGGGCGTCGCTCATGACCGGCTGCTACAACGTGCGCGTGGGGATTCTCGGAGCCCTGGGCCCCCGGGCCACGCACGGCATCCACGCCGACGAAGTTACCCTCGCCGAGATCTGCAGGCAGAAGGGATACGCCACCGCCTGCTTCGGCAAGTGGCATCTCGGGCATCACCCGAAATTCCTGCCGACCGAGCACGGCTTCGACGAATACTTCGGCCTGCCCTACTCCAACGACATGTGGCCGTACCACCCGGAGGTGGACCACCTGCCGATGGACAAACGCTTTGAGCACTGGCCGCACCTGCCGCTGATGGAGGGCACCGCCGGCGCCGGCACCCGCATCGTCAACCCGCAACTCACCGACAAAGAGCAGAACATGCTCACGACCTGGTACACCGAGCGGGCGGTGAGCTTCATCGATCGCAACCGGGACCGCCCGTTCCTGCTCTACGTCCCCCACTCGATGGTGCACGTCCCGCTGCACGTCTCCGACAAGTTCGCCGGCAAGTCGAAAAACGGCCTGTTCGCCGACGTCATCATGGAAATCGACTGGTCGGTCGGCGAGATCGTTGCCGCGATCCGGAAGAACGGCCTCGACCGCAACACCATGCTGATCTTCACGTCGGACAACGGCCCGTGGCTCAGTTACGGCACCCACGCGGGCTCCGCCGGTCCGCTTCGCGAGGGCAAGGGCACGACGTTCGATGGCGGCGTCCGCGAGCCGACGATCATGTGGTGGCCGGGCCGGATTCCCGCGGGAACCGTGTGCAGCACGCCGGCCATGACCATCGATATCCTGCCGACAGTCGCACACCTCCTCGGCGCGGCGCTCCCGGATCACAAGCTCGACGGCAGGAACATCTGGCCCCTGATCGAAGGAGCGCCCGGCGCGACCTCGCCCCAGGAGGCGTACTTCTTCTATGCCGACGGAGCCCTCCAGGCGGTGCGGATGGGCCGCTGGAAGCTGCACGTCCCGCATGTCTACCGCACACTCGGCGGAGGCAAGGGAGGCACGGATGGGCGCCCTGCGAGATACCAGCAGGCCCGGATCGATCTCGCCCTGTTCGACCTCGAGAGCGATCCCGGCGAGACGCAGGACGTGAAGGACAAACATCCGGATGTCGTCGCCACGATCGAGAAACTCGCCGACGGCATGCGCGCGGATCTTGGCGACACCGCGACCGGGACGAAGGGGTCTGGCCGCCGTGAACCCGGGCGCCTGCAGGCCGGCGACAAGCGGTTCATCGTAAAGGACGGGCTGCAGACGCCGGCGGAGTCGGATGAGGCGGCGTCGGCAGCTTCGCCGCAACTCGGCCGGCATGTCGTTGGGCCAGGTGCTTGAGGATCTCGCATGAACGCACCGCGTGTAATGATCCGGGCTGGTTGTGCGATCCTGGCAATGGCTGGCGGTCCGCTCGTGGCGGCCCCGCCTCGCCCGAACGTTGTAATCATCCTGGCCGATGACCAGGGCTGGGGCGACCTGAGCGCGACCGGCAATACGAACCTCGCCACGCCCGGCATCGACTCCCTCGCCTCGGCCGGGGCCACCTTCGAGCGTTTTTTTGTGTGCCCGGTCTGCTCGCCGACCCGCGCGGAATTCCTGACTGGTCGTTATCACCTCCGCGGCGGAGTCCGGGGCGTCTCGACCGGCGGCGAACGTCTGGATCTCGACGAAAAGACCATCGCCGACGCATTCAAGGCCGCCGGCTACGTCACCGGCGCCTTCGGCAAGTGGCACAACGGCACCCAATACCCGTACCACCCGCTGGGCCGTGGATTCGTCGAGTACTACGGCTTCACGTCCGGACACTGGGGCGCCTACTTCGACCCGCCGCTGGACCACAACGGCACGCCTGCGCGCGGGCAGGGATACATCACCGACGATCTGACAGACCACGCGGTCCGCTTCATCGAAGACAACCGGGCGCGCCCGTTCTTCTGCTATGTGCCGTACAACACGCCGCACTCACCCATGCAGGTGCCGGACCGTTTCTACCGCAAGTTCGCCGCCGCGGAGCTGAAGCTGCGCGCCGACCGACCGCAGGACGAGGACGTCGCCCACACGCGCGCCGCGCTCGCCATGTGCGAAAACATCGACTGGAACGTCGGGCGGATCCTGAAGGCCCTCGATGAGCAGCGACTCGCCGACCGGACGATCGTGCTCTACTTCAGCGACAACGGCCCCAACGGCTGGCGATGGAACGGCGGCATGAAGGGCCGCAAGGGCTCCACGGACGAAGGAGGCGTGCGTTCGCCGCTCCTGATGCGCTGGCCCGGGCACATTCCGCCCGGCCGGCGGATCCCGCAGATCGCCGGCGCCATCGACCTGCTGCCGACGCTCGCGTCGCTGGCCGGCATCCGGTTGCCTGACGACCGCCCGCTCGACGGCCGCAGCCTCGAACCGCTTCTCACCGGGAGCGCGGACTCGACCGACTGGCCGGATCGGATGATCTTCTCGCACTGGGCCGGCAAGGTGAGCGTTCGCACGCAGCGCTGGCGCCTCGATGCCGCCGGGCACCTGTTCGATATGGAGCGCGATCCCGGGCAGCACCGGGACGTCAGCGCCGAGCGGCCGGAAGTGACGAATCGCCTCCGCGAGGCCGTACGCCGGTGGCGGGCGGAGCTGATTCCGAAGGACGCCCGCGACGACCGCCCCTACCCGGTCGGGTATCCGCAATTGCCGGCCGCACAGCTGCCCGCGCGGGACGGCGTCCCCCACGGCGGCATCAAGCGGAGCGCGCCGGCCCCGAACTGCTCCTACTTCACGAACTGGACGAGCCTCGACGACTCGATCACGTGGGATATCGAGGTAGCCGCCGCCGGTGAATACGACGTGGAGATCCACTACACGTGCCCGGCCTCCGACGTGGGCTCGCTCCTCGAATTGAGCCTCGGCGACAGCCGGATCGAGGCACGCGTGCAGGAGCCGAACGATCCGCCGCTGCTGGGCGCTGAAAACGACCGCGTCCCCCGCGGCCCCGAGTCTTACGTCAAAGAGTTCAAGCCCCTCCGCCTCGGAGCAATGCCCCTCAAACCAGGTCGCGCCACTCTGACCCTCCGCGCCCGCGAAATCCCCGGCCGACAGGTCATGGACGTCCGGATGGTCGTGCTGGAACTGAAGCATACGTCACAACCGTAAGCAGGGAAGAGTTCGTGTCTCGACACCGGCCCAAAGAGGACGTGCGCCGTTCACGTCCGCAACAGCCGCGATGCGCCGCTGCGTGCCCACAGGCGCCTGAGTGCTGATGCGCACAGAATCGCCTCGTTCTGATCGCCCGGCAGGCCGGCGTCCGGCAGGGAGGCCGGAAGTTTCTGGCTCCCGGTCAGGTAGGCCTCGACATACCGGTTGGCCCGGCGGGCGGCCTGCAGCGCCTCGCGTACCGCGCCCTCGTGCCCGTCGGCCATCCACATCCGCAGCACACGCACCCACCCGAACAGCGTGCTGCGATCACCAGGAAAACGATCCAGCAGCGTCCAAGGCGCCTCCGACTGTTCATACTCGAGATAACAGGCGAGAAGCGTATCCCGCAGCCAGATGCTGTCACATGCATCGAGTTCGAGAATCGCCTCGTACTCCGCGATCGCCGCGTTCGTCTGCCCCCCTTCCATCAGGAGTTGAGCGAGGTAGATCCGCGCCCGAACGTACGGCTGCGTCTGCGGCAGGCAGCAGAATCGACCGCGGTGCGCGGCGATGAAAGCCGGCCCGCCGAGTGCCCGTTCCGCCGCCCCCACCGCGAGCCGCACGAGTTCGATCAACTCGCCATGGCTTCCGGCCGACTCCCGCGCCAGGTGAAGCAGCGCATCGACGCAGTGCGGATCCAGTTCCAGTGCCCGCGCGGCCAGCCGCACGTCACCGGTCCGAAGTCCCCGCTCCGCCAGCGCCGCCGCCCTCTCCCGGATCGATTCCGTCCAGGTATCCGGCGACTGGACGACGGACGCAGCCCTTGGAGTGGTGTCGGAGGACGCTGCGTGCCCGGATCCGACGGAACGGGACCCCAGAAAGCTCTGGACCATCGAAAGAGGAAAGCGATCCGGAAACATCATACCCTCCACGGACAGCGCTTCACGCGCACCAGGTCTGAGGTACCGTTCACATCCATCGAAAGCTGCAGAGTGGTCGCGGCGCCGTCCTCTATCAGTTGATCCTGGCACTCCGCCGGAACATGTGACGGGGAGCATCTCATCACTCGCCGTCACCTCGAACTGCACCGCCTTCCGACGGGCGACGGTCTCGTCCGCCCAGCCGTTGTCGCTACTCAGCGGCCGGCTTCACCCGCCCCATCCTGACAGGGCTCTCCCCGAGTTCCTCGAGACTTTTCGTGTGGCTGTGAGCATCCGGCAACCCGATGACGTCCCTCAGGTCCGCCGCGCGCTCGTAGGGCCCGGTTCGGGCGCTCCTCCGCGCGATTTCCGCGATCTTGTCGGTGACGTCGCCCTGGCGTCCGGGAACAACACCTGTCTCTTTGAGCGTCTCCACATCGAACGCACTCGCCGGTCGCCGCTTCAGAACGAGTGGAATCACCCCCAGTAAGCAGAGCACAGCGCCGGCCATCTCGAGCGATGCGGCGGCATACAGTCGCCGGGCAGTCCCGGCCGCGTCCTGGTGGACCTGGTCTGC
Source organism: uncultured Planctomycetales bacterium (assembly GCA_964548565.1). Classification (GTDB taxonomy): domain Bacteria; phylum Planctomycetota; class Phycisphaerae; order UBA1845; family PWPN01; genus CAYLLT01. Next base: position 3,069 of record CAZJTF010000049.1, on the reverse strand, counting down.
GAAGCGGTCGAGCAGTTGCGCGGATTGGGCTGCGCTCAGCTGCTCCAGGCTTTCAGCGCCCACGGATCGGCACAATGCCGGCACGTCGGGTGGCGCGATTTGCGCGGCCCCGTCGAAAACGCGCGTCCGCCGCCACTCCGCGCCCGCCATGAGCAGCACCCCTGCAACCAGCACAGGAATTGCGACCAGCTGGCGGCCCCGCAGCGACTTCGATGTGCTTGACATCCGGCATTCTCCCTTGGACGACTCGTAGGAATGCAGGCAACACGCCCGAACCCGGGCCTCACGCCCCGTAACGCGAAGCTCGCCACGCGACAGGCACCACCTGCTCGTCGATATGCGCCGTCACGACTGTTCGGCGACCGCTGTCCGGTTCGACGACGACGATGTCCATCGAGCACGGCTCGTCCGGCTCTCTCGGCCGACCGTTGCCAGCCTGGAAAAACGCCAGGTACCTTCCATCCGGCGACCAGATGGGGTAGCCGGCGAAGGTCAGCACCGTTTGCGACGTGGCCAGGATCCGAACATCCCGTCCGTCCGGCCGCACCGTTACGATGTCCGAAAACACCTGCTGCGATCTGAACGCAATTCTGCGCCCGTCCGGGCTCCACACGGGATGACTCGCCGGCCCACGAAACACGAGTACCGGCTCACCCGTGCCATCCGCCCGTCGCGTCAGAATCTGCCCGTCCGGCGACTGGTACACCAGGCTTACCGCGTCGGGTGACCAGTCGTAGTCGCACAAATCGAGCACTTTGTGGGGCGATTCCGGGTCAAACGGATCCGAAGTCATTCTGAACGGAATCGAGGGAGACGTGGGTACGTCCACAGCCCGAAGGCCGCCCTCCGCGTTATCGAAGACGACTCGGGCAATGTAGATTCCCCCGCCCACGATCTGCCCGTCCCCCCAGCGGCGTCCCGACCACGAAATCAACGTGTCACCGCTGCCCGGCACCCACCGCACCTGCCAGGGTTCAAAGGAAGGGTCGCTGCTGAGCTGCACCACCTGTGACTCGCAGGCGGCAAACACTTCCCGGCGAGCACACTTGTTGGGATACGTGCCCTCCGGCAGCTCCCGGATGGAAAGGAACCACGCGCGCCCCGCATGGAGTAGATAGGAAGGTTCCCCGCCGACGCCTTCCGGGAATCGCTGCAGCACGCCGCCATCCGCCCGCACCGCCCCGAACTGCACGTCCGTGATCACCTCCTGGTAGTAAATAGTTCCATCCTCGGCACCGAGCGATAACAGGGATGGCGCCTCCGGCAGCGATCTCCTCTCCGTACCGCCGTACATTCCCCAGACCGCCAAGCCTCCCAAGCCGAAGACGGCAACCACGGCATTCATGCTTCTGCCCACTTTGCGCCTCTTCGCGACATACCCAGGCCCCGGATGCTCCGTCCACCTGTAGTGCCTGACGGAGCCCCTCGGATCGCAACCTCCGACTCCGGTGGCGAAGCAGGTGACGCGCTCGGGTTTAATCAGCTTGGTATTCGACCGGGGTTCCCGGCTTCTCACGTCCGCGCCTGATGGACGCTTGCGGTTCGGATTCATGTCACTGCTCCTGACCTGTCTGCAGGCTTCTACTGGCACTCATCCGGAACGCCGTTCACATCGGTGTCCGTGCTGGTGGCTCTGGCGATGTCCACCGAGTCGTTGAGCCCGTTGTCGTTGCAGTCTCTGAATTCCGCCGGTCGCCATGCGGGGTAGTACTCATCCACCGTGGGCGTATTGACCAACAGGGCCAGTCCGCTGCCGTCAGGAGAGGTTACGAGCACATCATGTTGAGTAATGGCGTTCTTGTTCTGGGCCGGAGCCTTGTAGGCCAGTGCGATTCGCGTCCCGTCTGGAGACCAGCAGGCGCTTTGCGGGGCAGTATAGTTGAAGAAGAGGCCCAGTTCGGCACCGGTGAAAGGTTCGAGAAGGACGGCCCGGTAGCCCGACGCGGCAGCCAAGGTTCCCCCCGGATGCTGCGGGGTAGCCGGAGACCAGTCGTAGGGGGTTTCGGGCCAGTCGGTTGTGAAGGTGAGTTGCGCGATTCCGGAAACGCCCAAGAGGACGCCGTTCGAAAACACGAGATCGAGTCGGAAGACATCCTTGTTCCCGGATTCGGCTGCGTTCTTCGGGTTCGCGGGAGGGTTCCGGTGAGCATATGCCAGGCTCCGGCCATCCGGTGACCAGGACAGGCCCTGCACCTCCCGAGGAAGCAGTGTGATCTGCTCGCCGTTCACATCCCCCACCGCCTCATCGAAGGGCTGAATAAACAGTGCGGCGCCCTGGTTATAGGCGAGCCAGGAGTCATCCGGTGAAATCGTGCAGGAGTTCACGCGGTCCGACAGGTTCAAGCGATGGCAAGCGCTGCCATCCTCTCGTATGGCCCAGATTCCTGAAGTGGCCGAACCTTGTTGGCCGCGGAACAGGATCCAGCGGACGTCCCCCCGGTGCGACCAGGCGGGCTTGTCCACAGCACCCGAGAAGCCGGCCGGGTAGAGGTTGGTTTCTGCGCCCGTCGTCAGATCACGAAGGAAGACACCGACGGAGAAGTAGCTCACCGCTCGGACAAACACCATCTTCCCATGCTCGCTGGCCGGAGGCAGCGTTGTCCCTGTGCCACCGCCGCCTCCCTTGCCCGCCAGAGTTACCGAGCAGCACAGGGCTGCAGCTACTGCTGATGTCTTGATTGTTCGTGCGACCATGCGACATCTCCTTTGACTGTATGTCCGTTCTCAATCCCCGTCAGGCGCGCGGACTCTCCACCTGGAGCGCGCCTATCGGGCTGAACTGACGCAGCTCAGCGTCTTGAATCACGGGTTTCACTGAGCGTGCAGGTTGCTGCCGCCCATCCGTCGGCCATGCTGCCCATCAGTCTTCCATGTGCTGGGTAGCCGGCGGCACGTTCTTGCCAGTCTGAGCCTTGTGGATCAGCAATTCACCTCGCGAGTGCTGGCCGCGCTTCACCACTGCCTGACCGAGCCTGAGAAGCGATGACCTGAAATAGTCTTCGTCGGAGTTCAGGCGGTTCATGTCGTAGTCCACGAGTTCCTGGATCAGCGGCTCGGCTTCTCGATGCT
>CAZJTF010000048.1:25662-26748 GCA_964548565.1 uncultured Planctomycetales bacterium | reverse complement strand
TTGCATGGTGGATTCCTTTCATTCCACAAGACAAACCTGATATCCTGACGCACCAAATGAACGCGGAGCGTGCAGGGTGTCGCTGAATGCGCCGAAAACCGCCCGTCCGGCTCTCCCATTGATGCGATGCTCAGGGCCTGGGACCACCGGCGGCGAGCCACTCCGCGTAGCTGCACCGGTTTGCCTTCTTGTTGAACTTGATCGCGTCGACCAGGCTCATGTGCCCGTCGAAATACAGCAGGTGCGAGCGGTTGATGTGCCAGACGCTGATGTAGTCCTGCCAGCCGAGCCCCATGTCACCGTCGATAAACCCGCTGTAGCCGTCGTTCAGCGTGCTTTCGAGGTTCGGCGGCTTCGGCGCCCAGTGGGCGGGATCGTCATAGTTCTGGAATTCCTCGTACATGAGCGCGAGCCGGCTGGGACGGGCATCCAATCGCTTGTTGCTGTACGTCCACGTCCTCGGCAGCTTGTCGGGGTTGATGAAGTTCGAGTGGTACAGCGGGTTGGCGCCGTTTTCGATCTTGTCGGCCTTCCCCCCGATGTACGTCGCGTAGAACTGGTGCGGGTGAATCAGGCGCACGTAGCTGTGAATCGGAGCGTTGCCACGGTAGACCCCGCCGGCGGTCTGGCCGCTGCCGATTGACGCCGCCTTCCGGCTGAGCGTGTCTTCCGGGCAGAAGTACGCCTTGGGTGCTCTCACGTACTTGAAGATGTGGCCGAAACGGACCCACTGGGCGGAATCCGACGGCCGCTGGCCGCCGCGATAGATGTTCGGAAAGAAACGCGTCATCGATCCGCCGATCCCGTCCCACAGCCACCAGTCCGGATCCGGAAAGTGCTGCCCGTGGTCCAGTGAGTAGAAGACGTGCCCCTTGTACATCGTATCGAAGTTTGTCCTGCAGACGGTGATGCGGGCGTTTTGCCTGGCCCGCCTGAGCGAGGGCAGGAGAATCGAAACCAGCAGCGCGATGATGGCCACAACCACCAGCACTTCGATGAGCGTGAATCCCTTCTTCGGGGCCGAACGGATGATCGTCATCTCGCGAACCTCACTGATGCCAGCGCATGCTCTCCGCGTTGCCAGAG
>CAZJTF010000048.1:0-25652 GCA_964548565.1 uncultured Planctomycetales bacterium | reverse complement strand
TGCCCCACTCGATCGCACCCGCCGAAAAGGTCAGTTAAACCGATGGCGAGTGGAACCCGTCCCCCGTGCGAGCTCCGGACCGGGCCTGGCGGCGACAGTCTTCCCTTCACGGCCGATGGCAACTTCGAAGTGGCAACCCTTTCGTCCGATCGTGGACGCTCACGCCTGCGGAGCGGGATGCCGCACGGACTGCCACTGCGGAACGGGCGGCGGCGCCAGGGTCGTGAGGCCCTCTTTCAACTCCTGCCCCTTCCGCACGTGCGCTGCAACCGGGTCCGCCGCGTGACACGGGCGACGATCGGCGCCGTCCCAGCAGAAGGTGCAGAGCTTCTGCCGCGGCAGGCCGATCGCCTCGACCAGATCATCCAGCTGCTGGTACGCCAGCGTCGTGAGGCCCAGCTGCCTGCGGATCGCCTCGACCATCGCGCAGTGCTTCTCGCTTCCGGTGCAGGCGTACTCGCTGAGTGGTAACTTGTCGTCGCCTTCCAGCTGCTTGATCGCCCGCCGGGCGGCCAGGTCCAGCTCCGACTTCGACCGTGAGAAATTGAGGAACCGGCAGCCGTGGACGAGCGGCGGGCAGGCCGCCCGCATGTGCACTTCCCTGGCCCCGCAGTCATAGAGCCGCTTGATCGTGTCCCGGAGCTGCGTCCCGCGAACGATCGAGTCTTCGCAGAACAACAGGCGCTTGCCCTCGATCATCTCCCGCACGGGGATCAGTTTCATCCCCGCCACGAGATCGCGCGTGGCCTGGTCCGTCGGCATGAAACTGCGCGGCCACGTCGGTGTGTACTTCACGAACGGCCGCCCATAGGGAATCCGCGCTTCGTTGGAGTAGCCGATCGCATGGCCGATTCCCGAGTCCGGGATGCCCGCCACCATGTCCACCGCCGCACCGTCACGGCGCGCGAGGGCGGCCCCGCACCGATACCGGACGGCCTCCACGTTGATGCCCTCGTAGCTCGACGCCGGGTACCCATAGTAAACCCACAGGAACGAGCAGATTTGCATCTGGTCGCCACCCGGGCGGAGCTGCTCGAAACCGTCCACCGTGAGCCGTCCGATTTCGCCCGGCTGGAGATACCGGGTTACCTGGTACCCCAGATTCGGCAGGGCGCACGTTTCCATCGTGACCGCCGAGGCGCCCGGCTTCTGCCCGATCACCAGGGGCGTGCGGCCGTACTTGTCACGGGCGATGTACAACCCGTGCTTGCTGAGCAGCAGCAGCGTGCACGAGCCGTCGACGGCCTCCTGCACATTGCGGATGCCGTCCTCGAACGTGTCTTCCTCGTTAATCAGCGTGGCGACGAGTTCGGTGGGGTTCACCTCGTCGCCGCTCATCTCCGAGAGATGCGTTCGACGCGTGGCGAACGCTTTCTTCACCAGCTCGCTCGTGTTGGAGATCCGCCCGACGGTCGCGATCGCGTACAGCCCGAGATGGCTGCCGATGATGAGCGGCTGGTCCTCGTAGTCGCTGATCACGCCGATGCCGGCCTTGCCGTGCATCTGCTTGATGTCGGTTTGGAACTTGGAGCGGAACTGCGAAGTCGTGATGTCGTGAATGACGCGGTCGAAGCCGGCGCCGTTCGCCAGCGTCAGGCCGCCGCGTTTGGTGCCGAGATGCGAGTGGTAATCCGTTCCGTAGAAGACGTCCTGCGTACAGTCACTTTTCGAGACCGAGCCGAAGAGCCCACCCATCCCAGCTGCCTCCGATCCAGGTGCCTGCCATGTGGTGCGCCCGCAGCCCGCAACGCGGCCTCGGGTGATCGCGCGAAGTTATGGCCGCCCGGCATCCGGGTCAAGACGCGCCGCGGGGGGTGCGATGCGGCGGGCCACGGGCGCCTCGAACGCTCCGGCTGCGGACGGCTGGCTCGACTCCAACGAAGTGATTAACATCGTCCTCCCGGCAACGCGATCCGCTCTTTCAGGCTGCCTCCTGTGGGGTCCCGGGTAGCCTTGATACAGGACACGGACCCCCCAACCGAATGGAACCCGTCCATGAACGACTCAACACACTCGTCCCGTCGTGATTTCCTGAAGACCACCGGCCGGCTGGCGACCGCCTCCGCCCTGAGCAGCGTGGCCGTCCCGGCGGTGTATGCCGCGGGCAGCGATCTGATCCAGGTGGCCCTCATCGGATGCGGCGGCCGGGGCACCGGAGCAGCCGCCAACGCGCTCGCCTCCAAGGGTGGCCCCATGAAACTGGTCGCCATGGCCGACGTCTTCCCCAACCGGCTCAAGGACAGCTACGCACGCTTGCAGGGCAAGAACGGCGCGAACGACAAGGTGGACGTGCCGGCGGACCGCCAGTTCCTCGGGTTCGATGCCTACAAGCAGGCGATGGACTGCCTCAAGCCCGGTGACATCGCCATCTTCGCGACGCCGCCGGCCTTCCGCTGGGTTCATTTCACGTACGCCGTCAAGAAGAATCTGAACGTCTTTATGGAGAAGCCGGTGACGGTGGACGGCCCGACATCGCGGCGCATGTTCGAACTCGGCGAGCAGGCGGACAAGAAGAACCTCAAGGTCGGCGTGGGCCTGATGTCCCGCCACAGCCGTCATCTCGAGCAACTCGCCAAGCGCGTGCACGACGGCGAAATCGGCGACATCGTGCTGCAGCGGGGGTACCGCATGGCCGGGCTGATCGGCAGCTTCGCGTCGCTGCCCAAACCCGAAGGCATCAGCGATCTGATGTACCAGATCCAGCGGTTCCACAGCTTCCTGTGGGCCGGCGGCGGGGGCTTCAGCGATTTCAACATCCACATCATCGATCACCTGGGCTGGATCAAGAACGCATGGCCCGTCAAAGCCCAGGCGGTAGGCGGGCGTCACTACAAGACGAACGACAAGGGCGTTCCCTACGTCGACCAGAATTTCGACAGCTACGGCGTGGAGTACACCTATCCCGACGGCACCAAGTTCATCTTCGACGGGCGATGCATGCCGGGTTGCACCGATTTCTACGCCAGTTACCTGCACGGGACAAAAGGCTGCGGCATCGCGTCGAAGGGCGGCGACTGCGGAGCCCCCTCGAGCCTCTACCGCGGCTTGAGCCTCGACTCCGAGAAGTTCTGGGAATCGAAGGCACCGGCGGGGGAGGATGACCCGTACCAGAACGAGTGGAACGACCTCGTTGACGCGATCCGCAATGACAAGCGCTACAACGAGACGAAGCGCGGCGTCGAAGCCAGCCTCGTGACGTCGCTCGGTCGCATGGCCGCCCATACCGGGCGCGAGGTCACTTACGAGCAGATCCTGAACTCCGACCACGAGTTCGCGCCGGGCCTCGACAAACTGACGGAGGACTCCGCGGCGCCGCTCAAGGCCGGTCCCGACGGCAGGTACCCCGCTCCGCAGCCGGGCATCGTCACGTCCCGCGAGTACTGAGCGGAGCCCCGCGTTCCACAGTCCTGCACCCGGGGCGGAGTGAGCCCCGGGTGCATGGCCGGTCCACACGCACACCGCACCATTCGATCCGGATCCGCGTCGCCTCGAGGCGCGGATGCCGCGCGCACGCCGGGGCAAAAGACGCCCGGGCGGCTGCGGATCGGAGAATCACGGCTGACACGCGAGATTGGCGGCGACGCCTGGCCCAAAATGGACGATACATCGGAATGGGCCGCTCCGTCAGATCCTGGTAGGACGGGGTTCCGCTGGAGACTGAGTTTCAGCTCGCTCCCGCGGGTGCGGGGCACCGGAAATGGGCCCCCTCCGCCGCAAACGGGCAGGTCAGCGAGCCAAGGACGTGGTCACGTGCGCGAATCGTGTCTGCAGGCACTGGATCGACGGCCCGACGTGGTCGGCCGCCGCCGGCGGAACGGTTGCGCGCGGTGTGCACGCCACACACTTGCAGCCACAATCCTCTCCCTCGCCTTTGTCCGGGCAGCCCCCGCCACCGACGGCCTCGAACCGGTCGGCATCAGCACGCAATCGCTGCTGCGCGGCGGCTCCGACGTGGCGATCGGCGATTCCGCCCTCTCGCAGATCGACAACCCCGCTACGTTGATGCGCGTGCCGGCCTCCGTGGACGCATCCGGTGAATTGCTCATGCCCCACACCCAATGGCGGAGCGTCTACGACTCGGCCGAGTCCAGCGTCGACTGCCTGCCGCTCGGCCACGTCGGAATCGCCCTGCCGCACGACGAGAATCTCGCCTTCGGCGTGGCGGCGTGGTCGAAGAGCCAGCTCGGCACGAGTTTTCGCCTCCGTTCGATCGCCACCCCCTTTCCCAGACGGCACACAAGCGCCGACCTGCGCGATTTCGGACTGGGCCTGAACAGCGCCCTCCGCATAAACGACGCGCTCTCCATCGGGGCGGGCGTGCGGCTCGAACTCGCCACCGGCGAATTCACCAGCCTGGCCGCTACGGAGCAGATCCGCTTCGGCCGCGGTTACGGCCTGGGAGCCGGATACCAGCTGGGCCTTCACTATCGCATCATGCCTGACGTGACCTTCGGCCTGGGCTACCGCTCGCCGACCTGGTTCCAGGACGTCTTCGGCAGCCACACAAGCGCGTCGATGACCAATGACTGGCAGCTTCTGTCTCCCACCCGTCCGCCAATCCACCTGGGGCGGGCCCTCGTCGACAACCTGGTGTTGCCGCAGAAAGTCCTCGCCGGCCTGGCGTGGCAGGTGAACGACCGGCTCCGGCTCAGCACAGAGGGACGGTGGATCAACTACGAAAACAGCAGCATGTACAAGGCGAAATACGATCTCAACTACCCCGCGCGGGCACGGCTGAACTCAATCATCGGCTATCGTGACCAGTTCGCGGTGATGGCCGGCGCCGAGTACAAGCTGGATGCCTGCTGGACCGTCGGCGGGGGCTACCACTGGGCGGCCAACCCGATCTCCAGTCGGGCATTCCTGCCGATTGCCGACATGATCGTCGTACACCACCTCACCACCGGCCTCACCTACCGGAAGGACAACTGGTGGTTCGGCGGCGGATACGTCCTGGGGCTGCCGAACACGCTGAGCGCCTCGCCCCGCACGAAGATCCTGTTCGGGCTCGACTCGCTCAGCGGGGAGATCCGCCAGATCCAGCACAGCATTTTCTTCGGCGGCGGCTACAGCTGGCAGTAGGCCGGGTGTGGACGCACACGCACACCAGTCGTCACGGACGGCGCGTGTCAGCTCTCGTCTTTCGCGTCGCGCTTCATGTCCTGGGTGTGAGCACGCTTGTAGGTCTGGATGTCCTTGAACTTCCCCTCGCTGTCACGCACCGCATAGAGCTTTTTGCCCGCAGCGCTGTACATGGTGGTGCGCTTGGACTTCTTCGCTTTCGCCTGGGGCATGGCAGCCGGTTTTGAACCGCAGCAACGGCCTGCCTTCTTCTGCGCCTTCGCGGCTTTCTTGGCTCGTTCACTGCCTGGCACTTTTGACCGGCGGGGGTCTTCCGTGGCTCTGCGGGAATGTCTTTGCACAAGCTTGCATTCCCCGTAACATGAAGAGGCATCGCATCCACTTCCTGCCGTGCGGGAGGACCTCATGGCCAGCGATCTCGAGAAAGTCCGCAAGGCGCTGAATGATCTGACCCGTCGGGTCGAGCAGTTGGAAGCCGTCGTCGGCTCGCTTCGCCGGAAGCGCGGCGGGCTGATCATCGAGGCGATCGGCGAGCCCCTTCCCGCGAAGCGCCCGCGTCCGCAGGTCGGCCCGCCGGATATCATCGCGGACACGCCCAAATCAAAGAAAGGACGCTCCGGGGGCCCTCCGCTCATCACGTGAGGCATCGCGGCACGGCGGATCCGGGCGACCCGGGCAGAGGCCGTCTCGCGGTGTCGAGAGCGGGCGATCCTGCCGGACAGTCCATGAGCATTGCCCTCCAGACGCAAGGAGAAGAATATGCCGGACCCAGTGAGCCGCTTTGCGGACAACCTTCACGCAGTCATGGACAGCTGGATGGATCTGCTCCAGCACATCCACACGAAAGCCGCCGGGGATGACGAAAAGGCCGAGGCAATGGCCCAGGCCGCAATGATCTCGGGCCTCAAATCCGTCATGGACACGGAAGATTACGCCATCGAGGAGCTGGCGGGCTTCTGCAGCGACTTCGAGGCGGCCATCACCGAAATCGACCCGGACGTGTGGAGTTCGGAGGACTCCGACGACTCGGAAGACTTCGACGACTTCGATGACGAGGACGATGAGGACGACTCCGTCGATGTGTGACGCCGGGCGTCTGCGCCTTGCGGCCAGGGCACCATGGCGAGAGTCGTGGCGAGGAAAGGGCTCAAACTCCGCGCGTCAATGAATCGCGGCCAGGGCGGGTAAGAGTGAGTCCCGAGATGGGCAGACTCTGCTGGGTCTCGGATATCCATCTGAATTTCCTCGACGAGGAGAATCGTCAGCGGTTCTACGACCAGCTGGCCGCGCACAAGCCCGATGCGCTCGTGGTGAGCGGCGACATCGGCACCGCGCCGACCGTTGTGCCGTTTCTCGACGAAATGCACCGCGCTCTCCCCTGCCGGATCCTGTTTGTCCTTGGAAATCATGACTTCTACCACGGCTCAATCTCCGGCGTTCGCGATGAAGTGGCCCGCGCCTCGCGCGATAACCCGACGCTCGTGTATCTCTCGTGCGCGGAGGCCGTCGAACTCTCGCCGGATGCCTGCGTCGTCGGTCACGACGGCTGGTGTGACGCGCGGCACGGCAACTATCGCCGATCAACGGTCGTCCTCAACGACTTCTGGGCGATCCGCGAACTGATGCCGCTCGACAAGGAGTGCCGCAGGCTCAAACTGCAGGATCTGGCCGACGAGGGAGCGGCCCATTTGCGCGTCGCCCTCTCCGCCGCGTGCCCGGGGCACCGTCGGGTGTACGTCGTCACGCATGTGCCGCCCTTCCCGGAAGCGTGCCTGTACCGCGGGAAGCCCTCAGACGAGGCCTGGCTGCCGTTCTTCTGCAGCAAAGCGACGGGGGACGTGCTCCGCAGTTGCTCGGAAGCCTGGCCGGACGTGCAGTTCCACGTCCTCTGCGGCCACACACACGGCCCCGCGGAAATCCGCATCGCGCACAACCTGAACGTCTGCGTCGCCGGCGCGGCATACCACACTCCATCCATTGCGGCGATGATTGACGTGCCGTAGCCGGTGCAAAACCGGAAATTCCTTGCATTCAGCCGCTGAGGTTCGATAATGGGCCTGCATTGCCCGTCGTGCAACATCGGGTCCTTTCCTCCTATTCGTCCAGGATCCGACGCCACATTCCAACTGAATCAAGCAGGATTGAACGCGTGGGACGCCCGCCGTCCGTTCACGTTGGGAACGTGGTGACAGAAGCGTTGTCTTTATGGTGATGAACCGTGGGCACCACCGTGCTGCACACCTGCTGCTCTCGCCTGTTCGCAGCATACCTGCCTGAAGCATCTCGATTCGACAACCGGGTCACAGGAGAATTGCCATGTCGGCCAAGGCCAAAACGTCGCGCGCTGCCCGTACGGATCGTTGCCGCAGGACCCTGATCGAGAAATGGGGCTCCTGGCTCGTTCTGCTGGTTGTGGCTCTCTTCGTTCCGGGCCAGACCAGTTCCTGCTCGATCGATCTCGATTCGCTCTTCACCTCCCCGGAAGAATCTCCGCAGGAAGCAGCGATCCAGATTTCGCCGACGCGCGGCTCGGTGCTGGGCCGCACGCAGGTGACCATCGTGGGCACGAACACGCCCGGCTTCGGCTCCGGCACCGAGGTGCTCTTCGGGGCGTTTCTCGGCTCGGATGTCCAGGTGCTCGACGCGAGCACCCTGCGCGTAACCTCCCCGGCACAGCCGGCCGGCAGGGTGGATGTCCGCGTGCGTCTGGGCAGCGGAGAGACCGTTTCACGCCTCGGCGGCTTCGATTACCTCTCGATGGAGGAAGCGAACGGGGAAGTGCTCGACCAGATCGAGGCGATGTACCCCGGGCAGCCAAGCGTGGTGAGCGCGGTCGCTACGAGCAACACGAGCGTGCGGGTCACGTTCAGTGAGCCGGTGCGGGACGATGCCGCCGATCCCTCGAACTACAGCATCGTCATCTCAGCCGGCGGTGTGCTGCTCGTCGACCGGTCGAAGCAGCCGGTGCTGAGCAGCGATCACACCGTCGTTGACATCCGCACACTCTCGCAGTCGGCCGCACTGTACCAGCTCACCGCGACCGGGATCCACGATTTTGCCGGGAACACGATCGCCCCTCCGGACATGCTCATCAACCCGGCCGAGGCCACATTCACGGGGATCCCGCCGTCCACCATCGGCGAACAGGTTGATTCCGACGGCGACGGCCAGGCCGACTGGTTTGAGATGGCGGGATGGGCACTGACGGTCGAACTTGCCAACGGCCAGCGGGCGCAGTCGCACGTCTACAGCGATCCATACAACCCGGATACGGACGGCGACGGTGTCTCGGATTCCCAGGAGCTCATCCGCGGGCTGGATCCGCGATCCAACGACACGGACGCGGACGGCGTCACCGATGCAGCGGAGATCAACGAGTGGCGAAGCAATCCCTGTGACCAGGACAGCGACGACGACGGCCTGGCGGATGCGACGGAACTGGACCTGGGCACGTCGCCGATCCTGGCGGACACCGACGGCGACCAGCTCGCCGATGCCGACGAGCTCTTCAAACGCAATCGTAACCCGCTCATTGCCGATCTGCCCATTCCGGTGATTACCGTGGGCGAGATGACGATGCAGCTGGATGAGCGTTACACGTACTCCGACCAGTTCGGGCGTGAGCAGCAGATTTCGCAGTCGTACAGCGACTCGGTGCAGCGCGACACGACCTCCTCCCAATCGCTTACGGCCAGTCACGTCGCGAAGGCCCACCTGGACCTCAAGATCGGAAGCGAAATCGGCGGCGAATGGGGAAAGGGTGACCTCGGCCCGGTCTCCAAGTTCCACGCGAAGCTCGCTTCCGAGGTCAGCGCCGGAGCGGCCTACGAGTACACCAACTCGCAGACGTGGCAGAGCAGCCAGCACGCGGCTCGCACCTACAACGAGGCGGTCAATCGTGTTTCGCAGCTCTCGTCCACCAGCGGCATCACCCGCCAGACGGTGGGTGCGCGTCTCTCGGGCGCGGTCACCCTCGGCGCCGGCAGCGACATCGCCTTCCAACTGGCGGATCTCGAGCTCTCCGTCCTGCAGCAGGATCCGGATGACCGCAGCCGCCTGGTCCCCATCGCCACTCTGGTAGCCGCGAACGAAGACGCGGTCTACCATGTCGGACCGCTCGTCGCGAAGGTTGGACCGCTGGTCTTCGAGAATCGCGAAATCTTCCCCAGCCTCGTCGAATCGCTGATGAAGGATCCGCGCGGCCTGCTCTTCCAGGTGGCCAACTTCAACATCACCGACGAACTCGGCCGCAACTTCGCCTTCACCGGCCAGGAGATCGTCGAACGCACGGCGCAGATCACAATCGATTTCGGAAACGGCGAGAGCGAGTCGTACCGGATCGCGACGGCCGGACGGTTCAACGCACAGGGTCGACCGCTGGGAATCAGCATGGCCGACGCTCTCCGCGCCACAAAGCTCGTACCGTGGGAAGGCGAGGATGCGGAACTCGGGAGCGTCGACAATCCCGCCGACACGCGACCGAAACCGACGGACGCGAATGTCCTGAGCTCGTTCGGCATGCGGACGCGCCCGACGTCCGACGGCCAGCCGCTGCGCGTCGTCACGCGTGTGCGCGGTGTGCAGGATGACTTCCAGCCGGCGACCGTCGAACCCGCCAAGGCGAACGACGGCGGTTTCTGGCTGACGTTTGCGTCGCTGCCGAGCACGGGAGGCTCGTCCAGTGGTCCGATGCTCCGCGGCATCACCAACTTCGACGAGGTCCGCCTCCACGCCGGCGAGGCCTACATCATCGCCTTCGTGAAGGACAAGGATCGCGACCTGCTGACCTCGCTGGAGGAATTCATTTCGGGAAGCAGTGACACGCGAACCGATACCGACCGGGACAACCTCGGTGACTTCCTCGAGGTGCGCGGCCAATGGAACGAGGCCGGCTTGGGCGCCTGGCTCGTCCACACGGACCGCCTGCCGGGGGGATACCGGACGTACGGCGCACCCTACCTGACCGACAGTGATGAAGACGGCCTCCGGGACGACGTCGAGTACGCCCTCTGCCGCTATCGGTACAACCCGGACGGCAGCGTGCCCGGCGACATGTACGCGATCGGAACGTACGACGACACCCTGACCGCCCCGGCCGACCATCAGGTGAACTGGCAGGGCGGCACACTGCCGTCGCAATTACCGCCGGCGTTTCCGTCGGATGACGACTTGCCGGCGAATTGGCACACGCAACTCGACCCGCTCACGGGATTGCCGCGCCGCTTCCCGGACAACCGTGCGTCGCTCGATCCCCGGAAAATGGACACCGACGAGGACGGCATCAGTGACGCCGACGAGGTGAACGGCTTCTACCTTGACCTGTTCGACGATGACCCCACCAACGGCATCCGCACACGGATCTTTGTCCGGACAGACCCCCTGAGCACGGATACGGATGGCGACGGCCTGCTCGACGGCATGGAGCGGCAGTTCGGCACCAACCCGGCGTCAGCCGACAGCGGAACTATCTTCGATGATGACCTCGATGGCCTGCCGAACCGTGTCGAAGAGACGGGCTGGCTCGTGCTGATCAACGGGACGCAGCGGCGCGTGTTCTCGGATCCAAACGATCCCGACAGCGACAACGACGATCTGCCCGACTATCTCGAGTGGGTGATCGGCACCAGCCCCTGGTACTACGAAGGCCAGACGCTGGACCCCGATCTGCCCGCACCCGGTTACGACACCGACGAGGACGGCCTCAACGACGCCGAGGAGTGGAACGGCACGGTCCCGCCGCAGAAACGCGACAAGCTGGCTTTCTGCACGCAGGTGCCCAACTGTATGGGGTACACGGTGCACGCGGAGCCTACCCGGACTGATCCCGCCGTCTCGGACACCGACGAGGATGGTCTCACGGATGGAGTCGAACTGACCGGTCGCATGATTCAGGTTGCCGGCCGGGCGGCCTACCACGTCACCAGCGACCCGCTGGTGTTTGACGCGGACAACGATGGCCTGTCGGACGGCGCGGAGGCAGCATTAAGTACTGACCCCAACAAGCCAGACACGGATGGCGACAACACGCTGGATCTCGTCGAGCGGGATCAAACGGACACCGCCGGCAAGCATCGCAACCCCCTGGCCCCCGACCAGCGTGTGACGATCTCCTACGACGGTTACGGCATACACGTGGCGCCCGGAACCTCAGATCCGTTCTTCATGAGCGATATCCCGGCCGTCGAGTTCAATCTGGGAATCTGGCGACTCACGCCCATGCCCCCATTCGTCTCGTGGGTGACGGTGCCCGACGTCGTGAGCGGCGTCCCCTGGTGCGATTTCCAGACGCTCGATCAGGGGCTCTGCAAAGTGGACTGCAATGGGCCGAAGCTCTACCTCTGGAACAACTGGCTCACATTCGGCTCTGGCATTCAGCGATCCCTGATCATGTCTGACGGGGACGCGTTTTACCTCCGGGCCGACCTCGTGATGCACATCATTCACAACGGCACCCCCTGTGACCTGTCGCAGTCCGGCTTCGACTTGCAGGGCGAGAATCAGTACACCGTCCCGCTCGAGGGCCCGATCCAGTACTTCGAGCTCAAATGGCAGCCCGACCTGACGAAGGAGGACAAGTTCTACTTCCTGGGACGGATTCTGGTTGACTGACGATGAACTGGCCCCGGAGACCCGGCATGCGACCGGTGTCCGGCTTCAGACGGGCAGAAACATGATGCCACGACGGCTGATTCTTGAATGGCTCACCTTTGCAGCGCTCCTGACGCTGACGGGTTGCCCGCCCTCCACTGCGCCGGTTGATCTCGACGCGCCCGAGCTTCTCGAATCGGATGCCGACGATCCGGAGGCCTCCGCGGAGGCAGACGAGGAGTACCGGCGCCGGGTGGCGGTCTGGTTCCTGGGTGATGATGACAAGGACGGCCTGTCCAACAAGATCGAGTTCGATTTCGGACTCGATCCCGAGGACCCGACCGACGGCCCGGACATCGACGGCGACGGAGTTCCAAACTTCCGCGATGACGACGTCGACGGGGACGGGATCGTCAACGAGACCGATCCGGACATCGATGGAGACGGCCTCTTCAACCTGCTGGATGCTGATCTCGACGGCGATGGCGTCGGGAACGACTCCGATTTCGACATGGACACCGACGGCGTGCGGAATGCCTGGGACTGGGACGACAACAGCAATGGCAAAGACGACGCCGGAGAGGGTGACAGCTTCGGGCAGCTGGAAGAGACGGATCTGCGCTTCGCGGCGGCCGTCCAGTCGCTGAAGGAGAAGTCAGCGGCAGCCGCTGACATCGAGGACGTCACCCTCCGCCAGCAGGCGCTCTCCAAGTACCAGGGCGACCTGCGTGATCTTCTCGCTCAGGTCAGCAAGGTGCAACATGCAGGGCAGCCCGTCCCCGTCAGCGGGAAGGAGATCGACCTGATCGCGGCCTCACTCGCCAACCGCTTCAAATGGGGCGGTTCCCCGGAGCTGGCCTCGGACGTGAAGGATGCGATCAGCCAGTTGACGCCTCTTCACGGCAAACCCAATCCCCAAGATCCCCGCACCTTCCTTCCCGCGGATCCGGCGGACGCCATCGATGCCGTCTTCCGACAGGCCACTGACATCAAGGAGCCGGATCGTGCCGAGGCCGCCAGGGATCTGCAGAACCGGCTTGATGCACTGACCGGTTTGAAGAAGCATCTGGGCGAGACGGAGATCACACCCGCGTCCTGCTCCGACGCGGTCAGCCGGCTCGTGGCGATGCCCGGCGATGCAAGCCCCCAGGACAGGGTGAACGGCGTCAACCGGTTGTGGGATATCCTCCCTCAGCCCAGGCTCGGCGATCTGGTCACCGATCTCGGAGACATCACGAAGTCGTTCGAACAGCACATGGACAACTGGTCCTGGGACATGATGGTCGATGCCCTGGAACGGCTGAATGCGCTCCGAGGAGAGGGCAGCCTGCGCGAAAAGTTCGCCAGCCTGGGCGAGAAGTTCGACGGCGCCATGCGAATCTGGGACAAGCTCAACGAGGCGAGCCTCGAACGCGTGCTGACCGGGCTCGAGCAACTCGACAAGGCTCTGGGTGACCAGATCGAGGGTGCGGGGTGGAGCTGGGAGGAGGTGATCTCGGCGCTCGAGTCTGCCCCCGGCATCGAAAACGGAATCGGAACCGACCAGATCAACTACGCCGTTCAGCAGGTGGCGGAGGAGTAGCGTGCCGCGCGGGCGTTTCGCCGGCGGCGGCAACACCGGCGTCGCGATTGTCCGGGGAATCCTCCAACTCCCGTAACAGCCATGCCTGTGCGAAACGCCAGTCCCGATCCACGCTGGAGCGGCTGACCTCGAGTGCGTCCGCGATCTC
Source organism: uncultured Planctomycetales bacterium (assembly GCA_964548565.1). GTDB lineage: Bacteria > Planctomycetota > Phycisphaerae > UBA1845 > PWPN01 > CAYLLT01. The sequence continues at coordinate 12,252 of CAZJTF010000048.1, read as the reverse complement.
CCCGATCGTCAGCCCCCAGACCAGCCGCATCCAGGCCACCTGGCCCTTTCGCTGCAGCGATGCCGTCAGACGATCCAGCGCGGCAAGCACTTCCTCCACGTCGTACAGCCCCTCTTCCGGGACGTTCAGTGGACTGTGCAGCTCAGGGTCAAACTTCAGCCGGTTGCGACCATTTCCCCGCTTCTGGCTGGCGCGCCGGCGGGCATAGTCCACCAGGACGTGTTTCATGGCGGTGTTGGCGAGGGCGAGGAAATGCCCCTGCGAGTCGTAGCGCCGAGGACGGCGGATCAGCCGGAGGATGGCCTCATTGAGCAGCACGGTCGGCTGCCACGTCAGGCCGGCGCCTGTCCTGCCAAAACGCCGCAACAGGTGCCGTTCGGCCTGGACGCGCAACTGCTTGTAGAGGGCATCGGTCAGCGGAAGGGCGCCCGCATCACCGTCATGCGCTGCAGGACGTTCGCCCTGCATGTCCCCGGACGTTTCCCCGTCCATACAACACCGGACTGTGCTCGGACAGATAAAAAAGTGACGTGCAACGAGTCCATTTTACGGATGGGTGGTAGGGGCGGTCAACGCGAGTCTGTGTCGACCCCCCAGCCTGGTTACGGCAATGGCTATAAGTGCAGCACAGCAGCAGATTTGTGGAGGGCGCGTCCGTTTGGAGGCCGCGCTGCTGCGCCTCGACAGCGCGTTCCCGCGAAAAGCCTGCATTGCCCGAATGCGCCTGGTGGGTAGACTCACGGTTGATCAGATCGCTTGCTGCCTGGGTATCCCCCGGGCAACCGTCGAACTCGACTGGCAATTCGCGAAGGTCTGGCTGGCTGAGAGCGTGGGACTATGACCCCCATGGAGCGGCATTCTGCACCCCTGGAGCGGGTCGCGGAGGTGTTTGACCAGGTTGCGGTTTTGCCCCGCTCCGAGTGGGCGGCCGCCCTGGACCGGGCCTGCGGCGAGGACGCGAACCTGCGTGCAGAAGTCGAGTCGCTTCTGGCCCGGGCCTACTCCTCAGAGTCGCTGCAACTGACGCAAACGCTCCAGGCCCTCGTCCCCGAGGTAGAACCGGACCCGAATATCGGGCGCCGGGTGGGACCATACGAGATCCGGCGTCGCATCGGCGCGGGGGGCATGGGTAACGTCTACCTCGCCGTGCAGACGCAGCCGGTCCGGCGCACAGTCGCCCTCAAGCTGATACGGCGCGGCATCGATACGGAGGAGACCATTCGTCGCTTTGCTCACGAGCGGCAGGTTCTCGCCTCCTTAAACCATCCCAACATTGCCCAGTTCCATGATGCGGGCAGTATCGGCGGATCCGGGCCGTATTTCGTGATGGAATACGTCGAGGGCGAGCCGATCACCGAGTATTGCGACCACCGCCGCCTGGATACCCGCGCGCGGCTCGCATTGTTTCAGCAGGTGTGTTCCGCCGTCCACTTCGCCCATCAGAATGCCGTCATTCACCGCGATCTCAAGCCGGCCAACATCTTCGTCACCTCCGACGGCGTACCCAAGCTCCTGGATTTCGGCGTCGCCAAGCTGATGGACCCCGGTCTGTCACCGGGCCAGCAGACCCGGGTGGACACCCGATGCCTGACACTGGAGTACGCCAGCCCGGAGCAGATCAGCGATGAAGCCGTCACCACCGCGAGCGATGTCTACTCGATGGGCGTCATCCTCTATGAAATTCTCAGCGGTCGACGCCCGTTTGAGATGACGGGGCTGACCCGTGGCGAGGCCGGGCGACTGCTGCACACGACGGAACCACCACATCCCAGCAGGATGGTTCTGCAATCCGTGCAGGCCAGTGCCGCGCCGGGTGATGCACCGCAGGCGAGCGGGCGCAGACCGCAGAAGCTCCACCGGGAGCTCAAGGGTGACCTCGACAGCATCGTGCTCACCGCGCTCCGCCGTGAGCCGCGTTTCCGATACGGCTCTGTCGAAGAGCTCTCGGCCGATATTCAGCGTTATCTCGGCCACGAACCGGTTCTGGCATCGACGCCCGGCCGGATCTACCGCCTGCGCAAATTCGTGCGGCGTAACAAGGCGCTGTGTGCGGTGCTGGCGGCCGTCACGTGCGGAGGCCTCGCCGCAGCCTGGGGGGCCGTTTCGGCCACACGCGCTCGTGACGAGGCGCGTGCGCAGGCGGAACGCCTTCGCCAGGTGGTCCATGCAAAGGAGATGGATCTCGCCAGTCTCGACCTGCGCGCGAAGCAGTTGAGCAGCCTTCAGAAGCGGCTGCGGGATACGCCGACCGACCTGAGGGGCTGGGAGTGGAGATTCCTCCAGGCTCAGAGCGACGACAGCTACGCCAGTTGGGCGGGCCACGAAGGTGGCGTCAACGCCCTGGCCGTGAGCCCTGACGGACGGCGCGTCGCATCCGGAGGAGCGGACAAGGCCATCCGCATGTGGGATGCGTCCGACGGAAAGCAGTTGCTCACGATGGCAGGCCATGTGGCGCCGGTGACTGCCCTCGACTTCACCCCGGATGGCGAGCAGATCGCCTCCGCGTCCGGCGACGGGAGCGTGCGGCTGTGGGATTCCCGCACGGGCAGGCAGGTGGCCCTCCTCGATCCGAAAGCCGGCAGCGTCGTTTCGGTCAGGACCAGTCCCGACGGACAGTGGATCGCCGCCGGCTGCGAAGACGGCTCGATCCGCCTCTGGAACGTAAAGACGCTCGCGGCCGCCCCCACGCTGGCCGGGTTCGACGGCCGGTTTAACTCCCTGAGCTTCTCGCGCGACAGCCGGCACCTGGCGGGCGGCGGCACGGGCCGCTCGCTGAGCCTGTGGAAGGTCGGAGATGCTGCCGGCACGCGGACCCTCAACACCTACGACGAGCCCGTCTGCGCGACGGCCTTCACCCCCGATGGCAAGCTGCTTGGGGCATCCAGCCTGACCGGGACCGTCCACCTGTTCGACACGGTCGTGTGGGCCCGGTGCGGCACACCTCGCAGAAGCCAGGCAAACTCGATCTGCTCGCTCGCGTTCAGCGCGGACAGCAGCCGGATGGTTTCAACCGGTCGCGATGAACGAACATTGACGGTCTGGCGTGTGGACGGTCGGGCACGCATGGGCGAGTTGCAGGGGCATGCCGGCCGGATCACGGCCGCCGTTTTTGTGCTGGACGGGCAGCGGATCGTCACCGGAGGCGCCGACGGCCTGCTGAAACTCTGGGATGGTCAGCCGATCCTGATCCGTGAACGCCTGCCGAAACAGAACTCTCCCGTGAGGTGCCTCGCCTTCAGCCCCGACGGCCGTGTTCTCCTGATCGGCGGCAGTGATTTGCTCCTGCTGGACATCCAGGGCGGTACACCGATCCGCCGGATCCCCGCACACCGAAAGGAGGTACTGACTGCTGCCTTCGCAGACGATGGTCGTTGCTTCGTGACCGGCGGCCAGGATGGAGTGGTTCGCGTCTGGGACGGCTGGACCGCGATGCTGCAGCGGGAGATCGCCCCCGGTCAGGGCCCTGTTGCCTGCCTGGCGATCGCCGGAGACGGCGTGCACCTTGTAACCGGTGGGTCGGGACCTGCCCTGCGCGTCTGGAATGCCCATACGGGCGAGTTCCTTCGGACGCTGGATGGACACGCCGGCACCGTCGTGTTCGTCACAGGCAAGCGTAACGGGCACCAGATTCTATCCGGCGCCACAGATGGCACAATCCACCTTTGGGATTTTATAACTGGTACCATTGTCCGGACGTTTTCGGGGCTCACCGGCCGCAGCTGCTGCGGGACGTTCAGCCCGGACGGCCGGCTCGTGGCGGCGGGTGGAGAGCACGGACGGCTGCTCGTGTGGGACGCGGAGACCGGCCGTCTCATCCGCGAAGTCCGTGAGCCCCACGCCATCCTGTCGGTATGCTTCAGCTCGGACGGAAAACGGATTGCAACCGGCGACTCCGACGGAGCCATGCGGCTCTGGGACACCCGGACCGGGACGGAAGTCTTCAGCTTTCTCCAGCATGAGGGCCCGATTCATGCGCTGGCCTTCAGCCCCGATGGTGCATCGCTGGTCTCGGGCGGCGGAGATCGCATCATCGGTATTCGGACAGCGCTGCCGTACCCGGTCCAGGCAGGGGTACGCCGGGCCATCCCCCCGCATGCGGCCGAGGCGACACAACTCGTGACCAGCCTGCTGCGGCAGACGCAGGATTGGCATCAGATCGCCGGCAGGATTCGCGAAGACCATTCACTGTCGGAACCCCTGCGCAGAGAGGCACTCGTGCACGTTCTCGGAGCCTCGCCGGCTTATCACTGCCCGGTCACAGACTGGGATGTTGCCTTCTTCCCGCTGCCGGTCTTCGATGGCGCCCAGACGGTCGGCCCGACGGAAGCACAGTGGATCGCCTCCACGACGAGCTCGCAGGTGGTGCGGCAGCGCACGCGAATCCTCGATTTCGACTGGGACATGGACGGTCCTGCCCCGGGGCTGCCGCCTGAGAGCTTCGGTCTGATCGCCACCGGAACGCTCAAGCTGTCGGCCGGGCGGTACCGCGTCGAAACCGTCTCTGATGATGGCGTGCGGGTCTGGATCGACGGGCGCCAGGTGCTGTCCAACTGGACGATGCACGCGGAGACCACCGATCAGGCTGACATCGAGTTGGCGGAGGGAGCACATCACGTTCGGGTGGAGTTCTACGAGGCCAACGGCCTGGCTCGGCTGCGGTTTTCTCTGGGTGTGGCGTTCCCCTGATCACAGCACGGGGCACACCCTATTGCTATAGGTTTCTGCATTTAAGGCAGTTGCGCGCTTCGTTACCCGCGAGAGCAGACGCTCTCCCGCCGCACGAACCAAAAAATCGTGAATCCCACCGCGTTTCTGACGTGCCCGGGCTTCGTTTTCCGTATGCGTAGGTGGAGCATTGGCGGTCGTCGATCCTGGGTGACACCGCGCGCGACTTGGACCCCCGACCGGCCCGTGCCGCTCTCCCGGAGGTCAGAACATGGATGGGACTGGGCCTGCCTTTCCGGAACAGCAACCGCAAATGCCCCCCCCCGGCCAGGCGGAGCAGTGCCCGTCGCCGCGACGTCGGCCTGGCTTGCAGAGCCTGCTTCCTCGCGCGGATGCGGCGCCCGCCGGAAGCGTCCTGATTGCGAATCCCGTGGCTGCCGTCGCCACGCGTCCCGAGACTTCGAATCCCAGGGTGAACCCCACGTCCCGGGAGGCACGCACGCCCATGTCGCGGTCAAACGAGACGATGACCTTCATCAATACCTGGTTCGCCAGTAGCGACGTGACGATCAGCGCGCTGATCTGGCAGTACGAATGCGCGGAGAGCGGCGGAGTCCGATACGAAGCCATGGTCCTGAAGCGCAATCAGAACCAGGGCAAACTCCAGGCTCCCAGGTACAGTGAGCTCATCACCCTTCTCGAACGCACCTACGGTGGCGCCGCGTGATCACTCCGACGGCGATCAACCCGTCGCGGGGATGTAAGCTTCACACCTCCAACTTCCAGGGAGCCCGGTAGGGTTTGGTGACGAGTCCGTTCGCCTGCGTGTCGTCGATGGCCTGTTCCTTCCGGCCGTCCCAGCGGATGCGCCTGCCCACCTCCCACGCAATGTTCATCAGGTGGCCCACATTGCTCGAGTGATGCCCCTGCTCCACGTCGGCAGCGGGAAGGCGGCGCGTCCGCATGCTGTCGAGGAGGTCCTGGCAGTGCAGCGCCTCCTCGCCCGTCGCGTACGTGTGCTGCTCGGGCGCGATCCAGGGCCCTTCCTTGAGTTCCGGCCGCGTCTTGCGCCCCTCGGGCACAATCGTGTACCCGTGGCGATCCAGCACCATCGACGCCTTCGTTCCGTAGAAGCACTTTCCATGCGAGCGCGTCTCGCGGCGGCAGCCGACCCGCATCGTGTACTGCAGCACGAAGCCTTTGCTGGCCGCCGGGCACGGGCCGTACTCCGCCAACGCCGAAAACGTATTGGGCCACTCGCGGTTGTCCTGAAACGCGAAATTGCCCCCCGCCGCACTGACCGCCACCGGCCAGTCCGCGCCCATCGCCCAGTTCACGATGTCGAAGTGATGAACACCCCACGCGACCTGGTGCCCCGCCCCCGAAAAGCGGAACCAGTCGTAACCGTGGCCATAGAAGCAATTGGGGTTGTACCGGCGCGCGGGCGCCGGGCCGACGTAGAACTCCCAGTCGAGCTCCTTTGGCGGATCGCAGTCCTCGGGGAAGCCGCGCCCGGGTGACCAGTTTTCGTAATCCCACACCTCCACCTCGGAGATCTCGCCCAACTCTCCCGAGCGCACGATCTCGGCGGCCTTGCGGTAATGAGGAAGGCTCCGCTGCTGGGTGCCGATCTGAACGATGCGGTTGTACTTCCGCGCGGCCTGGATCGCGTAGCGGCCCTCGCCGATGGAATTGCCCAGCGGCTTCTCGCAGTATACATCCTTGCCCGCCTGGCAGGCGGCGATAATCGGCAGCGCGTGCCAGTGCGCCTGCGTAGCCACGACGACGGCGTCGATGTCCTTGCGGTCGATCACGCGGCGGAAGTCCGGGTACGCCTGCACCGGCTCTCCGCCGGCCGCGGCACGCCCGGCCGCGAGCCGCCCCGAGTGCACGTCACACACCGCTGCGAAGCGCACCCCCGGCAGCCCCATGAAGTATTTCATGACGACGCTTCCACGAGCCCCGCAGCCGATCAGCCCCAGCGTGATGGCATCGTTCGCCCCCGTCTTCGCCTGGGCCGCGGCGCGGCGGACGCCCGGACCCGTGGACACGATCGCCGCCGCGGCGGCCGCTCCCAGGAATTCGCGCCTGCTCGTTTCACTCATCAGAGGTCCTCCCGTTTCGAGGTGTGGGATCGTGAATGCTCGCTTGAAAATACCTGATTCATCGCCAGTTCGACAGGAGCCGCGGCGCGGCGGGCGCACGGCTCGCGAGGGCCGCTCCGTCGTATGGAATTGACAAAGACGTCCCGGCGCGGAAACAGCGCCTGCCCCAAACGAGGCGGCTGGCGGATGGAGCGCGCGGGCGAGATATGTCAGGGGCGATCGAGACCCGGAGGGTTCACAGGTGGAGAGCCGGGCTGATGCTGCGCCTCTGGTAAGGAAGCACGGCGGTGCCCGGCGGGTTCTTTCACTCCGTCTCTGCGGCTCACTTCCGCTCCCGCAAATACGCCGCGTACCCAGTTCCCGCCCCCCACCACGCCAGCGGTTTGCAGCAGCATCTCGCCCGACGATCTGCCGGACCGGGGTACGGGCCACCACGCGACGTATTCCAGTTATCCAAACGTTGACACCATCGGCGCGCCCTGCTACCGCTCGCAGGTCGGGGCGCACGAGAACAGCGCCAGCCCTGCGGCACGTTCGACCACGGCGGCGACGTATGGGAGTTTAACGAAGCGATACCGCTGATGGACGGCCGCGGTCTGCGCAGCCGGGGCGCATATCGCGGGAGTGACTCGATTGCTGCGTGAACGCAGCCCATCGAGTGCCACTCCTCGGACCAGCTCAGCAACATCGGGTTTCGCCTCGCGAACCTGTCGCTCACGGCGCTAATGGACGGACACTTTAACCCGGATTTCTTCGGTTAACCGGATGGCTGACGCGATTTCGCTTGAGAATGGTGCGGCTTTTCGGATAGGATCTGTTTAACCGATCTCAGTCATCCCTCGGCATTCGTCGGGCCGAATGCCGAGACCTCCGAGAGTTCCGAACATTGGTGCCGAGTCACCCCCTGTGGACTGGAGCGGGGCCATGTTCTCGTTCGCATCCGGCACACGCACGGACGATCCGCAGCGTGGAGTTCGCGCGCAGTGAGCCGTGAAGGTGCTCGCGCTTCGACACGCCGCAGGGAGAGGGTACAGGCATGTTCCCCAATCGTTGGAGCGTCAACGGGCGCGGTGCGCGGTGTTTCCGCGGGAGTATGGGCGCGGTCTGTGTGTCCGGAGTCAGTGTCTGGTGGATGGCACTGTGGACTTGCGGCTTGAGCTCGGCGACCGCGGAGGCGGCCGAGAGCAGCATCGTCGGGCGTGGCATCGTCAAGGCTCAGATCGGCTGGAAGCAGCCGCAGCGGACAGGGCCTCAGCCGCTGCTCAAGCAGCCGCCGGAGATGACGCCGCCGCGCCGGGCCGCGATCTGCGCCGGGGAGTGCGAGCGGCTCGACCGGCCGCCGTACATCGTGCCGGAGGCCAAAGGACCCTCGCGTTTCGGCTATCCCAAACCCGGTCGTCAGGTCCAGATCCGGGGGCTCGCGACCGACAGCAGTGCGGCACAGGCACCGGCCGCGCCGGGCGATCTGCGCGTCTGGCGAACCAGCAACGTGAACGTCTCCATCCCGGCCGGCAGCTCTGCCGCAATCAGCACGACGAACGAACCGTCGCTGGCGGTGAACCAGGATGTCGTTTTCGCGGCTGGCAACTGGTATGCAGGACTTTCGCCGGACCTGGGCCTGACCTGGGCATTCATCGATCCATACGACAACTTCCCGGCCGACGGCACGCTGGAGGCGCCGGGCTCCTCCTCGGGCTTCTGCTGCGACCAGGTGGTCTATTATGAGCCGTCCCGCGACCTGATGATCTGGCTCCTTCAGTATGCGACGCCGCGCGACGCCGCCAACAACCGAACCGCCATGAATGTGCAGCGCCTGGCGTGGGCGGTCGGGCGCCAGAATCTACTCAACAACAACTGGAGCTGGATCGACTTCGATCCCACCACTTTCGGGTTCACGAACCAGAATTGGCTCGACTTTCCCGACTTGCAGACAACCAACAACAGCCTCTACTACACCACGGGTGTTTTTCCGCTGACCTCCGGCACAAGCAGCGCCGGCGTCATGGTCAGGATGTCCCTGGACGACCTCCAGAACGGCACGCCCGTCCAGTTCAGCTATATCAACTCCGGCCATGTCACCCGCATGTGCAGCGGCTGCAGCGACATCATGTGGGCGGGGATTCATGTCGATACCGACACACTGCGGATCTGGCGATACGGTGAGAACTCCAGTAGCGCCACCTTCGACGACGTTGATCATGTTGCGTTCAACCCGGTGAACACGGGCGCCGGCCAGATCATGGTGGCGACCGGTCCGGACGGCACGAACTGGGCCGGCTTCTGCGACAATCGCGTTCTGGCCGGTTACCGCACTGACGGCGAGGTCGGCTTCATGTACGGCTCGCGTCAGAACCCGCCGGGGTTTCCGTACCCGTACGTGGACGTGTCCAAGTTCGAAGAGGCCAACCTCGCCTATCGTGGCACCGAGGCGGTCTACAACACGCAGTACGGGATTCTGTATCCCTCATGTCACGTCAACGCCGGCTTCGCCCGCGGCGGGACGTTCGCGTTCGGCGGCCCCAGCAATCATCCCAGCGTGGCCGCTTACATCGTCGATTCGTACGTCGGCTGGGATTTCACGCAGATGAGCACGGCCACCGTGGCCACCGGTGGCGCCGGACCCTCCGGCAACCGCTGGGGCGACTATCTCACCGTTCGTCTGGGCCCGCTGAATGCGAACACATGGCTCGCCAGCGGCTTCACCATGCCCAACGCCACCACCGTCCAGCCGATGAACGTCTGGTTCAGCCGCGAGGAGCATACGCCTCCTGCCGAGGTGATGGTCAGGTCCGTCCTGGTGGAGGGCGGCCAGTGCCACAGCAGCGGAACCAGCATGACCGTCAACGTCACGCTGCGGAACCTGGGGATGAGCCAGACCACGATTCCGCTGGTCAACTGCCGCATCTCCACGGACACCACCATCGATGCCGGCGATACGGAGTTCGGCTCGGCCAGCAACGTCGTAATCAACGCGGACCAAGAGTTGGTCGTGCCGATCACGGCAATCGTTCCCTACCTGCCGCACAGCATCTACTGGCTGGGGGTCGTGCTGCCGTTCTTCGGGGATCAGATCCAGGAGAACAACCGGGCGCTGTTCCCCTCGGTGCTGGGAATCGGGCCTGCGCCCGCACCGGCGCCCGTTGTGTTGACTGAACCCAATGATGTGGCCGTCTGCCCCGGCTCCAACGTCGTGCTGCTGCCCACCACTGAATCGTACTTTCCAAACACTCACCTATGGAGCCGTAACGGAGGGTTTTACTCAACTTCCACGACGACCGATGACGTGCTCATCGTTGGCGCGCAGCGCACTGATTCGGGAGTTTACCGCCTCAGTGTGACGAATCAGTGCGGCACGACACTCAGCCGCGAAGCGATCGTCGCCGTCGGTGTGTTCATCCGCAATCAGCCGCAAAACCAGTCCGTGGCGCCCTGCGGGAGCGCCAGTTTTTCCTTGCTGGCCTACGGCGTGGGGCCGCTGAGTTACCAGTGGCGTTACAAGGGCGTACCGCTGGTAAATGACGGCCGCATCACCGGCGTCAACACGCCGACGCTCACCGTCAACAGCGCCGTTTACGACGATGAGGGTACCTACGATTGCGTCGTGACCGACAATTGCGGGCCGATTGCCAGTGCGGCCGCGACGCTCACGCTGCCGACCCCCAACTGGACTCTGCGCAGCGACATTGCTCAACCGCCCAGCCGGAGTGGCTCCGCCTTGACGTATGACTCGAACCGCGGTGTACACGTGTTCTACGGCGGCGGCAGCCTCGTCGCCGGCACCACGTACGCCGATCACTGGGAATACGACGGCGTGGAATGGGTGAAACGCACGCCGCCCCAGAACCCCGGCGGTCGTTTCAAGCACGCCATGGTCTACGACATCGACCGCCAGCGCGTTTACCTCCTTGGCGGGAATCACGTGCCCCAGAATGTGTTTGAGTCCGATCTGTGGGAGTTCGACGGCACGACCTGGACGCTCCGCAAGCCGGCCACCGATCCGGACAACCCGCCATTCTGGGTCACATCGGTCGCGCCTCGATTGAAGCTCGCCTACGACAGCGCCCGCAAGAGAGTCGTGGGCGTCATGCCCATTCAGTCACAAGCGCTGAACAGCTCGACATGGGAATACGATCCGGCGGCGAACACCTGGAGCCAGCGCGTCGCCAGCAACGGATTCCCCGGCGGCTATTGGAACTCCATGGCCTTCGATCCGTTGCGCGGCAAGACCGTTCACTACCAGAATGAATCCGGCCCTCGACAGACCTGGCGCTGGGATGGAAATGTCTGGATTCAGGATTCGGTCACCAGCGTGGACCTGTTCCAGTCGCTGATGGCCCATGACGCGCAGCGGGGACGCCTCGTGTTGTTCTTCGGCTACCGATTCGGGCCGAAACAGGAGACGTACTACGATACCAACCCCGATTGGACGCTGCTGCTCCCGGGCGGGCCGCCGACGGGGCCTCCCACCGACGTCGCCTGTTACCACATGACCTGGGACTCCAGGCGCCGGGCGATGGTGGCGCTGATGAACAACACAAGTGACGTCGACCACCGGACCCCCTTGGAGCTGTATGAGTACCGCTACCTGGACCGCGTGGTATTCGACCAGCAGCCTAAATCGCAGCCTTTGACGCAGGGTACAACGGCGACGTTCAGGGTTTACGCGGCCGGCCGTGGCACGCTGACGTATCAGTGGAAGCGCAATGGGCAGAACATCGCCGACGGCCCCGCGCCGGGCGGCGGCAGCTTCTCGGGCACGAACACCTCCACTCTCACGATCACGAACGTCGGCCAGGCGGATGCGACCGTTTATTCGTGCGCGGTGTCCAACGCGTGCGGTGCTGCGGTGAGCGACGCCGCCCTTCTCGGTACGCTGCCCATGGATTTCGACGCCGATTTCGACGTGGACGGCGCCGACGTGGACGCGTTCACCGCGTGTGCCGCCGGTGCGAATGTGCCTCTGACTCCGGAGTGCCTGACCAAAGACCTCGATGGAGACCAGGACGCCGACCCGGACGATTTTGGCATCCTCCAGCGCTGCTTCAGCGGCCAGGGCCGCCCGCCCAAACCTGGTTGCTCGGATTAGTCGGGAATCGGCCACCGCAGTGTGACGCCAAGAACAGGCCCGAGCCGCTTCCTGCCCTCCGCACCCACCTGACCGCAACCAAACGCCGGCGAAGTCGCCGTCAACTTTTCCACCATCGGTTGTTTTCAACCACCCGGTGCAGGATCTCGTGCAATCTACGGGAAAAGCAGTGGCGACGTGTCTTCCGAGGGCCACAAAAAAGATGCCTGGCTCTGGCATGCGGATTGCTTTAGTTTAGAAGTCGATTTCGGGCGCTGCGGCGTGAGGAAGGAAGTATGGATTCAATCCGACGGGCCATCTCGGAATTGGAGAGGCTTTATCGGAGGTTGAAGTCACTCTCCCCGGCCGGGGTTCCCGGCGGCGATCCCATGATCACCGCAGCGGTCCTCTCCTGTC
>CAZJTF010000047.1:0-26817 GCA_964548565.1 uncultured Planctomycetales bacterium | reverse complement strand
CCGCTTGAAGGCCGATCAGAAGGTGGATCCACATGGGCGTGAAAGTACGCGTCCTGCCGCATGCCCGCAAGCGTGGGTTGCGCGGGCGTCACTCACGTGTGCAGACCGTGATCGCCCACCAGGGGCCGGTCGAGCGCCTCAGCGTGGATGACCAGAACCAGGCCGACGCGTCGGACCAGCAGGTTCCGGTCTCGTCGTAGACCAGCTCCCGCACGATCAGCCGCTCCCCGGCGCGGATCGCCTCGAACTGCCCCCAGGCGCGGTCCTCGGCATCACGCCACAGAGGCAGCGGCTTCACGATGTAGCCGCCGGCGCGGAAGCAGTCGCTGGCCGGGTGAAGTCGGCGCGTGGGCTGCAGAACGTGGCGAATGATGATCTCGCGGTGCCCGTCGGTGAAGCGGGCAACGTGTCCGGGGAAACCCTCAGTCATGCGCTGCTCGCGCCCGGTCAGCGCTAACGGCTGCAGAAGCCTGTCCTCGAAAGTGGTCGGCCAGGCGGAAGGGGACGCGGGCTGCGCACTCGATCCGGTTTGCGTCAGCAGCGGGGTGACCGCCGCGATGGCACAGGCCGCAGAATAGATCGCTACGTCGCGCATGCGCGCACCTCCTGCCTGCGGGGAAGCGCCCGGATGATCAGCAGCCCGGTGAGCGCGAAGGTAACGATGCCGATTCCGGGGTGCACCCACGGCGGAGCACTGACAAAGCCGGCCTCGAGAAAAAAGAGCGCGGACGCGCGAAGGATGTTGCCGGCGACGACGATCGGCAGCGCGAGAAGGACGAGAGCGAGTGTTCCCCGTCGGGACAGGCCACAGAGGCACGCGAGGCAAAGCGCGAGCAGCATACCTGCCCACAACATGCGGACTCCGCTGCATGGAGCATCCACGGCGATAGAGCGCGTGCCCCAGGCGAGACAGGCCCCTTCCACGCTCACGGTGATCCAGACGAGACGGAGCAGGGCGGCCATGCCATGCCCCACCACCCAGCGCAAGGGGTACCCGGCGTAAAACTGCAGCGATGCCATCACCGGAAGCGACAGAAGCATCAGCCCCCAGGAGCCGGGATGGATGTTGCGTCCGCACAACGCGCGGACCGAAGCAGCGACCGCGGTGACCGCAATCATCGCACGAACCAGCGGCGGTGTGAGCGGGTATGTGCAGGCATAGAACAGCGTGAGCATTGCCGGCATCAGGAGCGAACCGCGCCCGCAGTTGACTCGCGCATCGCGCACGATGAAGACCAGCGCTGCCGCGAGTGCGAGGATGCCCCATGGCTCATCGGAGCCGTCCAACGTTCGCGCGACGTACCACCTTCCGACCGGCCAGAAGGCGAGGCACTGCGCGGCGAGCAGAAGGGTCAGGCGAACCGGCGGCACGTCTGTCTCCTTTGCCGGAGGACTGCGCAGAACAGCAGGACCACGATGATGATCAGTGCCCAGGTTTCCGGCTCCGGGATGGTGGGCACGGAGCCCGGCGGCACGGGGCGCAAGCCGGCCTCGTTGTACTGCTGCGCTGTTTCGAGGACGACGGCGCCGCTGACCGGGGTCACGAGCTGGTAGCTCGCGGCAAGGGCCACGCGGGCAGCGGGATCGGTTTTCCGATCCGCCAGGAGACGCATCACCTCGTCCTGCGCCCAAAGTCGGGCAAGATGGGACGAGGTCTCCGTGGCGCCGGCTTCCGGCGAGAAGGCCTCCGTGGAGACGCGCAGCCTCGTGGCGGACCAGCGCTCCGCCGTGCCTGACCATTCGGCGAAAAGTCGGCGCAGAGCCTTGCCCGTGTCGCCTGTAGAGGGCACTTCCTCCACCAGGGTCACCCGCTCAAGTTCGGTGAGGATGCTGTTGGGGCCGCTGACAGCCGACAGAGCGATCAGGCGTGGCCCGTCGGGCCGGCGTTCCCAGCGCTGCGCGATGTCCTCGGCGCGCCCGACGGATGCCGGCTGGGGGCCGTAGACCCAGACGATCACGCTCTGCGGCGCGCCGGCGGCCAGCTCCCACGCTCTGGCCAGTGCCGGAGCGTTGTCGGCACCTCCGGCACAGCGGACGGCCTTGAGGCGGTCCGCGGCAATGACATAGGGCGTATGTGACTCGCCTGCCGGCGGCACGAGCGTTTCGGCCTGATCCGACGCGATGACAACGCCAAGCTGAATACCCGGCGGCAGAGCGGTGAGCGCTTCGGCAATCTGCGGAAGAACGCGCTGCATGCGTAGGGAGGCATCGACGACCAGCACGACACGCCGGGGGACCTGCACGACCTGCCTGCCGAGTTGCTGGCGGACAGTGAAGGCGGGGTCGATCGGATCGCGGGTCCACGACTCGAGGGCCTTGTCGCGCCGCAGGGTGACCACGCCGGCGCTGCCGCCGAGATCGGCAGTGGAGAGCGACCCCCGCACGGCGTGCAGTGCTTCGCCGGCCTGCTCCGCTGCGAGACCGCCCGCAGGGGTACCGAAGGGCGCCTTCGCCTCGAGCCAGACGGCATGCTCGAGTGCGGCCGGGCAGCCGAAATTCCGCTCGATGAGGCGCGGCAGTCGCAGGGTAGCCGCCGCGGGGTCGTCGATCTGCAGCGGCGTGGTGATGCCGATCCGGATCTTCATGTCGCCCTGTGCCGGAACAGGGAAGCACTGCACGAGCACGCGGTTGCGCCCGCTCGTCGTCACGAGCACCGGGTCCTGCCGCCTTCGGACGACCTTGGTGTAGGCCTCACGCGCCTGCGATCGGGCGGCAAAGGCTGCCTCACGCTCCTCGCCGTTGACCCAAAGGGTCAGACGGGACACGACGCCACCGGGTGGAAGAGCGATCTGGGCGCGCGCCTCGCGCTGCCCGGAGGAAGCATTGTGAAAGACCATGGTCCATTCGAGGTAACCGAGCGCGGCCTGGGCATCGAGCGAGCCGTCGATGCGAGAGCTTCTCAGGGTCAGATGTCGAGAAGCCTCGCCGACTTCAGCGCCCGCCTGATCGGCATCCCACGGTTCGACCTCCAGGAAGGAGAGCCGGCGGAACTCCGGCGGGGGGACGGCGTTGAACGGAGTGCCGGTCACACGGTAGTAGATCTCACGGGCCTCCGTGGTGGTCACGGTGCCATTGAACGATACGAGCAGGCCCACCAGATCCGCGGCGCTGCGGGCGTTCTGGTAACACAGGCGAAGCATCAGATCGCTGTCACCGTAGGAGCGCAGCCAGCGGATCCCCCGCAGTCGCGTCGCCGGGGTATCGGAGGCAGCCATCTGCAGTCCGACGTGCGTGAAGGTCGAGCGGGCTTCGATCGCCGCGAGGAGCACGATCGCGCACACCACACCGGACAGGAAGTACCCGCGCTCGACGCGTCCCGTTTCCGGCGAGTAACGCCGGAGACGGCGGCGACAACCGATGGCCGCAAAGAGCGAGAGGACAGGCGCCAGCGGCAGGAGCCCCAGTCCGGCCAAAACAACGGCGACCAGAGCCATAGGGACGAGCGGCAGAAACAGGAAGGTGTAGACGAGTGCTACGGCGATGACGAGGCCGTTGAGGAACTGCAGCCAGCCCCACGGTCGCGCCGGTGAGTTGCCAGAGGCCACCAGCGCCACCAGGTTGACGACAGGAACGGCCGCAACGAGGAATACATGCCAAAGCGTCGGAATGGGATCGAAGAAGGTGTCCGCGCACATCGACGTGGTGAGTTCGATGCCGAGCGTCACGGCTGGAAGCAGGATGCCGAACAAGACGATCGCGGTGGGGCTGAGCCAGCTCCATCGCGACCAGGCGGCTGGCGGGCCGGGCTGAACGGGGGTGTGACGATCGCCGGGCCTCAGGAGTGGATCCGGCGGGCCCATCTTCCGCAGGATTCGTGAGACCTCCTCGCCGGTGAGAACGCGGACCGAGCCGGCTGCGGCCTCCTCTGCGATGTGTCGGGCGATGTCCTCGCGGACCTCGGCCGGGTCGGCTCCGCAGGAAGCGATCTCGACGCTCAACCCGTCCATGTAGCGGTCCAGTTCCTCGCGCGCGGACGGCGTCCACTCGGTCACCGGTCACCTCACTTCCGCCTGAGTTCCATGATGCCCTTGAGCAATGATTCAACGTACGCGTGCATCAGTCGTGCAGTTCGCTTCCCCAACGGGGTCAGGCTGTAGTACTTGCGAACGGGTCCGGCGGAGGACTCCTCGAAACGCGTTGTGACAAGTCCCTGCAGACGCAGGCGTGAAAGCAGGGGATACAGCGTCCCCTCGGTGACGCCCAGTCCCGGTACCGCGGTCAGGGCTTTCGCCAGGTCGTAACCGTAGCGTTCGCAATCCGCGAGCGCGGCGATGACGCAGTACTCGAGGATGCCCTTGCGGACCTGTACGGTCCAGTTCTCAAAGCTGTCTACGTCTGGAGGCATGTGCGGTTCGCCATGTACCTTGCAAAACAAGGTATCGGGTGGAAGGGCCATGGTCAATACTTGACTTGCCGGGGGAGGCGAGACGCTGCAGGCGCCCCCGCCGCGTTGCCGTCGCGCGTGGTGGGATCCGGGGTGAACTCGCGTTGCGTCAATGCACCGCAGCGGTTAAAACCCGCGAACGCCGAGCGGGGCTCGTGCACTTGTCCGAAACGAGCGGAGATGGACATCATGACGTGGATTCGTGCGTGCGTTGCCCTCATCCTGCTGGTGTCTTGCGGACTGGCCAGCGCGGCGTCAAGCCAGGGCGAGGAGGTGAGCGCGGCCCTGTCTCGGCTGCGGCCCACGCACCCGCGCCTGCTCGTGCTCCCGGAGCATGTCGACCGGACGCGGCGCCTGATGGCGGAGCAGCCGGAGCTTCGGAAGCTGCTCGAGGGGCTGCGGCGCGAGGCGGAGAAGATCCTGGAGGCCGCACCCGTCGAGTACAAGATCGTCGGGCCGCGGCTTCTGGCGCAGAGCCGGCTGTGCCTCACGCGCGTGTACACGTTGTCCACCGTCTACCGACTGGACAGGGACGAGCGATTCGCCCGCCGGGCAGAGAAAGAGATGCTCACGGCGGCCGGCTTCTCCGACTGGAACCCCTCGCACTTTCTCGACACCGCCGAGATGACGCACGCGCTGGCGATCGGCTATGACTGGCTGTACGACGCGCTGTCGCCGGAGAGCCGCAAGACGATCCGCAGGGCCATCGTCGAGAAGGGGCTCGAGCCGGCCCGGAAGGTGTATCTGCGTCCGAGCGGCTGGCACAAGGCGCGGCACAACTGGAGCCAGGTGTGCAACGGGGGCATCGGCATCGGAGCACTGGCGGTCGCCGATGAAGAGCCGGAACTGGCCAGCTGGATTCTCTCTCGGGCGGTGGAGTCGATGCGGATTCCACTGCGCGAACTCGACCCCGATGGCGGCTGGGCTGAGGGGCCCGGCTATTGGCATTACGCGATGTCGTACACGGCGTACCTGCTGGCGGCGCTGCAGACGGCACTGGGGACGGACTTCGGCCTTTCGGGCATGCCGGGGATGGCGGAGACGGGGCTGTTCCGGATGCATTCGATCGGGCCGACCCGCCTGACCTTCAACTACGCGGATGCAGGCGCAGGTGCGGGCGGGGCCGCCGAAATGTTCTACTTTGCCCGGGTTTTCGACCGTCCGGTGTATGCCTGGCACCAGCGGCGGATCATGCGCGGCAGCGACGCGCTCGACCTGTGGTGGTTTGACCCGCGCGGGTCCGACACGGATGGATTTGCACTGCCGCGGAGTGCGTGGTTCCGGAATATCGATGTCGTGTTCATGCGGAGCAGCTGGGACGACCCGGATGCGCTCTTCGTCGGGTTCAAGGGCGGGGACAACCGCGCGAATCACAGCCACCTGGATCTCGGTACGTTCGTGCTGGATGCGGTGGGGGAGCGGTGGGCG
This sequence comes from uncultured Planctomycetales bacterium, assembly GCA_964548565.1. Classification (GTDB taxonomy): domain Bacteria; phylum Planctomycetota; class Phycisphaerae; order UBA1845; family PWPN01; genus CAYLLT01. Next base: position 21,005 of record CAZJTF010000047.1, on the reverse strand, counting down.
GTCGACCTTGGCGCCGACGAGTACAACATGCCGGGCTACTTCGGCAACAAGCGATGGACGTACTACCGGCTGCGGACCGAAGGGCACAACACGCTCGTGATCGACGGCAAAAACCAGGAAACGGCGGCCAAGGCGCCGATCGTTGCGTTCGGGGGCAGGCCGGATCGCTCGTTCGCAGTGGCGGACCTGACGGGCGCCTACAAAGGCGTCGCCCAGTCTGTGCGGCGCGGCATCGCGCTGATCGACGGACGAGAAGTCCTCGTGCAGGACGAGATCCGGTCGGATGCGACGCACGATGCGGAGTGGGTCCTGCATACGCAGGCTGATATACGGATCGACAGGCAGGCGGCGACGCTCACGCGCGGACCCAGGCAGCTCCGGATCGAGGCGGTGGGGCCCGCGGAGGGCGAATGGAGTGTGCGGGACGTCCAGCTGGATCCGCCGCAAAAACCCCTGCGAGACACCCGGCGACTGGCCTTTCGATTCCGGACGGGGCCGGGCGTCACGTTGGCGATGCGGATCGTGCCCGCGAGAGGCGGCGCGCCGGCGGGGAGCGTCCGGATGATCCCGCTGGAGCAGTGGAAGTGACGAACAGACCAGGAGCAACATCGATGAAGAGCTTTCGCTGGATGGCAGCCGTTCTGATGGGCGCGCCCCTCGCGGCCGCCCAGACCCCGCGCGTGCAGACCGGTATCGAGATACTCAAGCAGCAGCAGTTTGATGTCCTCCGCGGCAAGCGGGTCGGGCTGATCACCAATCCGACCGGGGTCGATGCGCGCATGGTGTCGACGATCGACATCCTGCACCGGGCACCCGGCGTGAAGCTGGTTGCGCTGTTCGGCCCCGAACACGGGATCCGCGGCGACGTGTTCGCGGGCGAGAAGATCAGCGATTCGACGGACCCGGAAACCGGCGTGCCCATCTACTCGCTGTACGGGAAGACGCAGAAGCCGACCTCGGAGATGCTCAAAGGCATCGACGTGCTCGTCTATGACCTGCAGGACAACGGCTGCCGCTCGTACACGTACATTGCGACCATGGGGCGGGCGATGGCGGCGGCGGCCGAGCACAAGGTCGAGTTCGTCGTGCTTGACCGCCCAAACCCGCTGGGCGGAAACCGGATCGAAGGCAACATCAACGAGAAGCCGTTCCAGACGTCGGTGAACTACTACGCGGTGCCGTACGTGTACGGGCTGACCTGCGGTGAACTCGCGCGGATGGCCAACGAGGAGGGGCTTCTTGAAGGGAAAGCGCGGTGCAAGCTCACGGTTGTTCCGATGAAGGGCTGGAGGCGTGACATGGTCTGGGCCGACACGGGACTGCCGTGGGTGATGGCGTCGCCGCACCAGCCGGAGGACGATTCGGCGATGTACTACGTGGCGACCGGGATCATGGGTGAACTCGGCGTGCTCTCGGAGGGGGTCGGCTACACCGTGCCGTTCAAGGTCGTGGCGGCGCCCTGGATCGAGCAGAAGCTCTTCGCCGATCGACTGAACGAACTCGGATTGCCGGGCGTGCTCTTCCGGCCGCTGGTGTTCAAGCCGTACTACTTCACGCACAAGGACAAGGAGATGCGCGGCGTGCAGATCCATATCACGGATCCGCGCGAAGCCAACCTGACGGCACTGCAGTTCATCGTGATGGATGTACACAACCAGCTCTACCCCGACAAAGACCCGTTCCAGTTGTGCAAGCCTTCGCGCCTGGACATGTTTGACAAGGTGTGCGGCGGTGCAAAGGTGCGCGAGCTGTTCACGAAGCGCATGAAGTACGATGACGTGAAGAGCTTCCTGGACAAGGACGTCGCCGCCTTCCGGGCGAAGGCGAAGAAGTATTGGCTTTACTGACAGGTGGCGGTTTACGACACGCGACCGACCGCTCGCGGTTGGCGATCCCCGCATCCCCACTCTGTCTGGTGTCCCGCAATCGAGACACATGCAATTCGGGGCAGTTCGGCACCGCCTGAATTTCCACTTGCTTTTCTGGGCGGCCCCTGATTATCCTCCTCGTGGCGGCCGGAAACGACATCTCTTACATGCGGGAGGAGAACGATGCGTATTCCCATGTGCACCGGTCTCGGTTTGGTTGTTGCACTATCGACAGGGGGCGTGAGCCTCGGGCAGGTCTTCAGCGGAACGTTGGGCCCGGAGGCGGTGGGCGCTACGGGGACGGGTACGGCGGTCGTGACGCTGGATCCGGTCGCTCACACGCTGCGGGTTCAGGTGAACTTCTCCGGGCTGAGTTCGGTGACCACCAACGCCCACATTCATGCTCCGACGGCGTCGCCGTTCACGGGGACCGCCGGGGTCGTGGTTCAGCCTCCGACGATCGCTGGTTTTCCGCTGGGCGTCACGGCGGGAACATACGACATGACGTTCGACACCAGCCTGGCCTCAACGTACAACGCCACGTTCATTAACAACAATGGCGGGACGCCGCTCAGCGCCGAAGCCGCGCTCGCAGGGTACATGGCGGCGGGCCGGGCGTACTTCAACATCCACACAAGCAACTTCGGCGGAGGCGAGATCCGGGCGTTTCTGCCGGAGCCGACGATGGCAGTCGCGCTGATGGCGGGGATCGGACTTCTCTCGATCCGGCGCAGGGCTGTCCGGCGCTGATCGGGCGGAGCCTCTGACGGACATGCAGCGGTCCCCGATGCGAATCCCGCGTCGGGGGCCGTTTGCGCTGCGCGGATGGAAGCGGCGGTGAGCGACTCTCGACGTGGGGACTGCTGGTGGCCTGTCCGTTACGGGGGCGTCTTGTCAGTGTCCGCGTCTGTGGCGGTCTGCTCCTCTGCGTCGAGTTCGGCCAGCATCTGCCTGGTCGCGTGCCAGAGTGGTTTCCTGTCCCGCCTCCAGTCCATGTACGTGAATACGAATCCCATGACGCACACGGCAGCGTAGAGAATGCAGTACCAGGTGATCACAGTCGCGCGGTGCTGCGGTCCGACATAGCGCGACAGCATGAGATTGACGACGTAAGGTCCGGCCGCAGCACCCAGGAGCAGGCAGCCGACGGTGCCCGTTATGTGTCCCCACAAACCCATGAACCGATACCGGCGTTCAGCCCTGGCGAGGAACTCTCGCGTGGATGCGGCGTAGTCGATTTCCCCCAGACGCCGCAGCCGCCATAACACGCCGGCGGTGACGAGGACATACACGCCGGCGAGCGATCCCCAGAACAACGGGCGGGCGACGGACTGCGTTCTGCCGGGCAGCCAGCTCATGGCCGCGAAGAACAAGACCCAGCAGACAGTCGCAATGAGGTAGAGCGGCAGTGCCTTGCGCAGGCCGCCGCGCTGGCGCTCGTCGGCGGCGCGGAGCTGGGCGACGAGTCCGTCGACCGAGGCCGGCCTTTCACCCAGGGCGGGCGGACCGACGGGCGGCGCCTTGACCTGCTGGGCCCGGCTCTTGATCGCGTCGAAGTCCATTTTCGTTCTGCTCCCACAATCGTTTCAGCTTCTGCCTGGTGCGGTGCAACTTGACCCGCACGTTGACCTCGGAGATGCCGAGGATTTCCGACATGTCATGAGTGCTGACGTCTTCCAGGTGGAGGGATATCAGCGTCTTCTCGAGGGGCGGCAGCCGGCGAATGCAGTCGTGGAGACGCCGGACGTCCTCCTCAAGGGCGGAATCCGGCTCGCGTGCGGCGACGGCGAGGCCGGAGAGGTCCTCCTGCACGATTCGCCGCCGGCGATGCTCTGCCCGCAGGTGATCGAGGCAGGTGTTGACCGTCACCCGGTACACCCAGGTGGCCAGGCCGCAGCGACCCTGAAAGGTGGCGAGGCTGCGCCAGATGCGGACCGTCACCTCCTGGCAGATGTCCTGGCGATCGTTGTCGTCGCGGACGTAGCAGCAGGCGATGCGATAAATCCGGTCCCGGTTGGCCTCGATCACTGCCTTGAACTGGGTGTCTCTATCCACGGCAAGTGCTCCTGGCCGTTGGACGACGCTGGACTGGCAGGTGTTACGGTGAGCGGCGGGAGGATTTCAGGCAAGGGGTAGGAGTGGACTGCTCCGTTCTTTGGAGATTGTCCGTGGGGCCGCTGACAGGCGCCCGCCGAGTCACCCGGACATCGGGGTCCGCTCTGAGCCGGCGCATCCGGTCAGAAGCGGCAATCCTGACTCCCGTCCGGAGGGCGGGGCTCGATCTGAATTCCGAACGTTTATCGCCGCAAGTTGCCCGGTCTCGCTCTATGCCTGCAGCCAGTCTTCGATACGTAGCCCGGGAACTATCTCAAAGTGTCGCCGGCTCACGGAGCGACGTCCGGACGATGGTCTTCGCGGTCACGATAGATGTGGAGAACGAATTCATCCAGCGCCTGTGCGTCAGATGACCAAGCGCCGAACGCCCGGCGAAGGCCTTCTCCGGGTGGCAGCGCCGGGCGGAGGACGACAGATACGAGCTGCCCCTCCGGCAAGCCCGATTCGTGCTCCAGTTCGACCGTCCTGCCCCGGACGACGCCCTTCACGATCACTGTACCGCCGGTCATGGTGACCTCGACGCAATGCGGATTCTTCCCTGCATTATAGACGGACCGTCGCACACACGAAAGGCAGCGGCAGGAGTGCGCCGGGTCAGTACCAGCGAATTGTAGCGGTCGCCGTGGAACGGTTTTGACCGCTCCGGCGGATCTTCAACAACGAAGCGCCTGGGTCACGGCCTCGGAAGCTCGTGCCGAAGGCGTTCGGTCAGGCGGTGGAACGGTTGGCCGCGGAGGCAGACCTCGTCGAACATCTGGGCGAGGTGGGCGGTCGTCACCTTGGTGAAGTCGCGCTCGACGGGGGTGACGCAGACGCCGGCGATGTCGACCGAGGCCGGGCTGAGAAGCATCTTTTCGCTGTCTTCCGCGAAGTAGAACGAGGGCCGGTGCCTGGAGCGGGGAAAAATGATCACGCGCCAGGCCCCATGGTCGTAATCGGCCAGGACGTTCATCATCGGCTCGTCATGCCCAGGGGCGACCTCATGAAAGGCCTTGCAAAAGCGGTCGAACGCGGCGGCCAGGGTCGCCTCGTCCGGTGATTCGATCGAAATCATCGTGCGGTGGCCGTCAAAGGCCCAGGCTTTCAGATCGGGGCGGTCGGCCAGGATTGTCGCGCCGTGCGCCTTGAGGCGGGCATATTCGCGGCTGAGGGGCATGAACTTCTTTTCGCCTGCCTGGAAATGCATGTGGTCGGGGGCCGAGGCGCCGCACTTCGGGCCGTTGTAGAAGACGGTGTAAAGGCGCCCCAGATCGCGGCTGAGGCGAAGCATCGCGCCGAAAGCGGGCTCGATCCGCTGCGGGCGGTGTTCGCGGTGCGGGATCGTGAAGTGCTCGTGGAAGATCGGGTACGGATTGCAGAGGAGGATGTAGTCGTTCTCGTATGCGATTCCGAGCTGCTCGGGGGGAAGGTTGGCGTGGCAGAGGAAGCAGGGACGCTCGGCGATGGATTTCGCGTCGACTTTCGCGCCGGAGGAGCGGATCCGGCCGGGATTGTACTGCAGGACGATACTGCAGCCGTCGAGGGTGTACTCGCGCGTCTGGACGGATTTCAGGCTCGCATAGCCGTTGCGGAGGAGCTCCCAGGTCTTTTTCTGTGCCGTCAACAGGGCCCGAGCGCGGGCGGCGAGATCCGTGCCCTCGAGGTGGGGTTCGAGTTCGTGATGGGGAACCTCGCGGCGGTGCATAGGCCAACTCCCGTGTGTCGATCGGCTGGCAAGCTGCGCGCCCAGAAACGGACCTGTGCGCTGCCCGAACTACTGCGGCCGTCACTGCCAGCGGTGCTCAGCCCGCGTTCAGCTTCTGGCGGGCCATGACTTCGATCGTGCGGACGCGATCCTTGTACGTGTTGTACGTGTTCTGCCTGGTGATATCGAGATCGGCGTCGCTGTTGCCCTCCCAGCGCCGGCAGACGTAGATCGGCTCGTAGATGCGGCCGATCTGGTACTCGCGCGAAATCCGCAGGGCCACCGCGTAGTCTTCGCCGTAGCTGCAGTTCGGCAGGTTGATCTGGCGGAGGAGCGGCGTGTAGAAGCACCGCGGGGCGCCGAGGCCGTTGATACGGAGAGCGTTGTTGCGGCCGTTCTCGGGCGTCCACTCTCTGTGGTCGATGATGCCGGGGGGAATCTCTTCGAGCTTGAAGTTGGTCATCTGGTACGAGCCGATGACCATGGCGCATTTTTCCCGGTGAAAGACATCGACCACTCTCTGCAGCGTCGTCTCGTCCTTGTACAGGTCGTCGCTGTCGAGCTGGACGGCGAAGCGCCCGCATTTCGGGTGGTGGACGCCCTCGTTCCAGCAGCCCCCGATGCCGAGGTCGTCGCGCTGCGGGATCACGTGGATCACACGGGGATCCCTGGCGGCGAGCGCGTGCAGGAGGTCCGTCGTGCCGTCCGTCGAGTGGTTGTCGATGACGATCACGTTGAAGGTGAATCCGGCCTTCTGCCGCAGGACCGAATTCACCGCATCGCCCACCGTTTTCTCGCGATTGCGGACAGGAATAATCACGGACGCTTCGAGTTCGAACTTTCCGGACGCGAGGTCGATCGATTTGAAATTCGGCTCGAGGTAGGCGCCGATCTTCCTCAGGTGCTCCGTGGCGGCCTTCTCCATCTCGATCTGTACGGCGCGATTGCGCGGGTCCACGTAGTCGAACTGCTTCTCGCCGGATTTGCGGACGTCCGTTTCGATCTTGCTGTAGAGGAACTCGGCGATGCGCAGGACGGGGTGATGCCGCGAGATCGCCAGGCGCGTCTCGTAGAGCCCGGCCCAGGTGTGATCAGACTGGGCATGGGCTTCGGCTGCCTTCTTCAGGGCATGGGTGCTCAGACAGAGCAGTGAGCCGAAGTTGAAGTCGTCGCGAACACCGCCGAGCTGGAGATCGATCACGGGGTGGGGCGTACGCTTGCCGTCTTTCAGATCCCAGTAGTCGGCGTACACGAGACCGGCGCCGGTGCCGTCGGCGACCTGCAGGAAACGCTGCAGTGCGAACTGGCCCAGGTCGATCGCGGTGTCGTGGAGGAGCAGCAGCGTGTACGGAGCGGACGCCCTCTGCGCGATCAACTGGAATGTGCGGCTGCCCGTGAGCGAGGGCACCTGGATCGTCTCGCAGCCCGCTATAGGGCGCAGGCCGGTCTGCGCGGCGAGCAGATACACGCGATCGACGGCGCCGGATCCCTGGAGCTGCTCCACCGTGCGGCGGGTGTAATCTTGTCCGCTGTCCGGGATAAAAGCTGTGAGCCGCGACATCACTTCTCCTGGCCCCTGGAGGGCACTTCTGTATGCACGCACAGACACGGACTCGTGCGTGCCACCCTTTCCGGCCGCAACGGGGGGCGGCCGCTACGAAAACGCCTTGTCGAAGCCACCCGTCTACGGCTGCCACGGGGGCCGGACGCTACGACACCATGCCACGGCTCAAGAGGACTTGTCCTCCAGGCCGGTGGCGGCGGCGGTGGTGACTGGCTCGGGCGCGGGCTCCGTGCGCCTGCGGCCAAAGTCACGGGGGATCGTTACGAGGCCCGCGACAATGAAGCCGGGGATCGTCGCCAGCATCACCCAGATGAAAAAGTGCCGGTAGCCGATGATTTCCTGCAGCCAGCCGCTGAACATGCCCGGGATCATCATGCTCAGGGCCATGAAACCGGTGCACAGGGCGTAGTGGGACGTCTTATGCTCGCCCTGGGCGACCATGATCATGAACAGCATGTAGGCCGTGAAGCCGAAGCCGTAGCCAAACTGCTCGACGCCGACGGCAACATTGATCAGGAAGAAGTTCTGCGGCTGCGCGTGCGAGAGCCAGATGAAGATCGCGTCGGGCGCGTGCATGATGATCACCATCGGCCACAGCCAGAACCGCAGCCCCTGGCGCGAGACGACGTACCCGCCGAGCAATCCGCCGATCAGCAGGCAGATCACGCCGATGGTGCCGTAGGCGAGGCCGACCTGTGAGGTCGTCATGCCGAGACCGCCGACTTCGCGCGGATCGAGCAGGAAGGGCGTGACGAGTTTGACCAGCTGTGCCTCGGCAAAGCGGTACAGCAGCAGGAACGCGATGATGGCGACGATCTGCTTTTTCCGGAAGAACTCCGCGAAGGTCAGGAGGAACGCCTGTGCCGCCTCGCCGACAGTCTTCGCGGACGCGGAGGGGCCGTCGCCTGCCGGGACCGGGAGCGGTGATAGACGGTCAGGATCCCGAAGATGATGGCGAAGATGACGAACGTGAGGCTCCAGGCGAGCGGTATGTTGCCGGAACTGGCGGTAAACGTCGCCTGGGCGGGCTTCGTGAGATTCGGGTCGAGTTGCAGAACCGTCCGAGCGGGCTTGTTCCAGTTGGAGCTGTCGAAAACGAAGCGTGTGCCTTCGGCGAGCAGGATCGTGTCGTCGCCGTCGGTGTGCGTGAGGTGCACGACGACCTGCCGGCCCTGTTCGGGCGGTCCGGACAGGCGGAGTGAGACGGTCGTGAAGTTGCCGGCGCGGTCGAAAACCTGGCGCTCTTCGCCGAAGTGTCTTCGCAGGAAGTCCCCGAACGGGCGCGACACAGTCCGTTGCCACCAGGAGACGTTTGCGGGTTGAGATGCGGTTCCGCCCGCGGTTTGCTCGGCCGGGTAGAAGCCGTTTTCGAAGTTGGCGGCTTTTGCCTCGGCGATCGCCGCCTTCGACTCGCTCTTGGTGCGTGTTTCGATGGGCATTTGCACCATCGGCGGATCGAGAATGACGTGGAGACCGTCTCCGGACGCAGCAGGCGCGCCGGGCTCCGCGGCTGTTACGGCGGCGGGTTGGGCGGCTACGGACAGGTGCACCGGCGGCAGGCCGCTCGACTGCTCAATGTAGCCCGCGAACATGACCATGAGCCCGGAACTCGTGATCGAGGCGACACGCCAGAAAGTGTTCCGCACGCCGGCGAAGGCGGCCTGCTGATGCTCGGGCAGGGCGAGCATGTAGTAGCCGTCCGCGGCGATGTCGTGGGTGGCGGAGCTGATTGCCATCACGGCGAACGCGACCAGCGTGTAGCGCAGGAAGGCGTCGGCAGGAATGGAGAGGATCAGGGCGGCGAGACCGAGCGTGATCACGAACTGGAACGTGAGTACCCAGCGGCGCTTCGTGCCGAACATGTCGACAAGGGGGCTCCACAGCGGCTTGAGGACCCAGGGGAGGTACAGCCAGCTCGTATAGAGGGCGATGTCGGTGTTGGAGATGCCGAGGCGCTTGTACATCATGACCGAGACGGTCATCACCACCACGAACGGGATGCCCTGGGCAAAGTAGAGGCTGGGGACCCAGGACCAGGGGCTTCTCGTTCGGGCAGGGGTGTCGGTCATGTCGCGCGTTCCTTCCATCGACTGGAGTGCACATCAGCAGCGGCGGGTGCCGGGCGGTGTGCGGTGCGGATTGTACCAACTCGGGCGCCGGCTGCCACCGCGGGTGAGGAAGAGTGGAAGAGCGGGCGAGGGGGAGAGCGGTAGAACGTCCGGACGAATCTTGTCGTCTCCGTCGAACCACTATTTCAATGATGAGGTGGGTATCTACCCGCCATTTTGAATGTTCGACAGCCGTTCCAGCGCGATCATCAGCGCCTGCGTACCGGAGCGCCCGTGGCCGGCGGCCCGGACGGCGAGGTAGAGCTGGTGCGCGAGTGCCAGACCAGGCAGGGCGATCCCCATCCGCTTTGCCTCGTCGAGGGCGATGCCCATGTCCTTGATGAAATGCTCGACGAAGAAGCCGGGGTTGAAATCACGACGGAGGATGCGCGGGCCGAGGTTGTTGATCGCCCATGAGCCGGCGGCGCCGCTGCCGATGGATTCGATCACCTTCGGCAGGTCGAGCCCGGCGCGGTAGCCGTAGAGGAGCGACTCACACACTCCGATCATGGTGGACGCGATGAGGATCTGATTGCACATCTTCGTGTGCTGGCCGGCGCCGGCGGGGCCCTGGTAGACGATCTGCTTGCCCATGCATTGAAAAAGCGGCGTCAGCGCGTCGACCACATTCTTGTCGCCGCCGACCATGATCGAGAGGGTTGCGTTGCGGGCGCCGACATCGCCGCCGGAGACAGGGGCATCCACCGCGTGTACGCCTTTCACGCGGGCCGCCTCGTCAACTTCACGGGCGAGAGAGGGCTCGGTCGTCGTCATATCGACGAGCACGGCGCCGGAGCGGGCGCCAGCCAGTGCGCCGTCTTCCGAGAGCAGCACGTGGCGGACGTCGGCAGGGAAGCCGACCATGCTGAAGACGACGTCACAGCGCGCAGCGAGCTCCCGCGGGGTGGCCGCCCAGGCCGCGCCGGCGGCGATGAGCGGTTCGGCCTTGCTGCGGGTGCGATTGTGCACGACCAGCGCGTGGCCGCCCTTCTGGAGGTGCCCGGCCATCGATGCGCCCATCACGCCGGTGCCGATCCAGCCGATCTTTGTCTCGCCGGGGGCGATTCTTTTCATGGTGCTTCTCCGCAGCGCAGATTCCGTCCGTGTTCAATACGAGTTGCAGGGATGATACCGAGTCCGCGGCGCAAAAGGCAGCGAATGGGCCGAGGGTGTGTGCATGTTAGCGCAGCCGGTCGTCATGCGTTACTCAACCGTCACCGGGCGTCCGTCTCGGGAGGTGATTCGGGCGCGGCGCTCATCAATGGTGACGTCGAAGTCCTCGTTTGACCACGTGGGGTCTACGACCTGCCACTTGCCTTGCGTCTGCAGGAGCAGACAGGGGCGGTTCGCGGCGATGTTGTCCGCGTTGCCGGGCTGCCAGAGGATCCGGGCGTCGAGTCGCGCGTTCTTTGACCTGACGCCGTGCAAGCCCCGTGTGGTCAGCTCGTTGTCATGGCGGATGCGCTCGACGATGCCCGGCATGTCCTCCGGTTTGACGTTGGGCACGAACACCCAGGTGTAGCCACTCTGCTGGTCGTCGTGTTCGATGACGGCCGTGACGTAGCTGTGGGTCCGGACGGTGCCGCGCCCGTGTCTCGCCTCGCCGCGCACGCTGGTATAGTCGCTGGTGCGGTCTTCACGGAGGATGCGGAGCGTCTGCTGGTGCGGAAAGACGTAGCCGACGTTCTCGTACCATATCCATGTGGCAGTGATCCTGCGATCGAACGGTCCGGCGTCGGGTGTCGCTCCGTCGATGATTACGGGTGAAGAACCCACCTGCGGCTGATTGATCACCGTTGTTTCGACGCGACCGGGGCCGACAATATCGCTGCCCAGACAGAAAATCCTGTCGCCATCAACGATCCAGCTCTTTCGGGCACGAAAACCGTCCGCTCGAAGCTCCATGGCGCCCACCGCTTGCCGGGCTGAGCCGCGGACGACGCCGGCAAAGGGCGATTCGTTCTGCGACTTCACTTGGGCGCATGCGGTGGTGCCCGGAAGACGCTTCCAGTCGATGGTCGGCCAGCAGCCGCGCCACTCGTCCCCCGTGATCAGGTGAAACATGCTGCCGTGGCTGAGAAACCAGCCCTGCAGGTTCTCGTCATTGATGGATTCGTAGCCGCGGTTGCGCTTCGAGTGCATCTTGACGCCGACCGCCCAGCCGGGGCGTGTCACCTGGAGGAAATCGGTGTCGGGGTAGGCGAAGGTGTCGTTCACTTCAGGTGCGGGGGAACCTTCGGGGATGCCGTTCATGATGGCGGTGACGGCCGGAGCCGTGGCGGGGTCCTGGCGGAAGTGTGCCGCCTCGCGCCGGGCGAGCCGACGGAACTGTTCCGCGTCCGGATGGTCGGAGCGTGCGAGGGCGGCGAGGCCGCGCAGACCAGCGAGGCCGAAGTCGCGGTAGACCTGCTCACCACGCGTGATCTCGCGTCCCGTTTGCGCAGGGCAGATGCAGCCGCGATAGAGAAAGCCGTTCACGTAGCCGGTGACCATCTGTCCGAAGAGCGAGAGTTGCGCGGGGTGCGGACCGAAGGTCGTGTGCGCGTAGTCATTGATCAGCGCCCCGTAGTCGCCCATGAAGGCCGTCCCGTATGACCACATCGGGGTCGGGCCGTGGAATTTGAAGCTGCCGTCGGCCTGCAGGTGCCCGCTGCCGGGGGGGCCGACCTTGCCGAACGAGCGGGCGGACCACTTGCCGGCCATCGCGGGGTTCTCCACGAGGACGGCCAACTCGAGGCAGAGGCGCGTGTGCCAGAGATCGTTCGTGTCGGTGTTGCCGGTCGCCGGCTGCGTTGCGGGGACGTACACGCCGGTCATGGCGAGGTCTTCCCGCGCTTTCAGCAGATAGGTAATGGTCTCGATTTCTCGCTGGAACAGGTCGCGATCCAGATCCGATTCGAGCAGGATCAGCGTGCGGAGCAGGTGCATCGGCACGCCGATCTTCCAGGCCCACCAGTTGTTGGGTTGCGGGCAGCCGGGGTACGCGAACTGCAGAAGATGGCGGAGGCCGTCCTCGACGGCGCGGAGGACGCGGGGGTCTCGATGGAAGCGGCTTTCCGGCGTGCTCCACGTGATGGCCAGCCTCAGCGGCACGGTCCAGGCCTTGGCACCGAATGAGATCTCAGGGTGATGCACGTCTTGCCAGTGGGACCAGTATCCGCCTGGCGCGTCGAGGAGCTCTTCGGTCAGTTGGTCGGGGTCGACGGCCCCATCCCGGCCGAAGAGGGCGCGCAGGCCGACCACCGAGGTGCGAATCCTCGCCTTGATCGCCCGGAGTTCGTCGATCTGCTGCTGATGGACGGGTTCGGCCGCCGATGCATTGGCAAGGAATCCGCAGGTCGCGGCGACTGCACACGTGATCGAGATCGGTGCCTGCATGAGCACACTGCCTCCCTGCTGCAGAAGGGTGATACCTTACCGCATGTGTACCGGGCGGAACAGGTTGGGGTGCGGCCCGGCGGCTGGTAGAATGGACCCCACGACAGCGGAGGACCGGCGATGAACAGACGCGATCTCCTGCGGAAAGCGGCGGCATCGGGCGCGGCCATCGCGGCCGAAGGTCTCCTGATCCGGGGTGCGGCGGCGGAGGCGGCGAGCAGGCCTGCGGAAACGTCCGGTGCGAAGCTGCCGCTTCGCAGCTACGGACGCAAGGGCGTGCAGATCAGCGTTCTCGGTTTCCCGGGCTTCGCGTTGAAGGATGTGCCTGAAGATGAGGTGAAGCGCGCTCTCGCCATGTCGATCGAGCGCGGCATCACATACTTCGATGTGGCGCCAACGTATGGAGACGCGCAGCAGCGGCTCGGCCCGGCTCTCGAGCCTTACCGCAAGGGCGTATTCCTCGCCTGCAAGACCACGGAGCGTACGGCGGCCGGGGCGAAGAAGGAACTGCAGAATTCGCTGAAGGTCCTGCGGACCGATCATTTCGACCTGTACCAGTTGCACGCGATCACCACGATGGCGGACGTCGATACCGCCTTTGGAAAGGGCGGGGCGATGGAGACCTTCCTCGAGGCCAGAAAGGAAGGCATCGTTCGGCACATCGGCTTCTCGGCGCATTCGATCGAGGCCGCCGTGGCCGCGATGGACCGGTACGATTTCGACTCCGCGCTGGTGCCGATGAACTTTGCATCGTGGCACACAGGCGGGTTCGGGCCGCAGATCGTCGAGGCGGCCGCGAAGAAAGGTGTGACGCTGCTGGCGCTCAAGGCGATGGCACGCCAGAAATGGCCGAAGAACGATCCGCAGAAATCGAAATTCCCGCGCTGCTGGTATCAGCCGACCACGGATCGTCACGAGGCGGAGTTGTGCCTGCGGTTTACGCTGAGCCAGCCGGTGGCAGCGGCGATTCCGCCGGCGGATCTCTCGCTGCTGCCGATGGCGATCGATATCGCGTCGAAATTCCGGCCGCTCGAGCCGGAGGGGCTGGCGGAACTGAAGCGCGCGGCCGCCGCGTGGGATCCGGTGTTCCGGAAGGCGTGAGGCGGCGGCATCGGCACGTCTCGAAGTCTTGCACACACAGGAACAGACCTGTGTGTGCCACCCTGCTGCCCGCTTTCGGGTGGCGAAGGCACTGTTCGCATAGCAGTGCCCGCGTTCGCCGGTGATGCGCCGGCGGCAGTTGTTGACACGTCGTTCGTTCTGGTCAGACACATCTACGGGAGATCTCAGGAGGACTCATGCACCTCGCAGATGTTGTATTCAAGGCCCGTCGCCGTTTCGAGGACCACCAGGAGCCGATGGATGCGATCCAGGGGTTGTTCGTCGCGCTTGGACACAACGGCCAGGTGATCGAGTGCGGCTGGCCGGTCGTGCAGGTGCGCGGCGGCTACCGCGCGACGGTGATCCTGCCCGAGGCGGACTCGCTGCGGCGGTCCCTGTACAGCGACGCGGTGCGTGAAGCGATGTCGCACCTGCGCCGCGGAGGGCTCGGCGTCCCGCAGGTGAAGGTGATCGGCCAGGAGCCGGACTCCGCGGAGGTCTGCGCGTGCCCCCGGCGATCCTCGCTGATCCTGGAGACGGACTACACGACGACCGAGGTGCCGCTGCGCTGCGGCGACTGCTTCGGTGTCGTGCCCCTGTACCGGTTTCCGCCGACGAGCCCGTGCGGGACGTACGAGGACGTTCTCTGCTGGGAGAACCGATACCACTGCATGGACGCGCTCTGGAGCGACAACGGGCCCGGCGAGGAGATCGGCTACCGCGAAATGTCCGAGCCAGACAGTGAACTGTCGCGCGACGGACGGGCGGTCTGCCGGAGAATCGAAAAGCTGTCGAAAACGCCGACGTACTACTACCTGTTCCGGTATCACGGTCACAGCCTCGCGGCCGAGCGGAGGCGGCCGTGCCCGGGTTGCGAGCGCGGCTGGCTGCTGGAACACGGCTGGCACGATCGATATGACTTCCGCTGCACGCGGTGCCGGCTGGTCTCAAACGTGGCGTATGAACTCCACGCGACGGAGGACCAGGTGCATGGCGGCAACGGTCACCCGCACAATGGGGTCAGGGGATCTCTGCAATCCAAGTAATGTGCTGACTCAACGATGACGCGCTGATTGTACGAAACAATCTGGTATCAGCCGTGATCATGGGCGCGCCGGTCTTGATGGCGAGCGCCAAGTACATGCTGTCGTAAACAGTTCGATCGAGGCGCAACGCCAGTTCCAGAGCGGCTTCCAGCAAGCCGGCGGTCGGCTCCATCGTCATGGGAACACGTCGAAAGCTTGCGGCGATCTGGCGAGCATCGCTGGGAGTCAATTCCTGCATTCGGACCTTCTTCCAGAGTATGTTTCCAAACTCAGCAATCAGCAGGTCCGGTGCAAGAAGGTCATGCGCATTCTCGACAAGGCGAACTGCCGACGAGGTGTGGACTTCCGGGACGAACCACTTCACCGCGACGCTCGCGTCGACCACGAACCGGCTCATCGGCGACGATCCTGGGCCAGGATCCGGGCACTGTCGGTGTGATGTCGACCCTCCAGTCGCTTGCGAATCTCCGCCGCCAGACGTGCGCCTTCCCGGCTCTCTGTCTCTGCAGCCTGCACGAGAATCGACTGGAGTTCCGCCTGTAACGAGCGGCCGTTGCGCTCGGCGCGCGCCTTCAAGCGGACTAGCGTATCGGCGTCGAGTCCACGGACTAGAACCTCAGGCATTGTGGGGCTCCGGTTTGATATCATAATGATATCACCACGCGGCCGCCCTTGTCAAACCTTCGCCTGGCATCAGTTCTTCAGGATCTTGCGGAGGACCGTCTGCAGAATGCCGCCGTTTCGGTAGTACTCGACCTCCACCGGCGTGTCGATCCGGCAGACGGTCGGGAAGTTGATCCGGCTCCCGTTCTCGCAGATCGCCGTGACGGTCAGTTCCTGCAGCGGTTTGAGGTTCTGGTCGAGGCCGTTGATCGTGTAAACCTCCCGTCCGGTGAGCTTGAGCGTCTCACGATTCTGCCCCTCGCGAAACTGGAGCGGCAGCACGCCCATGCCGACCAGGTTGCTGCGGTGGATCCGCTCATAGCTCTCGGCGATGACCGCGCGGACGCCCAGCAGCATCGTTCCCTTGGCGGCCCAGTCACGGGAGGAGCCCGTGCCGTATTCCTTACCGGCGATGATCACCAAGGGCGTGCCCTCGGTGCGGTAGCACATTGCCGCATCGTAAATGCTCATCTGTTCGCCGGTGGGCAGGTGGATCGTGACGCCGCCCTCGGTGCCGGGCGCGAGCAGGTTGCGCAGCCGGATATTCGCGAACGTGCCCCGCGTCATGACACGGTCGTTGCCGCGCCGGGCGCCGTAACTGTTGAAGTCGCGCGGATCCACACCTTTTTCGATCAAGTATTTGCCGGCGGGCGAACTCGCCTTGATCGAGCCGGCGGGGGAAATGTGGTCGGTGGTTACCGAGTCGCCGAGGACGGCCAGGCAGCGCGCGCCGGCGATCGGGGCGATCGGGCCGGGACTCTTCTCCATGCTCTCGAAGAAGGGGGGCTCCTGAATGTATGTGGATTCAGAATTCCACTGGTACAGGTCCTTGCCGGTGACCGCGATCGCCTGCCAGTCCTCGTCGCCGGTGAAGACGTCGGCGTAGCGGCTGCGGAACTGCTCGGCCGTGACGCACTTTGACATCGTCTGGCGGATTTCCTCCTGGCTGGGCCAGATATCCCGCAGGTAGACGGGCCCGGCCGAGCCCCGGCCGATCGGCTCCGAGGTCAGGTCGATGTCCGTCGTGCCCGCGAGGGCATAGGCGACGACGAGGGGAGGGCTCGCCAGGTAGTTCGCGCGGACATCCGGGTTGATGCGGCCCTCAAAGTTGCGGTTGCCGCTCAAGACTGAACTGACGACGAGGTCAGCTCTCTGGATCGCGGCGCTGATCTCGGCCGGCAGGGGGCCGGAGTTTCCGATGCACGTCGTGCAGCCGTAGCCGACGAGTTGGAAGCCGAGCTTGTCGAGGAACGGGGTCAGCCCTGCGGCGGCGAGGTATTCGGTCACCACGCGGCTGCCGGGGGCGAGGCTGGTCTTCACCCACGGCCTGGAGCAGAGGCCTTTCTCGACGGCTTTCCTGGCGAGCAGGCCTGCGGCGAGCATGACCGAGGGGTTCGATGTGTTCGTGCAGCTGGTGATTGCGGCGATGACCACGGCGCCGTTCCGCAGCCGGAAACGCTGGCCATCGCAGGTGACGTCGACGCCATCCTCGGTCGGCGGTTCGGCGACAGCCGTTGCCGCGGCCGCCGCGGCTCCGGTGGGGGCGGCGCGCCCGAACGTTTTGACCAGATCCTGATGCCACTGCTGCTTCATGTTGCGGAGCGGCACGCGGTCCTGCGGACGTCGCGGGCCGGCCATGGACGGCTCGATGGTGCTCATATCGAGTTCGACGACACGCGTGAACGCCGGCTCCGCGGAGTCGCTCCGCCAGAGGCCCTGCTCCTTGCAGTAGCGTTCGACGAGATCGACGGTGCGGGGATCGCGCCCGGTCAGCTTCAGGTAATCGAGCGTGACGTCGTCGACGGGGAAGAAGCCCATCGTCGCGCCGTACTCGGGCGCCATGTTGGCGATCGTCGCACGGTCCGGCAGGGACATGGATGCGAGGCCCGGGCCAAAGAACTCGACGAACATGCCGACGACGCCGATCTTCCGGAGCATCTGCGTGACGGTGAGCACGAGGTCGGTGGCGGTGACGCCCTCGGGAAGCTCGCCGGAGAGTCGGAAGCCCACTACCTGCGGTGTGAGCATGTAAATGGGCTGGCCGAGCATGACCGCCTCGGCCTCGATGCCGCCGACGCCCCAGCCAACCACACCGAGGCCGTTGATCATCGTCGTGTGGCTGTCGGTGCCGACGAGGCTGTCGGGCAGCGCGACCAGGGTCGCGCCGGACTTGCGCGTCATGACGACGCTGGCGAGGTACTCGAGATTGACCTGGTGGACGATGCCGGTCGCCGGCGGCACGACGCGGAAGTTGTTGAAGGCGGTCTGTCCCCACTTGAGGAACTCATAGCGTTCAAGGTTGCGCTCGAACTCGCGCTCCTTATTGATCTGCAGGGCAGAGGCGGTGCC
Organism: uncultured Planctomycetales bacterium; assembly: GCA_964548565.1. Classification (GTDB taxonomy): domain Bacteria; phylum Planctomycetota; class Phycisphaerae; order UBA1845; family PWPN01; genus CAYLLT01. The sequence continues at coordinate 3,129 of CAZJTF010000047.1, read as the reverse complement.
GAAGGCATCCACCTGGACGGAATGATCGATCACCAGATCGCACGGGACGAGCGGATTGATCAGAGACGGCTTGCCAGCTAGCCGTTTCATCGCCGAGCGCATGGCCGCCAGGTCTACGAGGCTCGGCACACCGGTGAAGTCCTGCAGGATGACGCGGGCGGGCTTGAACGGCAACTCGACGGCCTCCGGCGCGGCCGCGTTACACCGGGCGAGACGCTCGACGTCCTCCGCGGTGACTTCGAAGCCATCGGTGTTGCGCAGGGCGCTCTCGAGGAGGACACGAAGCGAATACGGCAGGCGGCTGACGTCACCGACGCCGGACTCCGTGAGGCGCTGCAGCCGGTGAATCGTCACGCGGCCGGCGCTGGTCTCGAGTGTCGCCTCTGCACCGAATGGATTCGCCTGTCTCGTCGCCATGTCGATCTCCCATGCACCGGCCCGCCGCTTGGACGCTCTCTGGGATGATAGGTCCCGGGAATCTTCCGGCGGTGCAGCCCGATCCGGGGACTATACCGATTGGGGATTGTTTGTTCCATGCGTGGGGGGCGGGGCCCGGGATTGGCGGGAGGCGGGGCGTGGCGCGCCTGCCCGCCGGCCGAGCACAGCCGCCTTTCCGGTAGAGGCGATTCGGGAGAAACACGCGACTGCGTGGCTGCGAGTACAGTCACCCTCCGCCCCCGCGAACAGCCACGGAACAGGCGCGGGTTGACTGACCTTGCCGCTCGACCTGCTCCCGGTGCACCTTTGATCGTAGCGGAGCCGATCTTCCGACGGTGAAATCGGATGATCGGGCTCCGATGTCTGGTAGAATACGTTCAGCAAGTACTCTTTGGCCACCCGAGAGCTCATGCGGCCATGAAGAAGTACCTGCGAACACGACGACTCCTCCTGCTCTTCGGCTCGTCGATTCTTGTGCTCTGCACGTGGTGGCTTCGCAGCCACTATGTCGCCGACCATGTTCAGGTGTGGTTCCGACCCGGCAGACAAACGACGCTTGAAGCCAGGACCATCCTGGAGCGGGGAATCATCGCGATCGAGGCGGGCTGGACGAGCCGCGCACCTGGCGGCGCCTTCGGCCTGACGCATCGTTCCTTTCTGCCCCGCAGGATGCCGAGTCCGGGTGGCAACCGGTTTGGAGTCCCCAGAGCCGGCTTGTCGGTTGAGCTGTCCTGCTGGGCGGTCGTAACCGCGCTTGTGGTCCTGGCGGGCGCCCGGATCCTTTACCTGCGGCGCCGGCACAGGCGAGGCGCACAAGGGGCATGCGCGTTGTGCGGCTATGACCTTCGAGCGAGCTGCGACCCCTGCCCGGAGTGCGGTACTGCGATCCCCAACCCGTTCTCGGAGGCCCCATCCTGATGAAGACCACGCGGACAACCGTGCTGCGGGCGAGGATTCGGCTCAGACGCGGCGTCACCCGCGTCGAAGTGCTGGTGGTGGCGATCTGCGTCTCGATCATTGCGGCAACGCTGCTCAGACAAAGGGAACTGACGCGCCGGCACGTGTGCAGGGACAATGTCCATGCCATCCTGACGGCCGCATTGACATACGCGGGCCAGAATCGTGACAACTGGCCTGTCGCGGCGCATCCCGAAGCGACCGACGATCGGGTGGGAAAAGTCGAGTATGTCCGTGCGATCGGTTCGTATCGTGGACGAGCCGGCGACCCGCAGGCCGGCAATACGGATCGCATGGCCGAGCGCCCGACGCACTTATCCACGACTCGGAATCTGTGGACACTCTTCCGGCTCGGGCTCATCACCCGTGACAAGTTCGTCTGTCCCTCCACGAACGACGTGCCCAACACCGAGCCGAATGCTACGGATTATTGGGATTTCGGCGTTGGTGAAATCAGCGGCCCGGCCACGCCCGAGCAGTCGCGGGCGGGCTACTCGCAAATCAGCTACGGGTACCAAGTCCCATATGGCAAGCACGCCCGCCCGAGTCAGGACCTCTGGCTCTGCTGGCTGGTCGCAGACAAAGGTCCTTACGGCGCCGCACTGGAAACCGGTACATCCGCGACTCCTCCGCCCTTTCCGGCGGGCGGCCCGCCTCGTTCCTGGAGACCCTGGAACTCGCCGAATCATGGGGGAGAAGGGCAGAACGCGCTGCATGTGCAGACCATGGTCGAATTCGGTGAGCACCCCATGTTGGTGGGTCCTGATAACATCTACACACAGAACCCAGGCATCGGAACTGCGAATACGAATTCGCACTACGGCGTGCCGCCCACCGTAAATGCGCGGTTGGTGCCGGCACCGCGCCGTCCCGAAGATACGCTCATTTATCCGTAGCGAATCGCGGTCACGGTGAAGCACAGAACGGGATGCTTTATCCCTGATTGACCCTTCGAAGCGCGAGCAACAGGTGAAGAGAAACTCGGGCTCGTCTGTCCCATGGGAACTGCGCGGATCCGGCCCGGCGGGTGTGCGCGCAACAGAATCCGGTGCCCGCGGTCTGTAGCCGAGCGGGGCACCGGACGCCGGCGAAGGGGGATCGTCGCCGGGCTGTACTGTTCAACATACCAGCGTCAGGCTGCCGGGGCGTCCGAGCGGGGATCTCGACGTCGGGCGCGCGTCCCGGCTGCACCGAGTGGCTACACTGGGCGACGACGACGGACTACCAGGGCCGTACCTCCGGCGAGCAGCAGCAAGGCCGACGTTGGCTCGGGCAGCGCCTTGATGTAGAGCGTCACCACGCTCCCCTGGTCGAACCGGATCAGCGGGTTCGGCCCATTCGTCGCTCCGAACGTTGTCAGACGCACCCAGCGCGTCGTGTTGCCGTCCACGAAGGTCCAGGAGACCTTGTTTGACGCAAGGCCGTTGTAGGCGGTCGTGTCGTCGACGACGGCCGTGCTGCCTGGAGCGACATTTGCTGCCGTGGAGCCGGAGAAGCTTGGTTCCTGGAACATGACCTCGGCGCCGTTCGCGACGCCCTCGAAATCCTGGACCACAACCGGTCCCGGCGCGATCGTGTTCACGACGTAATCGATCCAGAGCGTGATGGGAGTGGCGACACCTGTGTCATTCATGAAGCGCAGGTTCTCGATCGAACCGAAAGCGCCGTCCAGAACACTGTTGGCGGTGGTGCCGGCGAATGCCGTCAGCGTGTCCTGGGCGATGTTCCACGAGT
>CAZJTF010000046.1:0-26911 GCA_964548565.1 uncultured Planctomycetales bacterium | reverse complement strand
CGCCTGCAACGACAATCGATGCGTCGCCGCAGCGGATCGCCTGGGCGGCGAGCATGACCGCCTTCAGGCCGGAGCCGCAGACCTTGTTGATGGTGGTCGCACCGACACCCACGGGAAGGCCGGCACCGATCGCTGCCTGGCGGGCGACATTCTGGCCGAGGCCGGCACTGAGCACGTTCCCGAAGATGACCTCGTTCACGCGATCGCCGGGAACGCCGGCGCGACGGAGTGCTTCCCGGATGACGATGCTCCCGAGCTGCGGTGCGGGCACTTCGGCGAAGCACCCGCCGAACGTGCCGATCGGGGTCCTTACACCACCTGCGAGTACTGCGCGCGGCGTCATCATCGTGGCCTCAACGCGGGAACGATGCGTCCTTCCAGTCCGGGTCGTGTCGGCCGCCGGCCCGGTCAGACCTGCGGGAGCCCCTGCAGGGCTTCGTCGATGGCATTCTGCGGCAGTTCGTAGTCCTCGAGCTCACCGGCCAGGAACTTGTCGTATGAGCCAAGGTCGCAGATGCCGTGGCCGCTCAGGTTGAAGACGATGCACTTTTCCTGCCTTTCATCGCGGCAGCGAATCGCCTCGTCGATCGCGGCCTTGACCGCGTGCGATGTTTCCGGGGCCGGGATGATGCCCTCGGTCTGGGCGAACAGACGCGCGGCCTCGAAAACGGACTTCTGGTGGAAGGCGACGGGCTCGATGATCCCAAGGTCGGCGCAGAGGCTGACCAGCGGCGCCATGCCGTGGTACCTCAAGCCTCCTGCGTGAATTCCGGCGGGCATGAACGTGTGACCCAGCGTGTACATCTTGATCAGCGGCGTGAGCATGGTGGTATCGCCGAAGTCGTAGCGGTACTGCCCGCGGCTGATGCTCGGGCAGGCGCGGGGCTCGGCGGCGATGAAGCGGATGTCCTCTCCCTTCAGCTTGCGCGGGATGAACGGGAAGACCAGGCCGGCGTAGTTGCTGCCGCCACCCACGCAGCCGATCATCACGTCGGGCTTTTCCTTGAGGGCGGCGAGCTGCTTTTCGGCCTCGAGGCCGATGACCGTCTGGTGCAGCATCACGTGGTTGAGCACGCTGCCGAGAGAGTAGCGGGTGTCGTCCCGGGTTGCGGCGTCCTCGACGGCCTCGCTGATGGCGATGCCCAGACTTCCGAGGCATTCGGGGTCTTTTTCCAGGATCGTGCGGCCGGCGTTGGTATCCGGTGAGGGGCTCGGGGTGACGCTGGCTCCCCAGACCTGCATCATCGAGCGGCGGTAAGGCTTGCTGTTATAGCTTACCTTCACCATGTAGACCTTGCACTCGAGCCCGAACTGCCGGCAGGCGAAAGCGAGCGAGCTGCCCCATTGACCGGCACCAGTTTCGGTGGCAAGCCGCCGAACGCCATCCTGCTTGTTGTAGTAGGCCTGGGCGACGGCCGTATTCGGCTTGTGGCTGCCCGGGGGGCTGCCGCTTTCGTCCTTGAAGTAGATGCGGGCGGGCGTCTTGAGTTCCCGCTCGAGGGAGCGGGCACGGGTGAGCGGCGTGGGTCGCCAGATCGCGAGGATGCGCTTCACCTCGTCGGGGATTTCGATCCAGCGCTCGGTGCTGTATTCCTGGGCGATTATCCCCTTCGGGAAAATGGCTTCCCAGGCCTCCCGGGGCACGGGTTCCCTGGTGCCGGGATGAAGCGGAGGGGGGCACTCCCGGGGCAGGTCCGCCCGCAGGTTGTACCACTTACCGGGGATATCCGTCTCGCTGAGGTGTACGCGTTTGACGCTCATAAGCTGACCTTCTCCACTTGAAAATCGAACCTGGTGCCGGAGCGAAATCGGGCACGCATCTTAACCGAAGCCGTGGCTGCGACGCAGATTCTCCCAGCCTGGGCCCCTGGTTCACTTCATCGGGGTCGCGGACGGCGACCCATGGGAACGCTGCGGCCGGCTCCGGACGTCGGCCCGGCCGCTTTGACGCTGGTCACCCCCAGGACAACGGGATCAGCATTCGGGACCGAAGTCCTTCTTGAATGCGTCCGCCAGCTTCTGGCCCCAGTTGTTGATGGCCTCCATCCGCCCGAAGAAGAACCGCAGGACGGGCGGCTCCTCGATGAACTTGAGCCCGCCGACCAGGTCGCGGTGCGCGATCAGCCACTTGAGGCGGTCGGCCACGTACTCCATGTGCGACATCGTGTACACGCGGCGGGGGACAGCCAGCCGGGCCAGTTCCACATCGGACGGGACCTCGTTGCCGTGCTCGTCGCGGTCCATCGAAACGGTGCCGCGTTCCATGCCGCGGGCGCCGGAGACGATGTAGATGGCGGCGCAGAGCGCGCCGGCCGGGTACTCGAGACTCTTGATGTGCGGCAGGAACCTGCGGGCGTCCACGTGGCCGGCCAGGCCGCCCGGAGGCGTGACGGCCGGGACGCCGTTCTCGAGCATCTTCTCGACGAAATACTGAATCAGGTCGGCGGAGCTGCCGGCCACAGGGTAATCGACCATCTCGCGCAGGCCGACGGCCATCGCCTCGACCTCTTTGCTGGACATGCCGCCGTAGGTCAGGAATCCTTCGTAGACGGGCAGCCAGGGTTTGATGGCCTCAAAACACTTCTTGTGGTTCGTGGCAATGAATCCGCCCCGCACGCACGTGCTCTTGCGCCCGGAGAGGTAGAACACGTCACAGTTCGCCATCATCTCGCGGACAATCTCGGCGACGGAGGTGTCGGCGTAGCCCTTCTCGCGCCGCTTGATGAAGTAGGCATTCTCGGAGATGAGGCTGCCGTCGAGGACGAGCATGATGCCGTGCCTGGCGGCCATCTGCTTGACCGCCTTCAGGTTCTCCATCGAAAACGGCTGGCCACCGATGAGATTGGTCGTGGCCTCCATGCGGACAAATGCGACGCGCTCGGCACCGTATTTCTGAATCACCTCCTCGAACTTCTTCAGGTCGAGATTGCCCTTGAAGAGGTTAGTGCTGGAGGTGTTGAGCGCCTCCTCGCCGTAGATCTCGAGGACCTTGCCGCCGCCCATCTCGAAGTGGGCCTTCGTGGTGGTAAAATGATAGTTCATGGGCACGACCTGCCCCTGCTTGATGAACACCTTGGCGAGCAGGTGCTCAGCGGCGCGGCCCTGGTGGGTGGGGAGGTAATACTCGAAGCCGAGGACCTCGCGGACGGCGTCGGCGAGCTTATAGTAGCTCTCGCCACCGGCATAGGCGTCATCGGACACCATCATGGCGGCGAGCTGATTGTCGCTCATCGCGTTGGTGCCGCTGTCGGTGAGCATGTCGATGAAGACGTCACGGGTCCTGAGGAGGAAGGTGTTGTAGCCTGCCTCGGTGATGGCCCGGAGCCGCTCGTCCACCGGGGGAAGCTGTGTCTTCTGGACGATGCGGACCTTGTGCATTTCGATGGGGATGACTTTGCCGCTGGACAGTTTGATCTGCATATGGATCCTCCCGGGTGCAGCATCAACGCAAAGAAGAGAATGCGTCCGCCCGAGGGGATACCCCGGCCGCGACTCAACGACGCATCAATGTAACCGGGCGGAGGCGGCGGTCAATGGAGGGATTCGCCCGGGGTGAGCGGGGCAGGGTCCGATAAGCCCCGTCGCCACAAGGTGTTCCGCTGGCGATACACGATCGCGACCTGCCCAGCCCGGGCGATCGATGCGAGTGTCCCAGCCCGGTCGAGGGTGGGGCGACCGGGTGGAGCCAGAGCCGCGGTGGCTTCGCTCCGGCACGCAGAGCATGGCCGACCGGGCGACTCAATTGCGCAACCATTTCAATGGCAACGCGTTAGGCTGGGTTCATCCCCGCCCACGGTGGCTTCGCCTGGCGCCGGCGCATACCAGGGGGCAACCGGCGTTCCGCCTGACCTCCGCCGGCTGTCTCTTCGGGTTTCAACATCGTGTTCCCGCCGGGAAGCTGCACCCGGGGAGCGAGCGGACTGCTCGGGTCGGTGGCTTCGCTTTGCGCCGGCGCGTGTTGCAGACAGGCGGTGACGCCGCCGGGACGTGGCGGGCTGGCTCTTCGGATTTCAAAGACCATGCTCCTGCCGGGGAGCTGCACCGAGAGAACGCGCGGACTGCTCCGTCCCGGCGGATCAGCGCCCGGCAGTCTACCGGACAGATGACGTCGAGTTCCTCAAGCTGGAGGAGCCGGGCGTGATCGCCATTGTTGCGTTATCGCCTGTAAAGCATGTTGAGCCAACCTGCCAACCTCTACCGAGGCACCCTCTAGTAGCCAGAGAGGCCCGGCAGGGGATTCTCGCCGGGCCTGCCCGTATCGAATGTGGCTCGACACCTCACTGTGTCATCAAGGTGCACGAAGTCCAGCAGCCCGAGCGGGTCGGTGAACAGGGTGACGCGGCCGGTGGTGGCGCAGGTCAGGATGGCGGCGCGAGCGAACAGCGGCGCTACGAGAATGCTCAGAAGAGAGGGGCCAGTCGGCGGATCTTCATGTCTGGACTCCCGGTGTTCCGCGGAGGATCAGATGTCACCTCTCCGAGGACGCGTTCCGAAGGTTGCAGGGTCTCCTCCCTGGTTCTGGGTAAAGCTCCTCAGCCTCCCTGTACAGTGTATCGTGTTTTCGATGATGCTCGGCGGCTCGCTCCTTCGATGATTGGGCCTCCCTCGTCTTCTGTGCGAGTTCCATGTGCTTCAGTCTAATCTGCTCCCTCAAGTCCGATGCCTGAAGCCTCAGCCGTTGTGATACATTCGCGGAAGCACCCGCGGCCTGAAGCTCCAGTTGGTGAACCTGTGAATTGAGCTGAGTGATTTCTTCGCGCAGCCTTCGCGCCGCCGCAAACGCAGCAACAGCGTTGTGTTCGTCGCGGCCGGCTTGCTCATTTTCAGCCCGTGCCTTCGCCCGCAGGTCAAATGACTCACGGAGACGGACCATCTCGCCGTGGGCGTCAGGATCCGGTATGGACAAAAAACTGCCGGGGCGGGGGGGCTTCGTGAGCGGCATGCGCGATCGCGATCGTTCGCGTGCGAAATCCCTGAGTTCCAGGGCGACCCACCCGGTGGCCAGAAGCCACACGCCGGCGCCGAGACCGTACGCGAACAGACCTGATCGCCTGATCATGAGGATGCGCTCTTGCCGGTACCGGCTGTCTGCCGAGCCGGGTCCTTCAACAGACACGACAACACTGCCATGATGCACAACCCGCCGGTGAGAAACCATTGCCAGCGTTGAAGCCAGGGGCCCCGTGTATCCGGTTCCACGAGGCTCCAGTCGCCTGTTCCTTCGCTCAAGAGGAGATTGCGCTCTCGCGTATACCACTCATCGATGTCCTGGTCGCTTCCTTCGAATGGAAACGTGCCGAGGTCCTCAAAAAGGCTACGCACCAGATCCAGTTCCTCGGCAGCGTTCCACGTGGCGTCCTCGATGTGCACGGGTTGCCGGATAAACTCCTCCATCATTGGCCACTCCGACAGATTCACGTGCACCACTTCCCGCGGGAAGAGCAACCTCCCCAGAATGACGCCGAGCCAGACCACGGCAAGCATGCCGAACGCGCCCAGGACGGCTCCCCGCCGAAAAGCGATCCGGCCAGGCACAGGGCGCCGCGGAAAACTGTGTGCTGTCGTGCCCGTTCGAGTCATTGACGTAGCAGGCTCCTGCGACGCGATCGCCTCCGAAGCCGGCACATAGCCCAAAGGAGGCCCGGCCCCAATAAAAGAAGAGCCTCTATCGGTGTTACGCTGGAACGAGGAGTGTTAGACGAACGCAGCAGGAGGGCGCACTCGCGCCGCGTCTTATTCCTTGCGGCGATAAGGGGGTCCCTCAGCCATGCGTTCAGGTCCTTGGGGTCGTGTGTCCGGGTCGTGATCTGGTGCCAGGCCTCCGCGTAGTTGCGGCGCAGACGGTGAAGGTAGAAATGACGCGCCGGCAGGCCGGGTGGCAGTGCGGTGAACACGAACTCCGGCTCACGCGAGGGCGGCGGACCGTACAAACGTGTCAGTCCGTGCAGAACCGCGCAGAGGGCCGCCGCGCTGGCGAGAGAACCGGTGAGAACACCTAATCCCAATCGACTCGTCAGGCTGTTCATGAGCGCCATGTACTCGCTCCCTGCCGGGTCATATGCAGCGTGCAACACTGCAGCAAACTCACTGTTCAGCAAGGCATCGAAGAACATGCTCTCGGAACGAGTTGTTACACACCTGAATATCCTAGCATGCGCGTGGGATGAGTACTGCCATCGGCCGGCCTTCCATCCCTGCACATGACCACTTGGCCTTGCCTGTGGAGACATCTCGAGCGGTTGAGCGCATGTAGGGCAGTGCGAGCGTGTTTCAGTTATGAAACAGAGTGGTGCACATCCACTCCGTACCACGGTAATCGGAATTGTACGTTGACATAACAACTCTTCCCGTTAAAATGCATCGTAAATCGGGCCAAGACAGTATGGGAACCGCATCCTCTTGAACACGCGGGAGGACTACGTGAGCCAGATGTCCCTGGACATCCCCGGCGCGCGGCGGCGTATGCGCGAGATGGGACCGGCGGTCAGGAACATGGAAAGCCGGTTTCGCGGACGTCTCCGCGAGCTGCTGAATCCAGCGGGGAACAGGCCAGACTGTCTCTTCCCGATCAGGGCGGAGGTCGACCAGATTGTGTCGGCGCTTCAGGCTGAGTTTCGCCAGAGCGTGCCCCTCCTACTGGATGGTGATGGGAACACACTCTTTGGCCCCGCCACGCTGGACGAGTTGCGAGACCGGATCAGAATCCGGTTGCCGGAAACTGAGGTCACGACGGGCCTTGCGTTCGGGCGAGTCGCCGTCGCATCAGCAGTTGGCGCGGCTGTGGCGGGGGTTCTGAGCAGCCCGAGCATCTGGCACTCGTCGGCGATTCGCGGACAGGATCTGCTGGGACTCGTTGGAGCGGCCGTCGGCGCCGGGATCGGCGTCGTGGCGGCAACCGCTCCCCTCCCGATGACCGGGGTGCTCCGCCGTATCCTTCGTGGACGGGGCCTCCTCGAAGCCGGGACGCTGTTCCTGGCCCGCCGGGCGGTCTTCGGCACGCTCGCGGCTCTCCTGGTGGTGCTCACCGCGGCGGGACTCTACGCGCTCCTGACGGGACGCGGGGCGGTCGCGGTGTTAGCCGCCGGTGCGCTGGGTGCCATCGTGTTCCTGCGTCGCTGGGTGCAGGCTTCCGGCTCCTCAAGCGGCGCCTCCGTGGACTCGCGGATCGACCACGCCGCCAGCCAGCTGGCGGAAGCCCTGCGCGCGGATGCGGCGCTGGCTGCCACGCTGGCCTCGATCGAGCTCCGGGCTCCGGGACAGCCCGGGAACAGCTCGGCGAAGCTGATCGCCCAGCTCAAGGAATCTCTCATCACCCACGGCAGACTGGGTCCGCAGGTGGACCCTCACGACGTCTTGCGGGCGATCGCCTCACTGCTTGACATGCAGTGGCCCTCTCCGGCGGGCGCCGGTTCCCCGTTGGCTCCCGGCCGGGAAGCGGAGCAAGCCTGCCTTCCCGCAGCCGGGGACGGGCCGGGACGGTTTCAGTGGTCGCGGCAGCATGAGGAGACATACAGGCCTGTCGGGAGGGTTCGCGAGGGGGACTGGGTGCGGGTGATGGAGAGGCCGGTCGTCGAAGCGGACGCTGCCGGTACGGCGGTCGTCCTTTCCAAAGGACGTGTTGTGAGGGAAGACTGAGGTTGCCATGCACCAGTTCGCCTACGGATTCGACTTCGGCACATCCAAGACCGCGCTGGCCTGTGCGAAGTGCGACGGGACGAGGCCGACGGTTGCCGACCTGATGCTGGATCGCAGCCGCGACAGTGAACGAATCGCCACGTGCCTGCTCCGCAGGCGCAACACGGATGAGGTGCTGATCGGCACCGAGGCCGCCGAGGAGTACCTTCTGGCCGGTGACGGGAAGCGTGGGGACTATGAGTTCCTCGCGAACTTCAAGCCGCATGTTCACCAACGGCCCGAAGCGCAGGATGCGGCAAGGCAATTCCTGCAGCAGCTCGCGTCTTCGGAGGCCGTGCGTCGCGACTTCCAGGCCCGCGGGAACGACGCCATTCTCGTCGTCGGCCGCCCTGCCTCCTGGCCTTTGGCAGGCGGTGATACACTCCTGGACCTTCTCATCCAGAATGGTTATCCCAGGGCCTACTCGCTCCCCGAGCCCGTGGGCGCGCTGTTCTACCACATGGCCAGCCGGCTTCGTGCCGAGGACGCGCATCGAGACCTGCTGATCGTTGACTGGGGCGCCGGTACGCTTGACTTCACCCTGATGCGGGGCGGCAACCTGCACGAGATGCATTTCTGGGGCTCGAACCTTCTGGGCGGGCGATTGTTCGACGACCTTTTCTACCAATGGATCGTCGATTACGTGCGGCAGGAAGGCCGGAATCCCGCCGTCCTGGATGAAGTCCTCCGGTCGCCGCTGTACGACGGATACCTCGCCACTTCCGTTGCGCGAGAGGTGAAGGAGGCATACTCCAACGCCATCCGGAGCAACCGCGTCACAGGCCCCTGGACATATCCGAGACCGCTCGTCCTGGGCGACATGATGCTCGGACGTTTTGCGATCGAAAGCGTCGCGCTGTTCGAATCCCGTGCCCGGCACTACAGCCCCTCGATGCGGGCGCGAACCTGGTTGAACTGGTCGGAAGGCGAGACAAACCGGGTGGACCGCCCGTACGTCGAGGCGCTCAAACAAGAAGCCCCGATCGATCTCCTCCAGTGGGCACGGGATGCGCTGGATTTCGCCATCACGCAGCTCGGCGTGGATGCAGACGGCCTGGCCATCCTGACCGGAGGGAGCACGAAGTGGCGATGGTTCGAACAGCTGGTTGAGCAGCATGACCACTTCAGGCGTCAGGGCGTCGAGCGGGTGCTGACTGACGAGAAGCCCGAGTTGAGCATCGCCCGCGGTCTTTGCAGAGCGTACGCCGTGGGCGGACACGCGCAGTCCCTGATCGATCTGCTCGCGTCAAAGGAACAGGAGGTGGCGGGGCGTCTGGTCGCCGAGATCTACGCTCCGCGTCTGGCGAAGCTGGTGGAGGATCTCAGTAACGCCATGCTGAGCGACATCCAGAAGGATGTCCAACTCGTATTCTACCGGTTTCAGTGCGGTGATCTCACGGAAGACAATGTTGTTTCCCGGCTGAGTGAGATCACTAATCACTGGATCAGCGGCAAAGGGCGTGACCGCGTACGGGCTCTCGCGACGGCTTTCAGCGAGGCCGCCCGCCAGGATGTCTGGGAGTTGCTGAAGCGATGCGACATCCGCGTCGATGACCTGCTCAGGATGGCTGCGGAGGTGTGCAGTCCCGCCGGGGGGACCGATCTCGCCGGAGGCCTGAGCGACCTGGGAGGCCGCGTGCAGTTTCTGCCCGGATGGTGGGAGGCCTTCCTGAAGGGGATCAGGAGATACCTCGCGGATCTTGTTCGTGGCCTCTTTGGAGGTGAGCCGACGGCCCAGGAACTCGACACGCTGCGCGAGTCCGAGGCAACGGAGATGACATCGAAGTTCAGAGTGAACCTCCCTGCCGAGCTGAGCCGGACGATCGTGCAGATTCAGTCGGGCGAGCAGTGGGCGCTGCAGGTCCTTGGCTACATCAGGACCACTCTGGACGGCATCGCCAGACTCTCCAGGGGACAGTAGCGTCCTGGGACCAGACGTGCGACTTCCCGGAACGAACGGGAGCGGACCCTGTGAATTCGGCTCATGTTCTGAGGGCACATTGCGGCCCGGTGAACGCCCTCGCCTTCTCCCCGACCGGTGACGTTCTTCTCAGCGCAGGCCTGGTTCGTGCCGGACCCCTGCGGCCGTGGGGAATCCCTGCCGTGTGCGTCTGGGAACATGCGGCGCTGACCACGCGGCTCACCGGCTGGCTGCGGGCGCCTGAGAAGCTCGGTTTCATGGACGGCCAGGGCGTGATCGCGGCCGCCACGCGGGGGGCTTTCACGGAGTTTCGGTTGTTCAGTTCCGAGCACGGCAAACTGCTCCTCGACGTGCGCCGGGACTTCCCCGGCACGGCGATGGCTCTCCAGCCGGGCGGTCAGCTTGCTGCAGCCGGCGATACCGAGGTGCAGATCTGGGACAACCGGTTCAGCGAACTCCGACATCGTTTGGCGTGGGAGCCGGGATTCGTGCGACAACTCGGCTTCTCGCCGGACGGCAGACGACTCGCCGCCTGGGGTGGAGTGAGTGAAGATACGCGGCACGGGACGGTCTGGGACGCATGGCTGCGGGTCTGGGACACGCAGAGCGCCCGGTTGGCCTGGGTGGTTCAGACTTCCACCTCGGAGGCGGTATCCGGATGCGTCTTCTCGCCCGCGGGCGACATGCTCGCGCTGGTCATGAAGTCGGTGTTGCTCCTCGACGCGGACACCGGCCGGGAATTGCGGCGGCTTCCTGTGGACGGCGGCCGTTCAGTTCTGCTGTCGGCAGCGTTTTCGCCCGACGGCGACATCCTCTCCACGTGCGGATGGCAATGGTCAGGAGCGACCGATGATGAACGCAGCTGCCGTCTTGGCGAGGTGAGGCTCTTCAGGGTTGCGGATGCTTCTCCCCTGCACACGTTCGACTGGGCGCCGGGCGGCGCTTACTCCGTCGCATTCTCGCCGGACGGCGGAAAGCTGGCTGTCGGGCATGGCGACGGGAGTATCTACATCTGGAGGTCCCCTCCGAGCCGTTAACCCGGCCGGATGGGCGATCGAGACGGCACACGGCACCGGTACACGCGAGCTTACGAGGCACTCGTGTATACGGGCTGGGGGGACGGATCCGGGAGGGACGGGATCTGCATGGGGGCGGGGAGCAGGTCGGTGATGTGCTCGACGATGCGGCGGATGGCGTCCGGGAGGGCGAGGGCGAGGCTGGCGGCGCGCATCGCGGAGTAGTACGCCTGGTCGACGGCCAGGCGGCGGACGATGGGCACGATGTCGCGCGCCCGGTGGAGCGGAACGGCGGCGCCGCGCTGGATGATGAACTGCGTCGTCCCGATCTCCTGCGGCATGGGGGGCGTGATGGCGTCGGCGATGATCGGCAGCCCGCAGGAGAGGGCTTCGAACGTCGTGAGGCCGCCTGATTTCGAGACGATGACGTGGGCGGCCGCCATGAGCCTCTCCACGTGATCGCACGCACCGACCACCTGCACCGGGATGCGGGAGCGCGCGGCCAGGGCCGATGCCGTCGCGTGGAGTTCCGGGTTGTGACCGGCCAGGAAGATGACCTGGATGTCGAGCCCGCTGTTGATCAACTCGGCGTAGATGGCGGGGATGTTCCCGCCGCCCTGCCAGCCGGCATTCACGAACACCGTGAAACGATCGGGATCGAGGCCCAGGGCGCGGCGTTCGGCTCGGGCGCCCGCCGCGTCGGTCGCGGAGAACTTGGGGTGTACGGGCATGCCGCAGACGGTGATCCGGTCCGCCGGGACACCGTAATCGAGCAACTGCCGGTGGGCCTCCTCGCTCGCCACCAGGAAGCGCGTGACGTAGCACGAGGCCCAGCCCTTCCAGAAGCCGTAACACGGGTCGGTGACGACACAGACGAGCGGAATCCGGTGTGAGAGGCGCAGCTCGTGCAGGGTCCGCCCGACCACGTGCTGCATGAGGGGGTGGACGCTCACGATGACGTGCGGATCCCACCGACGGAGCAGGTCGCGGACGTAGCCGGCGCAGCGCGTGTAGAAGAATTCGCGCGTTTCCGGCCGGATGTGGTTCATGGCCCAGTAGAAGTACCGCATCCAATGCTGTCGGTGGCGCAGGAGCCAGTTGTACACGCCCACGAGTCGGGCGGCGATGCCGTCGGACTCTTCCACCGCCCGCACGATCCGCACCGCGCACGGCCTGTCGGTACCGAATCGCTGTACGCCGTCGGCGATGGCGGCGGCGGCGGACCGGTGGCCGCCACCGGTGTCAGAGGAGAGTATCAGGATGCGATGCGAAGCGCTGCTCATCGTGCCGATGTTCCCTCGGGGACCGCTATCAGGAAGCCGCAGGACGTGCCTCGGTGGGCGTGACCGGGTGCAACTCCGGAGAGCTTACTGGTTCCTGCAAGGCACGCCGCGCTTTGCGGATCTCTCGCTCCAGCCGCTTGATCTGGACGAGGTGCCGCGGGTTGAAAGCGAGCGACGGGTAGTAGCAGTTTGACTCGTGCGTGCAGAAACAGCCGTCGGCCGCCTGTTTGCGGCGGGCTGCCATCGCAGGCGAGAGCCAGAGCCGCCGAAAATCCCAGTCGTAATCGCGCAGGTTTCCGATGGGAGCGAGATTCTCGCAGGACGAGACCGTGCCCTCATCGTAGATGACGCCACCCGCGGTGCCGGCGTAGCAGGTGAGCTGCGCCCGCTGCGTCTCCTGCGTCCGCGCGATCAGGCCGTGCATGTAGATGTCGATGGCCGCCTTGAAGCAGCCGCTTTCCCCGCCGTAGCTGTTGCGGATGGCGGCGCGGCGCGAATCCTCGTCGATCATGCGGGCCAGCTTTACGTAGCGGGCATGGTCGATGTCAAGCTCCTTCGGATCGGCGGACGGCGGGCGAATGTAGTTGAAATTCACCTTGTCGGGACGCAGGTCGTGCTTGAGGTACGCGTACCAGTCGAAGATCGTGTCCTGGTTGCTGTGCATGAAGCAGGTGCACGTCTGGATATCGAGGCGCGGGTACTCGGCCTTGATGGCCTGCAGCTGACGCGCGGTGTCGATGGCAATGTCCCAGGAGCCGGGCTTCTGGCGGATCTTCTCGTGCTCGGCCTTGAGGCCGTCGATGCCGAGGGCGACGGTCACATTGAGTCCGGGGCATTCCTGCAGAATCCGCGTGGTATCCGGGATGATCCGCTTCTGGATCTGCCCGTTCGACATGATGTAGATGGATTCGAGCTGGTTGTGCTCACGGAACGCGCGCGCGATTTCGGGGAGATCCTTGCGCGTGAAGGGCTCTCCGCCGGCGAGGATCAGCACGCCGAGGTTGCCTCCCAGCGTGCGGGCGATCTGCCGCACCTGATCGGTGGTCATCTGGAGCTTTTTGCGCGGACGATCGTCGAGTTCGTCCGTGAAAAAGCAGTGCGTGCACCGCATGTCGCAGACGGAGGTGACGAGGATGTTGAGCAGCACCGGGGAAAACGGCTGGCCGACGGCCAGGCGGGCGTAACGTTTGAGGAGCTCACGAGTCGTAAAGTCCATAATCCATCCATGGCAGCGGTGAGGAGGCCGACGCGCATCAGTCCGGTCCGGCATGGCCGGCCCTTGCCCTCTCCCGTCGTCTGATGTCGCGAACCAGGACGCCCGGCCGTTTGAACAGCGGCTGCAACATCCTAGGAAGATGCGGCGTTTGGATCAAACACGCACGGGGGAACAATCAATCGCGAACACAACGGGGAGCTTGACGCGATTCGTGGGTCATCCACGCCCGGCGTCGAGGCCAGTTCCAGGCGACCCGGAAGCGGCGGCATCCGCCGCGAATGCCTCTGCCGTGGACATGGGGGCGATGACCGGAAGAGCCCGGCGCAGACACTGGATCGATCGCATGAGCGCCTCGCTTTCTCTATTGGGAAGCAGTGGCGGAGGTCCGCGGCTCGAAACGGAATGAGAATACCTCGGCATCCGGTCCGGAGAGTTCGATTCGCAGGCAGACCTTCGTGGAAGCCGACAACCCGGCAAGTGAGTCGTTTCCGCCAAACGTGACGATGTGTCGGATGCGGTCGATGCCTTTGGCCGCGTCGCTGACCTCATAGCCCGGGACAGGACGGCGCGTTGTGCTGTCCAGGATGGATACCCGGACAGACGCCGCACCCGGCGCCCGAGCATTCAGGACGAGAACGTGTTCACCCGGCGCTTCGACAGTGATTGCACGGGTAACCAGATGCCCCGCAGCGCCGCCGGCCGGCACCCGCAGCGAGGTGAAGCCGTCACGACGCCACGTACGGAGCCCCGTGTGCCGTCGCCACGGCTGCTTCAAGCCGTTGCGCGGACCCTCCTGGTAGTTGCGGTCAGCCGCCGCGTAGTACTGCCAGAACTTGTCGGCCGTGGCGACGAAGCCGTCCGACAGGGTGATCATGCTGGCGTCATACGTGCCCATCGGCCCGAGGGGGATCACCTTGCGGCCGGGCATCAGTCGCTGGAAATGCAGACCGTCGCGGCTGATCGCCAGCTCGGTTGCGGTCGAATGGTTTGAATACTGGGCATCGCACAGGGCAATGTAATACGGGCCGTAGCGCGTGACCCCCATGAAATGCCCCTCGGACTCGCCGGCTCCGAGATCGATCGGAGAGAGGATGACCCGCGCGGGTGTCCAGCGAAGGCCGTCTTCGCTGGTCGACATGGCGAGCTGCCTTTCGATGACGTCAGCCCCGTAGAGCTGACCGTACG
This sequence comes from uncultured Planctomycetales bacterium, assembly GCA_964548565.1. Taxonomy (GTDB): domain Bacteria; phylum Planctomycetota; class Phycisphaerae; order UBA1845; family PWPN01; genus CAYLLT01. The sequence continues at coordinate 12,616 of CAZJTF010000046.1, read as the reverse complement.
CCTTGAACCGCACTGCAGGGTCGGCGGCATCGCGGTCGAGGATGACCGTGGCGACGTCGAGGAACACGGGAATCCGCGCGACGTCCTCCCAGTGCAGGCCGTCATCGGATTCGCGGGCCCGGAAGTGCGTCCTGGCACCATCCTGGGGATCGTTGCTCTTCCAGAACGACATCGTGTACATCCGCAGGCGCTTCTTCGCGCCGGGGATGCCCTCGACATTGAGGATCTGCGCAGCCTGACCGTCGAGAGCGACGAGGTTATTCTCGCGGGAGCCGCGGTAGTCGACGATTCCGAGTACCGGTTTGGCCCAGTGAATGCCATCGCGGCTCGTCGCGTACCCGACATGCCGGCTGGTTCGCAGCGTCCCGCCGCCCTCGCCGCCGATCACGTCCTCGGTGCCGGCATACCACATCTGCCATTTGCCGGTCGCCTCGTCCACGAAGACATCACCGTAGACTTTGCATCGTGCGGCGTCCCATGTGCCGGGCGTTCCGACCAGGACGGGATCCGGGCTGGTCTTCTCGCCGGTGTGCAGCGCGTGCTCGAGGCCTTCGATTTCCTGCAGTTCCGCAAGATCCAGGAACAAGACCCGGGTCCGTTCGGTGGTTGTGAGCGGCTGGAGATCCTTCACTGTTTCCGGTGCGGGAATCCTGACGACTTCGCAACTGCCGGGCGGGGTGCTGGTGGCGGGCGCCGCCGTGATATCTACCGCGTACACGCAGCCGTCGGTGGAGGTGATATACGCGATGCCGTCCCGAATGACCGGGCTGCCGAGGATGGGGCCATTCGTGGCGAATCGCCACTGGAACGCGCCCGTCTCTGCATCCACAGCGTAGAGGTGGCCGTCATAGCTCCCGAAGAAGCATACGCCGCTGTAAAGCGTTGGCCCCGAGGGAACATGATTGTCCGTGCGGAACTTCCAGAGGAGGACACCGCTGCCGGCGTCCAGGCAGTACAGGCAGTGATCGAACGAGCCGAAGTATACCCGGCCATTGTCGACGACGGGTTGAGACTGGATCCACCCCGTGGTCTGGTAGCGCCAGCGTTCGCGACCATCTTTGCGGTCCAGCGCGTAGAGGTTGCCGTCGTCACTTCCGCAGAACACCGTCTCGCCATCGACAGCGGGGGGGCACAAGACTGACGTGCGGGTCGGATGTCGCCAGATCACCTGGAGCGTGCGGGGCCGGTACGCGTAAATCGACCAGTCCATCCGGCCGAGGTAGATGATGGAGTCGGCCACGCACGGCTCGGACATCGCCCAATTGACGGACTCGTGCCGCCCGATTTCCTTTCCGGTCGATGCGTCGATCGCGAGAAAGACGCCGCAACGGTTCCCCACGTAGACGGTGCCGTCGGCCGCCACCGGCGACGGGTACATCCGGCTGCAACCGGAGTCGAACACCCATTTCCGATGGCCGCTCCCCGGCTCGTACGCGTACACTTTGCCGCGGTAGGACGAAACGAACAGTGTTCCGTCCGCCAGTGTGGGGCCACGCGGGATGAAGCTGTCGAGCTTCTGCTGCCACCGCGGCTTGCCGGTGCTGCGGTCGAGGGCGTGCAGGGCGCCGGCCCAGTCGCCGACGTAGACGAATTCATCGGTGACGCAGGGCGTGCCCGTCATCTTCGCCCTGGCATCGAACGTCCAAAGCGTCGTGCCTTCGCAGCGCCACGCAAGGACGCCGAGGGCAACCACCGCCGGCAGGCCTGTCATTCGTCTGCTCATACCACGTTCTCCTTCGGCGGCTCGAGGTGGATCGCAAAGCAGCGAGCTCCATTCGGATCACTGCACGACCTGGAATGCATAGAGATTCGCGTCCGTCATGTGGAATCTGAGCCGCACCATGCGTCCAATCAGCCCGGCCAGGTCCTTGTGCGAGGTCCAGGCGGGGCGGAGCCGGAGTGAATCGACGCGCTGCAGAGGCACTGCCTCGTCCGCGCTGAATCAGGGGCCGTTTTTCCGCCTTCCTCGAGCACCTCGACGCGCAGCGAACCACGCGAAGCATCGGAGTTGACCTCAAGGCCGGCGCATCTGGAACTTGCCCGACGGTTCGCTCCGCAGAACGGTCAGATATGCCGCGAACGACACGCCATCATCGAGTCCTCGAGTCGTCTCGAGTACAACCCCGTGCTTCTTGCCGGTCAAGGTTCGCGGGCCCTGGGGTGCCGTGCGATGGGCGCAGCGGCGCGCGCGATCGGACTTCTCAGGCTTGCTCGGACGGGGTAAACTCGGGGGCGATGACCTGCAACTCCTGCGGCGAGGGGTGCACCGATACAGTGGGCATCGCCGGGGTGCTGCAAGGCGAGGGCGCGCGTAGCTCAGCTGGATAGAGCACGGGATTTCTAATCCCGCGGTCGCAGGTTCGAATCCTGCCGCGCGTGATACTCCTGACGCGTCCGCTGCCTCGGACGGATCCTGAGCGACCGCCGCAACACGGCGTCCCGCCGAAAAGTCAGCTCTCCTGCCGCCATGCGACCGGCGTTACCGGGTCGGGGAACATGGTGGATAGATTCTGGATTGCCCCTGAAGAGCGACACCAGACGGCGTCGATTTGTACGGCGTACTCCGACGGCAGGTCATCGCTGGACACGCGCGTGAAGAGCAGGGCGTCGCTGTCCGGCGACCAGACGGGCGAACTGACGGCGAACGCCGCGCCCGCGCCGGCATGCCACTGCAGGATGATCTGCAGACCCGTGCCGTCGCGATTGATCGTGGCGATTCCCCCCAGCTCGCGGTCAATCTTGAAGGCGATCCGCTGACCGTCGGGGGACCAGGCCGGGTCCATGCCGGGTACTTCTGTGAGCCTCTCACTTCTGCCGGTGGCGACATCCACAATGCTCAGCGCGGCGTCCGCGAGGCCGACGACGAGCGAGCGGGCGTCGGGCGACCAGTCGAAGCCGCGGACCGCGGTGTCGCAGTCAACCGAGGAGGGTTCGGAAGGATCAGACTGTATCACAGGGGTATTCACGACGAACTGCGGCGCGGCATCCGCCCACCCGGCGAGGTCGCCGTCCTGGTTCAGCCGCAGAGCCGCCGTGTAGATGCCGGTTTCGCAAAGACGGCCGGTCGCATCGCGTCGATGTCCGATCCACGAGATGCGCGGTTCGGCGCCGGGCAGCCAGCGCGTGCCTGCCGCGCAGGCCTCCAGGCCATCCGACAGGGGCAGATCGACGCGCAGGCCGTCCTGCCGGATCACGGCGAGGCCCGACTGGGGGCACCGCTCGCACAACGGCCTGCCGGGGACGGTCAGGAACCAGCGACGGCCGCCAAAGAGCTGCCGGCTCGGCTCGCCTGCGACGGATTCCGGAAGCGATGCCAGCCGACGTCCCGCGGGGTCGGTGGTCCAGATCCGATCGACGCCGTTCACCCGTTGCCGCACGAAGATCAAGCCGTGCGCGGTTTCGGCTTCGCGGCTGATGCCGGGTGCGGCCGTGCCAGGCTCGGCACCGGCGGAGCGCCAAACGGACCATACGAGCAGCAGGGCAAGGCAGGGCAGAAGAATCCATGCCGGAAAGGACAAAGACCTGTCATTTTCAGCAGCTCTCATCGTTTTCTCGCTTGCGGTGCGGGTCAAGACTTCCGTCCGTTCCAAAGACGCCACAAGTCAGCAAACGTGTCAGTTGTCGACGGAAAAAACCTGGATTACGGGAGGTCGGCCGGTTGTTGTGCCGGTTTGACGCCCGGTTCGCTCGCGTCGAGGGAATCTCCGGCCGGATATTCGTCTCCGGTTTGCCGGTCGCAGCCGCTCGGCGGCCGTCGCTCACCTCTTATGCGGCGTAATGCAACGCCAGAGGGAATCTACACCCCGTTTGTTACCAAATTCTCACCCGGCGGCGCATTCTTTGTCTCGCTTCCGGAACCACGCCTCCGGCATCGGAACGGGAACGCGAGCCGGTCCATCTCTTTCATTGCCGATACCCCGTCGCCGGAGACCGCTGCGGGGCCGTCCGTTCGCCGGTTCCAGCGGCAGGCTGCGGCGGTCGCGCGATGCAAGTTCCTTCATTCACGAGAATTGCATGCAGTGCCGCGCCCAGTCGCGTGACCAGGCACGACGCGAAAAAATGAGCCTCCGACGTGTAAGACTCCGGCGGTCGCGCCGCACCGCGGATGTCGGAACGCGCCGGTATCTGGCGATGGTGTCGCTGCCGCGCGCCTGTCGGCGTTCCAGATTGCTGACAACTTCCTCTACCCATCAGACGTTGCACGGCCAACATCCCTTTCAAAAAAGAGGTCCGGCACGCGGTACCATGCGTCAGGGAGGCCTCCGCATCGGCACTGTCACCCTGTGACGCGTCGAAAGCGGCCGGCTGCAGGAGGTTACACGCACACAGGCAGCACGCCGGTGCGCTTCTCTACGGGGTAAGACGCCGTTCGAGGAGAAAAGTTGCAATCTGATTGGACGAGAGGGAGACGGTCACCTCGCCGCTTTCCCGGATGAGCGCGCGCCTCCGGGTTGGACGCTCGAGAAGATCGCACTCGGCGAGCACGTCACCGCGGCGGGCGAACGGCAGGCGCAGAATCGCCTTGACCGGATCGACGTCGGCATTCCAGAGACGCAGGACCGTTCCGGAGCCACATTCAGCGGGCTTGAGCGTGACCAGCTGAACAGATGGGGGTTCGATTGCGAGCAGGGTACGGGCAAAGTCGCCTGTCGGCGCGGTCACGAGTGCAGGCAGGAGCGGTCGGAACACCTCGGCACCGCCCTGGGCCAGGCCGCCATCCCACTCGTCGTTGCCGGTGGGGCGGAGGACGTAATCGAATGTGAAGTCGCCGGACTGCCACTGGCGGAAGTTGGTTCCCCAGCAGTTGTTGAAGAGCGTGGAGTACAGGATGCCGGTCCTGTAATGGTTGTCGGGGTCAAAGCTATACGCTCCCGGCCTGCCGAAGCCGACGAGCGGCGCGTTCAGTGGGTAGAAGTTGAGGCCGGCATGGCTGAACTCGATCCGGACACCGCGGCTCACGGCCATGTGCGCGGCGTTCACACGTCCGGCGAGATCGGCTTTCTGGATCTGGTGTGCAATGCGGTCCACGAGGATCCAGGGTTCGTCACCGGCGAACGGGAAGAAGCCGTACCCCGCCTCGGCGGCGTACGTCGCACGCTTGCCTACGAGTGAGAGCTGCACGTGCATGTCGCGGCTGCCGCGGTACATCGTGAACACTGTCCGGTATCGGCGCGCGTCGCCGGCGCGGCGCCCCGGGACACGGCGGACGGGACAATCGGCTTGGACCGTGACGCGCATCCGGAGCGGGGTGATCTCCGGCGTCACGGTGGCGCGGCTGCCCCCGACCGGACCGAACTGCGACATCCCCGTGTAGTCGTGCCGATGGAAGAAACCGACAGTTTCGGCCCAGGTATTCGAGTGCACCTGGCGTGCGAAGTCGCGGAGGCGCTCGCCGCCGGGCATCTCGTAGAGATACGTGCCCAGCGGAAACTCCGCCTTGTCGGAGCACCACTGGCTGGAGCGCGCGCGGTCGTGCCAGCGGGCGAGGCCTCCCGCATTGTGGAACTGGAGCGTTGTGTCGTTCGTGTGAAGTGTGAGGTTGCGCGTGTCCCAGTCCGCAGCGAGGCCCGAACGGCTCCGATGGCGCCCCTGTCGGATCTGAAGGACGAGATACCCGCAGGGGGGGACCGAAGGTGCGATGAACTCGATGCCGTCGGGGGTCCGCTCATAGTCCACCAGGCCCCCGGTGGTCGGATCGACGAGTTCAAATTCTCGAGCGGGCAGGCGCCGATCGGAAAAGCGGACCAGGCCGCCACGTGACCAGCTCACCGTGTTGAAGAGAGCGAGACCCAGGCCCCTGCCGCCGCCGAACTGGCGGGCCAGGTCCGTCACGGCGGCGGACTCGACAGCGTCCGTGGCGGCGCGGGCATCGCGGGCGAACTGCGCCTTGTCGTCCCAAGATGCGACCCAGCGGTCCAGCGGTGCAGGTGCGGCATCCGAGGCGAGCAGCGGGTTGGTGTAGAGGTTTCCGGTGGGAACAAGCTGACGGATGTCCGTAGCGTGATCCCCCCAGGTATGCTCCGTATAGAGGGAGAGGGACTGGTAGGCGCGGCGAATGCCCTCGACGGCGGCATCGGAGGTCGTCCCGTTGCGGTTCAGCGCGGCCAGGGTGGTGAGGGTTTCGACCGACGGCAGACGTTCTTTGTCGATGCGCGCGGCGGCCGTCGCGCCGGCGTTGCTGGCGATGCCGTAGACCCACCAGTCGGTGCATTCCTTGTCGATTCCGGGGAGCCGGCCGGCGTGCCGATGGATGATTCCTTCGGCGAAGTCCTCCAGGCGTCCCGTGCGGCAGACCGGGTAGTCGAAATGTCCTGCGATCCACTCAAGACGGTCGATGGTCTCGAGATTCTGGGGCCCGACATTGTCGTTGGTCATCTGCATCGCGAGCCAGTGATCCCACGGCCATGTCTCGGGCGGCAGGAGCGGCGTGCCGTAACTCGCGTGGTAGTGTGTGAGGATGCGATTGCCATCTGGAAGTTTCCACCAGAAGAGCGGCGGGACATCCGGGGGAGCCGACTCCGGGTTCGTGCCGACCTGGAAGAAACGCCCGCCGGCCGCAGCGAATGCCATCGCCAGTGACATCGTGTGCGCCGGAACGTCGGTCATCTTGGCGGCCGTCGGAACGGGGCGGCTGAAGCGCTCGGCCAGGCGACGGGCGGCATACAGGCTCCGGCACATCTCTTCGAGGCCGAAGAACTCGCTGTGGGTGGTGAAGGGCATGAGGCCCCAGGCGACGGAGCCGTCGCGGATGTGCTTTTCAAAGCGCCTCAGGTGGTCAGGCTTGACGGCTTTGCGGTCGAGGCACTGCTCCAGCAGCCATGTGGAGAGGGTCCAGACGAACCGCCGGCCCGGGGGTCGCTGTGCGGTGCGATCCAGGTTGTCGAGGAGCTTCTCCATGAACGTGGTCTGGTAGAGGCGGATGACGTCGGCGATGCGATGCGTGTAACCGAGGTCGAGATGCGTCTTGAAAACGACGGTGACCTGCATCGGTCGCGCCGGTGAGAGCGTGATCGTGTCGCGATACATCTGGCCGAGCGTGGTCTTCCACGCAGCGGTGATACGGATCGGGCGATCCGGGCGCGGGATGAGCCAGAGATAGCGCGCCGGCTGCGTCTGTTCGCGATTTTCCTGCGGGTATCGGAGCAGGTCGATTGGCCGGACCGTTCGCCGGACGCCGCCGGCGTGCAGGGTGAACTCACCTCCGGAGCCGAGCACCGTCGGACAGACGATTGCCACCGCCTGGAGCAGCTTGCCGTCTTTCTTCTTCAGAAACGGAGTCCAGGCCAGCTCGAAACGATCGGCAATTGCCACGTTGCACTCCTTGCCCGTCGCAGCCGACGGTCCACCCGCCGGAGTGGAGGTTTGTAACGCGGCTGTGCGGGGGTTTCAACACGCGTCAGAGGGCACGGAGGTACTCGCTGAACGCGCCGAGTCCGAATGCGGTCAGCACGCAGCCGGCCAGCAGGTTCAGGACGAGCGGAAGTACGCCCATGCGGAGAGGCCGCGGCAGGAAGCGCCGATCCGCCCAGACCATCGCGAAGCACCAGATCCCGCAGAGCGTCGTTCCGAGGAGCGCAGCGGGTTCGACCATTCGGATGGGATCGGAGACGGTCCACATCAAAATCAGGCCTCCGACTCCGGCATAGAGGCAGACGGGGAGCCGGAATCTCGAGAAGGGCACCGTTTCGACGCGCGGCAGGATCGTCCGCGCGGACTCGTAGACCGTGCGGCTGTAGATCTCGAGGGCGCCGTAGATGGTCCCCCAGAACGCCATGAAAACACCGAGCTGGTAGATGTAACGGAACCCGGCCCCGAAGCGGCTGAGAAACTCGACCTGCGGCGTGAGCAAGGCGAACCGGTCCGGGATGATGTGCCGGGGCTGGAGGATCGCCGCGCCGAGCATGTTGAACGCCATCGTGAACGCGCCGACGCAGATGAAACTCGTGAAGACGTCAATCATGGGAGCGCGGAGCCACTGCCGGCCCGTTCGGATGTTCGCCGGATGGAGCGCAATCGATTTCGGCCCGGGCTGGCCGGCACCTGCGGCAAGCGCGCCCCACGCCCGCTCCCGAAACAGGCTGAGATAGCCAATGTAGTCGTACGTGGCGCCGCCGATCGCGCCCATGAAGACGACCATCGTGAGCAGCGGGGTGTGGCGGGCGGCCAGGTCGGGGTACTTCTCGCGGACCCAGCCAGCGTACCCGGGCAGGTCCACGCTGGTGATGCCGCGGAGAACCTGCCACCAGTCCACCGGTGCGACAGCCAGCGCGGCGAGGATGGCCAGCATCAGGACGCCCACGATCAGCGTCTGCAGGGTCTCCAGGACACGGTAGGTGTGAAACAGGGTGATCATCACGGCGGCAGCGAGGGCGATCGTGCCGAACAGCTGTACGCTCAGTCGCTGGGACGCCTCGCTGCCGTGATCCATGCCGAACATCCAGTTCAACGCGGTACCGAGCATCAGTGAGAGCCCGCCGAGCCAGAACGGAAAGCACGCCAGGCTGAGGCCGCCGAGCAGCAGCGGGAACCAGGCCCGCGGGCCCGGCAGGCGAGCCCAGGCCGCCATCGGGTGCTCGCCGGTAAGGATCATGTAGCGGGCGCCGGTGTAGACCTGCACGAGCTTGCAGCCGACACACACGACGATGAACCAGAGCAGGCCGTAGCCGAAGATCGCGCCGGCGCGGGATGCGAAAAGTATCTCGCCGCTGGCGATCGAGACCGACGCGATGATCGCGCCGGGTCCGAACAGCCGGAGGGCTCCGCGCAGCCCGCCGCGGCCGATCGCGCGCCATGGCAGCTCCGGATAGACAATTTCGGTCGGCTCGACGGCAAGAGGCGGGTCGGTCGGGGATGTTTCCACGGTGACCTCCTTCTGCGGATGCGTCGTACGGTACGGCGGCGTCTCAGCGCAACGCGAGGGGTCTCAGCGTGAAACCGGTGGCGGCTCCCAGGATCTTATTGGTGCTCGCAATGTAGCAGAACTCGTAGACGTGATCACGCGCGAGATCCTCGAGGTAGTGAAGCTCCCCGATGTGTACGCCCTGTTCGATCAGCAGATACTCGTGCACGGACAGCGGCGCCCCGGGAGTGGCGGCCTCGAGACCAGACGTGTCGGAGCCGAGCATGATCGCGCCATGCTGCTCGACGAGCCACCGGGCGCCTTCGAGCGAGAGGCCGGCCGAATCGTGGGCGGCAAGTTTCGCGTGATCCGCGCCGTCTCTGCCCCAATAGCGCAGCGTGCCCGTCCGGATGAGCACGATATCGCCCGGTGCAAGCTGGATCTTCTCGCGCGTGAGGGCGGCCTGAAGATCCTTCACGCCGATGGCGTATCCGGCAGGGAGCGCGTCCACGCCCTTCATTCCGGCGATGTCGAGCAGCACGCCGCGGGCAATCACCGGGGGGATGGTCGCGGCGTCACACTTGCGGAGGCCGAAGTCGCCGCCCCAGTCGCTCTCGCGAAAGCCGTTGTACCAGTGATTGTCGTCGCCGGTCGTGAAGTGGCCGAGGCCGTCGATCTGCGTGCCGACATTGTCGGAGATGAAGAGCGCACAGCTGTGCCAGGCGTTGCCGCGTGCGTTCGACATCTGAGGGGTCCCGCGCTTGACGCCCTCCGGTGAACGGAACGTCACGATCTCGCCGGGATTGTGGCCGGGCCACTTGTACGAGTTCCGGCTGTAGGGAACGCCGAGATCATAGACCTTTCCGGTGCGAGCGAGCCGCAAGGCGGCCGTCCGGCTCGCGTCGGTCATCATGTTGAACGCGCCGATCTCGTCATCCTGGCCCCAGACCCATCCGTAACCCCGTCCGGCGACAAATCCGGGTTGAGAGGTCGGAGATTGTGCGGAAACGGGTGTCACAAGCATGAGAAGCAGGGCGGGTACGACCCGACGCGCGCATTTCATGGACAGTCCTCCGGCTGAGAGCCAACTTTGCGGAGACGTGACGAAAGGAATCTACGGGCGGCGTGGACGAGGGGCAAGAGTGGAAGCGGCGGATCGGCGGATGGACTGAAATGCCGCCAGGGCGTCCTCCCGGGCTCGAGCGTGGTCGACCATGGGTGACGGATAGGTCTTGTCCAGCAAACAGGCTGCTGCATTCCGCACAGACTCGGGCGCGGTCCACGGCGCGTGAACGAACTTCGCGGGGAGGGCGGCGAGCTCGGGGACGTACCGGCGGATGTAGACGCCCTCGGCGTCGAATCGCTGTGACTGCGTCACCGGGTTGAAGATCCGGAAGAAGGGCTGCGCGTCGGTGCCGATCCCGGCGCTCCACTGCCAGCCGCCGAGATTCTGTGAGAGGTCGAAGTCGATCAGCTTCGCGGCGAAGTAGCGTTCGCCCCATTTCCAGTCGATGAGCAGATCTTTCGTGAGGAACGAAGCGGTGATCATGCGGAGCCGGTTATGCATGTAACCGGTGGTATTGAGCTCGCGCATGCCGGCATCGACGATCGGGTAGCCGGTGCGGCCCTCGCACCAGCGCGCGAACTGCTGCTCGTCGTGCTTCCACGGGAACGCCTCGAACGCAGGCTGAAACGGGTGATGCTCGGTGTGGGGGAAGTGGTGGAGGATCATGTTGTAGAACTCGCGCCAGACGAGTTCGTCCACCCACTTGTTCGCGCCGGGGCCTCCATGGTCGAGCGCTTCGAGCAGCACGCTCCGAATTCCCAGTGTTCCGAACCGCAGGTGCATCGAGAGGCGGGAGGTCCCTTCCACGGCGGGATGATCGCGTGCCTGTGTGTACCCGGTCACTCGCGTGAGAAAGGCGTCAAAGGCCGCCCGGGCGGAGCGGCTGCCCGCTTTCCACTGCCGGCCTGCCGGGCGGAAGCCCAGATCCTCCAGGGACCACGGGTCGGAGCGAACCGCAGACGGGACGGGGGCCAGTCTCCGCAGCAGGCGCTCGGAGGGCCATGGCTCGAGGCCCTGATCGTCCAACAGTGCACGCCAGGCGTTGCGATAGTGTGTGTACACGCGGAACGGTTCGCCGGCTTTATTCAGAATCTCGCTGCGTTCGAAGAGGACGTGGTCCTTGCAGGTTCGCAGCTCACGTCCGTCGCGGGTGAGCCGGACGGCAACTTCGCGGTCACGCTCCAGGCAGAGGGGTTCGGCGTCGTGGCTCGCGTACACCCGATCGACGCCGAGCTGGCGGGCCAGTCGCGGGATTTCCTCACGCGCACGGGCGTGACGCACGATCAGACTCGATTTGTGTCTGCGGAACCTGCCATCGAGCTCCTCCAGGCAGCCGCGGATGAATTCGACGCGGGCATCGGCACGGTCCTGCAGAGGGTCGAGGATCTCCCGGTCGAAACAGAAACAGCCGTAGACGTGATCGGACTCGCTTAGCGCGTGGTGGAGCGCGGTGTTGTCCGCGATGCGGAGATCCCGACGGAACCAGACGAGGCTTGTCGTCATTGCTCTGGCGTCTCGCTCGTGGGCGTTTCGTGGCGGGGATTGTACCGCGAGCGGCGTCCGAAAAACGCGGGGCCGGGCCGAAAGCGGGTAGTGCATGCAAATCGGGGCGGGTTAAACTCCCCGGGCCTTACGAACGGTCATCGCGTCGATCGGGGCATTTCCCGGACGTTCGAATCGCAGATTCCCCGCACGCCGCCGCGGCGAATTGACCCATATTCGCCATGCCCGGGGCGCCGAATGAATCGTACAGTTACTGGGTCGTGAGAGAGACGGGCCCTGTGCCCGCGTCAGGCCTTCCGCATCCCTGTGGCTGCGCAGGTCGGAGGGAAAGGACTATGAAAGCCGAAGCAATCGGTGTGTGTGTGTTCATCGGCTACATCTGGGTCTGCTCCTACATCGTCGGAACCGTCGTGCTGCAGGCGATGCGGGGCTGAGATCCTCCACCAGCCACGCGGCACAGCAGGCCGGTAAGCCCGCGGGCGTACCGGACTGCTACGCTGCGCGTCCTCCGCTTTTCGTCGGCCCATCCGCAGGTTAGAGTGCCCACTGATGTGGACCGCTGCGCAGAGACGCGCCCGCGAGGCGCGCTCGCGGCGCCGCCTCGCGGGAGCCGTCGGATCCATTTAGAGGTTCATAGTAGACGGAGAGCAGCCATGCCGAGACTGAGTGCGTTCGCCGACGAGATCAGCCCTGACCCGCAGGTTCAAATGGACACACTGGAGGCGTGCGGCGTCAAATTCATCGAGCTTCGGGGCGCGTACGGCCTGAACGTGATGAAATTCTCGCGGGAGCAGTGCGTCGACCTGCGGAAGCGGTTCTCGGATCGGGGCTTCGGTATCTCGTGCATCGGGTCGCCGATCGGCAAGGTGCGGCTCGACCAGGATTACCGGCAGCACTTCGACGACTTCAAACGCGCGGTCGAGATCGCCGAGTTCTTCGGCGCGGGTTACATCCGGATTTTCAGCTACTACGCGCCGGAGGGCGGGAACATCGCGGATCATCGCGGCGAGGTGGTTCGTCGGCTCCAGGAGAAGGTGGATTACGTGGCGAACCACCCCGTGGCGCTGGCTTTGGAGAACGAATCAAACCTGTTCGGGGCGTACCCGGAGCGGTGCGTCTACCTGCATGCCGCCATCCCCAGCCCCAAACTCATTGCGGCGTTCGACCCGGCCAACTACGTCAACATGAACGTGCAGGACGTGTACAGA
>CAZJTF010000045.1:0-27052 GCA_964548565.1 uncultured Planctomycetales bacterium | reverse complement strand
CGCTGTCGCTCCGTCAGTGAATACCGATCGCCGACGACCTTGAGCGCCGACCGGTCCGCGTAGTCGCGTCCGAGCAGCCAGGAGTAGTCCGACACGGCCTCCCGCAGGACAGGCAGAGCCTCCGGCGCGAACGCATCCGCGTCCTCAGGATGGGCCCCCCGGTGCGTCCGTCGGTCGGGCAAACGATCACCTCTCGTACGTGCCGATCAGCTCCGCCTCGGCACGGATGTGGCCGCGCATGGCCTGGAGGAGCGTTTCCTTGGTCGCGCCGCTGCCCAGGCCGAGCGGAGCGTCGAGCGCATACAGGCGGAAGTGGTAGTGGTGCGTCCCGTGTCCCCTGGGCGGCGCGGGACCATCGTAGCCCAAACGGCCCCAGGAGTTCTTGCCCTGTTGGGCACCGGTGTGCGTGGTGAGCGTCGCGTCGCGTCCGACGCCCTCCGGCAGCGACGTGACCTCCGGCGGGATCCGGTAGATGACCCAGTGGACCCACGGCTGCGGGCGGGGGGCGTCCGGGTCATCCACAATCATCGCGAGTTCTTTCGTCTCAGGCGGAACGTTCGACCAGTGCAGGGCCGGGGAGAGATTCTGGCCATCCTCGGTGAAGCGTTTGGGGATCGGTGCGTCGTTCTCGAACGCCGAACTGCGAATCTGCATGTCAGCCATGAGCAAGTCTCCTCTTTGTCGGGCCTCCGCCGGGCGGGTGGCTGCAGAGGTCTGCGGAGTGGATGCGCAGTCACAATGCGCCTGGGACAGGGCGGCCAGCGCCAGGGCCGCGACGGCAGGTCGGGGCCGGATCGGCATCGCGCGCCTCCTCTCTTCGCGGGTCCCGGGGCAGGAGTCCCTTTTGGTGATTGTACCGCCAAGCGACGGTGCCCGGCGCCGCAACGATGGCCTGCACGGTCACACGCGCGGCGGAACTCGCCAAAATGAGCGGTGCCCGCCAGGAAAAAGGACCCAGCGAGCACCGCCGTCATGGAACTGATGTGTGAAAAGCCCCGGGCACATCCCCCGGTACCCGGAGCGGCGATCACTTGATGAACAGCATCTCGCGGTAGGTCGGCAACGGCCAGATGTCGTCGGCGATGATGTTCTCGAGTTCGTCGGCCACCTTGCGGGTCTCCAGCATGGCCGGGATGACCCGGTCACGGTGGTGCCGGGCATGGCCGAGGATGTCCGCCGCCTCCTCGTGATTGATGGCCGTCTCGAGGTCGGCAATCCGTTTCTCGAGGTTCGCCACCAGCGACGTGACGCGGTCCAGCGAAGAGGTGTCCGGCGTCTTGCCGGCCGCCCGCATGGAGGCTGCGACCTGGGCCAGCACGCCCTGGTACCGGTAAGCCGCCGGCAGAATCATTTGCTTGGCCATGCTCAGCGCCACCAGGCTCTCGGTGTTGATGTCCTTGACGTAGCGCTCGACGTAGATCTCGTAGCGGCTGTGGACTTCCCGCTCGGAGAGCACGCCGTATTTACTGAACAGCTCGGACACATCCTTGTCCATCAGCGCCGCGAGGGCTTCGACGGTGTTCGCCGCATTGGGCAGGCCGCGACGGGCTGCCTCGGCGTGCCACTCCTTCGAGTAGTTGTCGCCGTTGAAGATGATCGCCTTATGCTCCTTGATCACCTTCTGTATCACCTTCTGGACGGCCGCGCTGAGGCTGGCCGTGTCGGGTTTCGGCCCGACAGCCTTCTCCAGTTCGCTGGCCATGTAGTCGAGACTCTCGGCCACCATCGTGTTGAGCGCGACCAGCGGCCCCGAGATCGACTGGCTCGAACCGACGGCACGGAATTCGAACTTGTTGCCGGTGAACGCGAACGGGCTCGTGCGGTTGCGGTCGCCGGCGTCCATCGGCAGCGCCGGCAGCGTATCCACCCCGACCGCCAGTGTGCCGGGCGCCTTGCTGCCCTTGAGCCCGCCCTGTTCGATCTGCTCGAAGATGTCCGTCAGCATGTCGCCAAGGAAGATGGAGATGATCGCCGGCGGCGCCTCGTTGGCGCCGAGGCGATGGTCGTTGCCGCTGTGGGCGACCGTCGCCCGGAGCAGCTTGGCCCAGCGGTGCACGGCGCGGATCGCCGCGGCACAGAAGACCAGGAACTGCGCGTTCTCGTGCGGGTTATTGCCGGGTTCGAGCAGGTTCATCTTCTCGGTGCCCAGCGACCAGTTCAGGTGCTTGCCCGAGCCGTTGATTCCGGCGAACGGCTTCTCGTGCAGCAGGCAGGCCATGCCGTACTTGGCGGCCACCCGCGACAATGTGGACATGATGAGCTGCTGGTGATCGGCTGCCACGTTCGCGTTTTCGTAGACGGGCGCGATCTCGTACTGGGCGGGCGCGACCTCGTTATGGCGCGTCTTGACCGGGACGCCGAGCTTGTAGAGCTCGCGCTCCGCCTCGAGCATGCACGCCAGGACGCGGTCGGGGATCGCGCCGAAGTACTGGTCCTCGAACTCCTGCCCCTTGGGGGGCTTGGCGCCGAAGAGCGTCCGGCCGCAGATCGACAGGTCCGGGCGCGCGAAGAAGAAGTTGCGGTCGATCAGGAAGTATTCCTGCTCAGGCCCGGCCGTCGCGACCACCATCCCGGGGTCTTCGTGGCCGAAGAGCTTCAGCACCCGCTGCGCCTGCTTGTTGAGCGCCTGCATCGAGCGCAGGAGGGGCGTCTTCTTGTCGAGCGCCTCGCCCGTCCACGAGCAGAACGCCGTCGGGATGCAGAGCACGGTCCCGTTCGGGTTTTCGAGGATGTACGCCGGGCTGGTCACGTCCCAGGCGGTGTAGCCTCGGGCTTCGAATGTCGCCCGGATGCCGCCGGAGGGGAAGCTCGACGCGTCTGGTTCGCCCTGGATCAACTGCTTGCCGGTGAACTCCGCGATGGCCGTGCCGTCGCCATTCGGGCTCAGGAAACTGTCGTGCTTCTCCGCCGTGAGGCCTGTGAGCGGATAGAACACGTGCGCGTAGTGCGTAGCACCCTTTTCGATCGCCCACTTCTTCATCGCGACCGCCACGGCATCGGCCACGGCCGGATCGAGCTTGGCGCCGCGCTTGATCGTCCCCTGGAGCGCCTTGTAGACCTCCTTCGAGAGCCGCTCGCGCATCACGGCATCGCTGAACACGTTCGAGCCGAAGATCTGGCGCGAGACGGCGTCCTTGAAGTCCCACGGGGGCTCCGTGGGTTTGTAGCTGTTGACAGCGGCGATGGCTTCACGTCGTGCGGTGTTCACCGTTGACTCCTTCCGAACAGTTCCATGACTTTGGGCGACCGGGCAGGCAACCTGCGCGCCCGGGAGCGCCGTATCAGTTCCATCGGTTGTTCGCCTGGGAATGTCGGCCGCCCGCTGCCGCGGGGGCCTCCACGCACGCGCACCCCAGCTCACCCGGCGATGCCCTCATGCCACCGGTACACTGACCGATGACGGAGAATCTCCGGGACGGATCGCCGTCTTGTAGGCGCTGCGGTTCGTGGCCTGTGGTCCCAAGCGATACGGAGATGCCGGGATCCGTGCCACGCCGGATCTTCCGCACACTCTCCGATGAGCGGCAGAGGAGCAAGAGGCGTACCACGGCCCGGTGCCGCTGGCGCTGCCGAAAACGGCGTTCAACATGTCGGGTAGCGGCCCAATGTGCGCGGTTTGCAGGCAGGACGCTCCCCGCCGCCGGGATGCTGTGCAGAGGCTGCTCGAGAGCGAAGCTGGCGTCGCGTCTCGACGGGGTGTCATAAAAGCATCTGGATACGGTCGGAAACGCCTTCCGCACCGCCCCGTCCCCCGAGACCCTGCGGTGTGCAGGGACGGCACAGGGCTTGCCGTGATCCAGGAGCGTGCCGGGCCGTCGGGGAGCTGGCGCTTGCCGGAAACTTATGCAGTACGTCCGGGGCGGCTGACCAACGGGTCGCCCGGTCACCGGTGCACTCCGATCCTCCATTTCCGCGAATCGTGTGATGGCACCAGAGCCGGGGGTCACCAAGCGAGCCCCCGGCTCGCCATCGCACATCAGCTTGATCCGACACAGATGCCGCCATTACAGTTGCCTGACAATGCTCACCAGACCTGCGCAGATCTCCGCGGCTCTGACTCTGGCCTCTGTTCTCGCGTGTCTCAATATCGGGGCGGGGTGCGTCCCGACCGGCGGGGGAGCCGTCGATGGCAACGTCGGAGTCGATTCCGCCGCCTACCCGAACCAGCGGATTGCCGGCGAGCCCAACGACGGCTTCGACCAGCCGCTCGATGTGATCTTCGATGCCGGCGGCAACGCTGCCCTGGCGGGGACAATCACTCCGTCCTCGGACGTCGATGTCTACATGCTGGGTCCGCTGGCGGCGGGAGACCGTCTCTTCGTCGACGTGGGGGCGACAGGCAACCTCGACGCGAGTATCGCCGTCTTTGACGAGGCCGGCCGGCTGATCTTCGAGAACGACGATCGCGATCCCGACCTCAACCAGCTCGATCCCTTCCTGAACCAGGTCATCCGGCAGGACAGCGCGTATTTCTACCTGGCGGTGGCCAGCTCGCCGTTTGCCCCCAGCACGGGCAGCTACGACATCACGCTCCGGGTGACGCGTGGGGGCGAGGCGCCGCACGTCCAGGCCCAGACGGTCGTTCTCGACTTCACCGGCGGGACGATCTCGATCCCCGGCGACCGGACCTACACCGTCGGAGCGTTCAATACCGGAGACATCTCCGAGTCGTACGCCGGGCAGACTCTGGCCGTGCGGCAGCGGATTACCGCCGTTGTCCGCGAGAACTTCGAAGGGCTCAACCTGACGGTGCTCGCGCTGCCCGGCGACACGGTGCCGGGCGGGTGTACGTCCCGGGTCTACTTCGGGGGGCGGAACCCCGAGGCGTACGGCACCTCTCAGAATGTCGACCCCTACAACGCGAACCCGTGTGACAGCTCGATCGTCTTCACCGAGATGCTCACACCGTCGCGGTTCGGCCGGGTGCTGACGTCGCAGGAACTCGGGACCGCGATCGGCAACGTCGCCACGCACGAGGTCGGCCACCTCCTCGGCCTCAACCACGTGGACGACGTTTTCGATCTGATGGATACCACCGGCGGCGCGAACACGTTCCTGTACGACCAGGAATGGCTGAATTCGCCGCTCGATTACACCATCTTCCCGATCGGCACGCAGGACAGCATGCTCCTGCTGCTGCTGACGCTCGGCGCTGCCCCGGGCTGATCCGCGGCGACGCTCCAGCCCACCGCGCACTGTTCAATTCGCCTGCCGTGACGTCGGACGCGCGCGTCTCTGCGGCGTCGGCATGTACGGCCGAACTTTTTCAACGAGCAGCCGGTATCCCTCGTCGTTGAAGTGAAGGCGGTCCTTGCGGAACAGCTCCATCCGTGCCTCGCCGTCGGCGTCGAGGCTCATGCTCCAGCAGTCGATGTACCGGATGCGTGCTGTCCTGCGGGCGTACTGCTCGACCCGTTCGTTCAGCTCGCGCGTCGCGTCCGCTTCGTCCCAGCGGGCCGGGACCGGGCAGAGGCCGATGAAGACGATCTCGGTCGTCGGCAGCTTCGCGTGAATGGCTGCGACGAAGTCCTTGAAATCGCGGAAGACCTGCTCCGGCGATTTGCCCGCATGCAGGTCATTGCCGCCCGACCGCAGGAATACCACCCGCGGGGCGTATGGGATGAGGATGCGGTCGGCGAAGTGCGTGGCGTCGACAATGTGCGTGCCGCCGAACCCGCGGTTGATCACGTCGTGATCGGGAAAATCCGCTGCGAGCGTCGACCACAGGCGCACCGTGGACGAGCCGATGAAAAGCGCCGCGCCTTTCGGCGGGGGATTACTGCGGTCGGAGGCCTCGAACGCGGCAATCGCCTTCTCCCAGCGTCCGAAGTCCCGCGGGGTGCTCGCGGCCCGCGTCGTCGCCGGCGATTTGCGGGCAGGGCGGCTCTGCACCGTGCCGGAGGCTGCCAGGGCGGAGAGCACGGATCCCAGCACCGCCGCCGTGGCCAAGGCCACAATCCCGCAGCGACGTCCAGCGCCGACCGGCGCCCACAAAGAGCCATTCATGACAGGTGCTCCTTTCAGAACCACAATGCCCTATGCGCGGGGGCGTTTTGCGCCGGCCAGCGGAATGGTGAACCGTCGTTCCTCGCCCCTGCCTCCCTGGTAGGTTTCAGCCGAATCGTGCCCGGCGTCCATGTAGTCCCGCTCATGCCGGGGCTTCCCGTGGATGCTCGGCTGCGACCGGACCAGGTCTTCCGGCAATCGATGGACAGCCACGGAGATCCGGTCCTGAAACACCTCGACGACGGCGGCGCGGTCCGAGGGGGCCGAGGCCGTTCCGGACAGCGCAAAGTGGCAGACAGTCCGTCGCATGGGCATGCCGGTCAGGTGCAGATGGCCTGAAAGCACCAGTTCGGGAGACTGGACGTGAAGGTCGTTGGTCTGGATGAAGCGGAACAGGGGGGCATCATCTCTGCAGTGACAGGTACCACCCGTCAGTAGAGTGCCTCCTCCCGCGAGGCCGCCCTGCACAAATTGTCGTCGTGAGACCAGGATCTCGCGCATTCAGGCCAGTATACCCCCCAACGTTGCAGAAAGAATAACCGCGCAGGCGCCAAGGACGCCAGGAAGACGGCAGTTGTTGATCAGCGTGCGGGCATGCCGCCCATTTCACTGCAGGTTGCATTCAGATCCACGAGACAAGAGCAGGACGAGCCCTGTGCCTTGGCGTTTTCGCGGTTCACGTGTTTCATCCGCCACCGGAGGGAAGACGGCCGGTACGGAGCCCGGCGCTACCTGGCGGTTTACCTTTTTATGCAACCGGCGGATCAACTGTCCCGGCGAGAACACATCCTCAGGTTCGGGAAGAAGCGGGGAGTGTGACACGTGCGTGCAGGCAGCCTAGCGATGCAGAAGCCTCCTCAGGCAGGTAGTGTGGCACTTGCGCGAAGAATGCCGGATCACCCGGGTGCCGGGGCCGGGGAAGTCTCGGGCCGGGTGTCAGCCGTGCGGGCCGGCATTGTGTCGGGGACGGGCACCTTGCGTTCGATAGCGTAGGCGCGCAGGGCCGCGCTGTTCGGGTAGTTCGCCACCAGCGGCTGCAGGAGTGAGGCCCACTGATTGGCGTCCGTGACCACCGGTTCGAGGGCACGGAGGTGCTCGACGGCGACCTGGTCCTGGCCCTCCTCCATGGCGAGGCGCGCCGCGATGAGGCGTGCGGGGGGCCACTGCGGCACGAGCTGCAATGCCCGCTGGAGCCACTGGGGGAACTGGGGGGGACGCATCGCCCGCGGGAACGGCACGAATACCTGGCAGACCTCGGTGAGCGCGTAGCCGAGGTTTCGTTCGACCGCATCGGGCGTGAGGGGCTGGCCGGGCAGGCTGCGGAGGGTCTCCCGCGCGGCATCCTCGAGGCCGGCCGCCACCTGGTACATCGCCAGATCGCGACGGAGGTCCAGGGTGAGATCGCGATCGGCCGCGGGGCAGCGGGCGACGGCCTGCTCTGCGATGTTGACGGCGAGGACCGGCTGATCCGGGCGAGCCATCAGGACGTACTCCGCCTGAGCGCCCAGGGCCACAGATACGGCAGACGGGAAACGGTCGCGGATCTTCTCGTAGAGTTCCGCGGCATCGCCGGCCAGGTCCGCCGCCTCCTTGAACTCGCCGGTCATCTTCTGGGCGATTGCTGCCAATCGGAGTGTTTCGGGGGCGTACGGGTCAGGCCAGGCCGCCGCGGACGGCGCGTTGACGGCCACCTCGGCCAGGCTGAGCAGGCCATTCACCGTGGAACTGAACGCCGGGTCGCGCATCAGCTCGGCGAGGGACGGTTCGACGCCGGGATGCACGGGGCCGCGGCGCAGCGGCAGCCGGAGGAGGTTGATCCGCTCGGTCAGGGGCTGGTCTGCGGAGAGCCGCAGCAGGCGGAGGGCAATTTCGGCGTCGAGCCGGTCCCGCTGGTACTCCTGCTGCATCCAGCTGCGGGCGGCGGCGATATAGGCGGAATCCGGCGTCTGGCGCTGGCGCGCGCCCAGTTCGCTGAGGGCGACATCGACATCGCGGCGCAGCAGGATGACGTCGGCGGCGGCCGCGCAGATGGCGGGATAGCCGGGGATGCGGTCCCACAAGGTGGCGGCGGTTCCGAGGCAGATCTGGAAGAACTGATCGAACGCGCGCTGGTCCTCCATCGCGAGGGCGGCGATCTGGGCGACATCCTGCCCCGGCTGGGGCTGGCGGGTGCGGGTGAGCATGCGGCTCAACTGCCGGACGCGATCGGTGGCAGCTGCGCTGGCGATATGGACTTTCAACGCCTCCGCTTCGACCAGCGATCTGACGCTCATGCGATGGCTGCCCGCGGTGTCCGCCAGGCGCAGCGCATCCTCCCACTTGTGGGACTCGAGCTGGCGGTCAATGGCTGCCTGGGCCAGGGCACCCTGCCAGTCCTTCGCGGAGAGCACGGTGGCCGCGATTGCCGCGGCGAGCCCCGCCACGAGTCCGAGGAAGCGCAGCGCGCGTCCCGGCGCGATGGTCGAAGGCCCCGACTCCCGGGTACCGGCCCAGATCAGTCCGAGATTCGTGTAGAAGAGCAGGGGCAGCCCGGGCATTCGCAGGGCGACGTCCGAGCACTCCTCGAGGACGAGCGCCGCGAGCGACCCCATCAGCCCCGCGAGGCACCAGCGGTCGGCCATCACCTGGCGCCTCTGGATGGCCGCCATGCCTGCCCAGAGGGTGACACCGATGGTCATGACCATGAGCGCGAAGCCGACCGCGCCGAGTTCGGCCAGGATCTGCAGCCACTCGTTGTGGGCGTCGCCGAAGAACTCACTGGGAAACGCCATGGGATCGCGTTCGGCGTCCGGGCGCGAAAGGCCCTGTGCCTGCAACACGTAGGAGCCCTGGCCGCTGCCCATCGCGGGGCGCTGCAGGAAGAGGGTGAGGGCGTACTGCCAGGCGTAGATGCGGAGACGCGTGGTTGCGCCGCGCCCGCCCGTTTCCACGCTCAGCTGCGAGCGGAACCAGAAGGCGCCGACGAACACCGCGACGAGCCCGGCGATCATCAGGTACCGGCGCCAGCGGGGGTTGGCGAGCGCGTACGCGGCCACGAAGAGGCCGCCGATCAATGCGACCTGCGGCCCGCGCGAGTCCGTGAGCTGCATCGCCCAGAGCATTGCGACGACCGCGATGCTCCAGCCGGCGACGGTGAGCAGCCACCGCCGGTCGCTCCGGCCGGTGTCTTTTTTTGCAGGCTCCCACAGGACGGTGCCGAGCCAACTGACGCCGAGCATGATGCCCGGGATGAGGCATGCCGCCAGAAAGAGGGGATTGCCAATCGGGAATTTCAGGCGTTCCTGCGGGTTGCGTTCGATGCGGTACCAGATGCCGAGCACCGCGGTCACCGCGAGGAGGATCGCAAACAGGGCACAGGCTCTCCGGACGGCGGGGCGGCTGAGACTGCGCCCGAGAGCGATTGCCCAGGCGGCCAGCAGGAGTTGCCGGATTCCCTCGCCGAGGGCGGCCTCCCGCCACGGAGCCCAGAGCATGCTGAGGACAGCCCACCCGGAGAACAGGGCGAGGGCGATCTGGGCGGATGTCTCGGCGGTGAGTGCGCCGCGGAGACGGGCGATCCCGCCGGGGGCTTCACCCGCCGGGAAGCCCTGGTCTTCCAGCTCCTTCGCCCGGCCGTACCAGAGCAGCGTTACGGCGGCGAGGATGGCGGCCGCCGCGAGCCCCTGGGCCAGCCATTTCACCTCCGTGCCGTCCGGCGTGGGGTAGACGTGGAAGAGGGACATTACCTCCGTCACCGGGTGCAGGAGGGACGTGGGTTTCCACGGGCGCGAGCCGGCCTCGGAGATCGTGCCGCCGGCGCTGATCAGCAGGCAGACGGCGGCGATGGCGATACCCATGATCCAGAGGAGGATGCGGTCGCGGCTCAGGTCCGCGCGCGTGACCGGCGGGGCGGCACGAAGGGGCGTCAATGCTGGCGTTGGGATGTCCATGGGATATCAGCCGTTCCCGAATCGTGGTTGGCCTGGCGGGCCCAGGCGAAGAGCAGGTCACCCAGACGGTTGAGATAGACGATGACGTCGGGCCGGACGCTGGAGAGGTGCGAGAGGGCGACGACGGTTCGTTCCGCCCGCCGGCAGCAGGTCCGGGCGACGTGGAGCCGCGCGGCCAGTTCGGCGCCACCCGGCAGAATGAACGTGCGAAGCGGCGGGACGGCGCCCGCGGCTTCATCGATCCAGGACTCGAGCCGGCGGTGTTCCGCTTCGCCGAGCAGGACGAGCCGGGTGAGGTTGCGGCTGTCCGGCGGGGTCGCGAGTTCGGCCCCGAGGACGAAGAGGTCCGACTGGATCACCTGCAGATGGCTGAGGATCTCCGGCGTGCCCGGCGTGCACCGGCACCAGCCCAACAGCGCGTTCAGTTCGTCCAGTTCTCCGTATGCGGAGACGCGCGCGTTGTCTTTGGGCACCCGGCTGCCGTCGAAGAGCGAGGTCTCGCCGGAATCGCCTGTCCTTGTATAGAGCTTCATGCCGTCTCCCGATCGGTCTGGGGACATTCTAACCCGGCTGCGGGGGGTGGCCAGCGCGGGAATGCGGGCAGGTTGTTGGCCGCACGTGGACGCAGTATTCTCTCAACGCGGGAGCGAATCCCGGCGCGCCGGGAGACGGCGAACGGCGAACAGGGGACGATACGACATGGGTTCGGAGACAATCCTGGTCAAGGGCGGCCGCGTGATCGATCCCGCCGCACGGCATGACCGGACGGCGGACGTTCTGATCGCCGACGGCAAGATTGCCGGCGTCGGCTCGGGCCTGAAGGCGGCCGGCGCGCGCGTGATCGACGCTGCGGGGATGATCGTCTGCCCCGGGCTCATCGACATCCACGTCCACCTGCGGGAACCCGGCGACGAGGATGAGGAGACGATCGCTACGGGATCGGCGGCTGCAGTGGCGGGGGGCTTTACCAGCGTCGCGTGCATGCCGAACACGCGTCCGGCTCTCGACGATGAGGCGGCCATCGAGTTCGTCCTCCGGCAGGCGTCCCGCGCGGACCTGTGCAACGTTTACCCCGTGGGGGCCGTCACGAAGGGACGCGAAGGCAGCGAACTGGCCGAGATGGGCCAGATGGTCCGCGCCGGAGCGGTGGGCTTTTCGGACGATGGTCGCGGGGTTGCGAGCACCGGTGTCATGTTTCGCGCGCTGCAGTACGCGCGGATGTTCGACAAGCCGCTCCTGCAGCATTGCGAAGACGCGGACCTGGCGGCCGGCGGCGTCATGAACGGTGGAGCGACGGCCACGCGCCTGGGACTGCCCGGCATCAACCCGATCGCCGAGGAGCTGATGATCCAGCGGGATCTGACGCTCGTGCGCCAGACGGGGGCCCGATACCACATCTGCCACATTTCCACGGCGGGTTCGGTCGAGCTGGTCCGGCGCGCGAAGGCGGAGGGGCTCCGCGTGACGACCGAGGTCTGCCCCCACCACCTGCTGCTGACCGAAGAGGCCTGCGAAGGGTACGACACCCACTACAAGATGAACCCGCCGCTCCGGACCCAAGCCGACGTGGAGGCGTGCATCCAGGGCGTGGTGGACGGCACGATCGACTGCCTGGTGACCGATCACGCCCCGCACGGCGTCCAGGAGAAGGAACTCGAGTTTCTGACGGCGCCGTTCGGGATCATCGGGCTGGAAACAGCCGTCCCGCTGTTCGTGAAGGCGCTCATCGAGCCGGGGCATCTCGACTGGTCAGGCCTGATTCAGCGTCTGTCGACCGGGCCGGCCCAGGCGCTGCAACTCGCGAAGGGTACGTTGGCGACCGGGGCGGATGCGGACGTCGTGGTGATCGATCCGGCGATGAAGTGGACCGTCGACGCGAAGCAGTTCCGGTCGAAGAGCCGCAACTGCCCGTTTGACGGCCAGGAAGTCACCGGACGGGCGGTGATGACCATCGTCGGCGGTCGCATCAAGTACGAACTCGAGCGCTGAGCCGGATCCTGCCGCTGAACCTCTCTGTCCCTGCAGCCTGAACTCCGCACGATTCGAATACTCGCACGCCGCGCGCATAAAACGGCACGGCCGGTCAACGCGAGGCGGTGGACTTGAATGCCACCGCTGCCGCGTCGCCGGCCGTGCCTCGGATCGATGGAATGGGGAGCAGGTATCAGGCTGCCAGGAAGCTATCCTCCAAAATCGAACGGATCTTGCGCAGTGCCTTATTCTGAATCTGGCGGACGCGCTCCTTGGTGACGCCGATCAGTTCACCGACCTGTTCGAGCGTCTTGGGTTTCGGAGAGTCAGGACCGGCATCGAGGGCAAACCGCTCGCGAATGACGGTCTGCTCCATCTCGTTCAGGTCCGCGCGGTTCTGGGCGAGGATCTCGCGGATTTCCTCCACGCAATCGGCCTCGAGGCCGTCGCGCTTGCGGTCGATGAAGTCACTCTTCTCGAGCGACGGATCGAATTCGGTGGGGAACCGTCCACGGTATCGGCTGGTCCGCAGGGCAACCCGCGAAAAACTCTTGAGGATCGCACGGCAGGCATAGGTGCTGAACTTGAAGCCGCGTGAGCAGTCGAACTTGTCGACGCTGCGGAGCAGGGCGAGGTTGCCCTCGCTGATCAACTCGTTGAAATCCAGACCGTTCAGCCGGGTCCGCTTGGCCATGGCGAGCACGAGCGGGATATTGGCCTGGACGATCTGGGCCCGGGCCATTGTGGAGCGGTGTGCCCAGCCGAGCAGCTCCCGCAGGACGTCGTGCGGCATGGTTTTCCCGCGGAATTTCTCGAAAATCCGGGCGATCCGCATGCGGGCGTAGTTGAAGCGCTGGAAGAGGGCGATTTCCTGGGCGGTGCTGAGCGTCGAGCCGTCCGCGCCGTCCGGCAGCTCACATTCGCGGAAGTAGGTGTCGCTGCGGCTCTCGAACACGGCCTTCTCGCCGAACAGGAGCTTTTCGCAGTTCGGTTTCGCAAAAAGCTTGTGATCGACGTACTCCACGGGCTCCTCGAAGAGCCGGCGGAGAAGGAGGCGGTCGGACTCGCTGAAGCGGGAGAGCTGGTGGGGGGTCAGTGCCCGTGCTTCGGGTGCGGCGACGACGCAACCGCGCTGCTGCGGCGCCTCGAGGACGTTAACTGCTGTCATGTTCCATACTCCCTGGCCAGACGGCCGGTCGAGCGGTAGTTCCGCTGCATTTCTGCAAAGAACGGGAAACCACGCGGTCCGGATGCAGACTCTCCACTGCACGAGTCGACACTCGGCCCGCTCGAACCGTCACTGATTCTGTATTCAATTGCTACGGCCCGAGGCTTCCTGCCCAACCCACCGTTCCTCGGGGGCCGTCACTGGGGGGAGACTTCTCACTGCGGGGGAATCAACTGCCACCTGTAGTATACAACAGAATCAGCGTCTGGCAACCAAGTCAAGCTCATCTTTTTTTGAAGTCGTGCAGAAACGGACCTGGATGCTTCTCGGACGCCCGTCATTCGGCCATCCGGAGCCGCAGAGCTTCCTGCCGGCGCCCCGCGGGCGTTACTCGTGGCGGAGTGCCTCAATCGGGTCGAGGCGTGCCGCGGCGCCGGCGGGATAAATTCCGAAGAATACGCCCACCGCGACCGCGAGCCCGAAACTCACGAGGATGGTCCACTGGTGGATGACGGTCGGCCAGCCGACCCACTGGGTGATGGCGTGGGCTCCGCCGGCTCCGAAGATGATCCCGACGATGCCGCCCACCGTGGTGAGGACGATGGCTTCTATCAGGAATTGGAGCGTGATGTGCCGGCGTTTCGCCCCCAGGGCGCGGCGGATTCCAATCTCCCGGGTCCGCTCGGTCACCGTTGCGAGCATGATATTCATAATGCCGATGCCGCCTACGAGCAGCGAGATGCCGGCAATCGTGCCGAGCGTGATCTGGCGCCGGCGTTTTTCGCTCTCGGCGATTCGCAGCCGCTCGAGGGGGACCCGGATGATGTAGTCCTGCTTCGAGTGACGGTGCTGCAGGGCGACCTTGAGCATCTCGGCCACGCTCAGCACGTCGTCGATCGTCTCGACCTGGACGTAGAAGTCGCTGAACATGCACCGGGTATACTCGCTCGATCCGCTGGTCCGCTTGACCCGGAGGGAGCCGTACCGGGCGTCGGCTGTCGACAGGGGGATGAAGACATCCGCATTGAGGTTGCGTTCGCCGATGCCCTTCGCGGGCAGGCCGGCGGTGTCGACCCGCTGGAGGACGCCCACGATTTCAAAGGGGATCATCCCCGAAGTCTCGCTCGTGACCATGATCGACTTGCCGAGCGGATCCTCGTAGGCAAAAAGCCGGGAGGCCACCTCGCTGCCGATGACGCAGACCTTCGCCGCCCTGGCCTCGTCAACGGGCTCGATCGTGCGGCCCTGTCGGACCTGTACCCTGACGGTATCGAAGAATGCCGGCTCCGCCCCGACAACCGTCGCGGGATACTGCCGGTGCCCGAATGCCACTTCGAAGGCAACTTCCCGGAGCGGGACAACGCGTCGCACCCGCGGGATCGTGTCCCGGATGAGCTTCAGGTCGTCGTGCTCAAGGCCGTACTCGAGCATCTGTGAACGGCTTTCGGTGACATCGCCTCCGCCCTCCGGCTTGAGGCTCTGGATGATGACGTTCTGGGTGCCCAGGAGCTGAATCAGCGCCATCTCGGCCTGCGAGGCGCCCTCCTGGATGGACAGCATGCAGATGACCGCCCCCACACCGCAGATGATGCCCAGAGTGGTGAGGAACGACCGGAGCTTGTGCCGGTGGATGTTCTTGAACCCGAGGCGAACCGTTTCGATGGCCAGACCGCTGAACATACTGCCGCCGGACTCCTGTTGTTGGGGCATTGTAACCCTGCCCCGGCGGCAGCCCAAGCCCTGCCCTCACGAGGTGGCGTGGGTCCGACCTTCTGGTTTGGCGCGCGAACCGGCGGGGCGCAGAACCAAGCGGGACGCTCCCCGCGGCCTCCGGTACAACGACTGGAGGACCAGCAGGGTTCGTCCCGCGGGGAGATCCAGAGCTTCAGACCGGCTCAGCCGGGTCTCAGGCGCGACGGCGCCGGAGCAGCAGGCTGCCGAACCCGAGGAGTACGAGCGATGCCGGCTCGGGAGTGATGACCAGGTTCTTAAAATCAACGAAGTCCATGCCAGCCGCCCCAGCCCAGTCGGTGCCGTACCATCGAATCCGGCTGACGTTCTTGACGTCGAACGTGCCACCGTCCGTAAACGAGGAAGTGTTTACGTTGACGGTCACAGTGGTCCACGTGGGGTACAGAGGATTGTTCCACGGAGCCTGCGTCGCGTAGACAATGCCGTAGTCGCGGTGCCCGAGGTACGTGTTGCCGTCGGCTCCGTACGTGTACAACCGCAGGAACACAGGTGCGTCGTTATAGCGGTTCGTGTTCGTCACATCCTGGTAATAACGCGTGTCGAATTTAACTGCGGCCGTCGGCGAACTCAGATTCAGGCCTGCTCCGGGTGTCGCAATGCCTGCGAGGTTGAGGTCCACGTACTGATACCACCAGCTCCCTCCACCGGCACCAGCCACCAGGTTATGGCGAGTGAAGCCCTCCGGCTCCTCAGCGCCATCCGCGAAGATGGTCTGCGTATCCGCGTTGAACGCGGTGTAGATCGCATTGCCGTTGGGAGATTGCGAATTGTAGGTGTGCCCCAGGTTAATCTGCGCATTCATGTCCACGCTGGCGAGTTGTCCCAGTGATGGAGCGGCAATGGCCAGCAGAACAGCCGACGTGATGGTCAAGCTTCTCATGAAGTCCTCCTTCTTTCCCTGTCCCAGAAATGACCTTTGTTCTTCAGGGCTCCAACAGCCCTGCGAAAGACGCGCTGGAAATGATGCCTGCAGCTATTGGGGCGGACTTTTTGTGGGAAGGACAGGACGTGATATGTCCTTCCGCTTCTTTCCGCCTTGACAGGCTTGTCTCCTCCAGTAACGCATGCTAACAAAGAGCGGCGGCAGTGGTCAACGCTTTTTGGGATTTTATCAGATTCCGTCCTATAACTGGTTTTCGTTTCGCCCACAGAAGTCACGGGAACCGTTCTGTGAAAAGGGGCAGCCCGAATCGGCATGGCGAGAAAGGGCCTCGTTCCCAGCGAGCATTCTAGTCACTTCACGCTCGACTTACCTATGGCAGCTCGATCCCGTTGTGCAACACGACGAGCGATCTGAGGCCGACCTTCGTGTGATGTGCTGCATATCATCAGCCGCGCGCTTCCGTTCCGATTTCAGGGGTTGTTCTCGATGATGCAGTTCCGGATAGTGCTGCGATGGAAGGACCGTGGGGGCGGCAGGCACCGAGCGGCCGGGCGTTTCCGTCCAGACCGTCGCAGGGGCGCCGCTGGATGCCCCGGTACTGCTCCGGGTGATGGCGTCGAAGGCGAAGCGACGCGGTGCAATAGTTAGAAAAAACCAAATCGCGGATTCGAGGTTTCATCTCTTTCTTCTTTGCGGTGGTCGTGTAGGTTCACTGAACCTGCGCGCCGAGCCATGTGGCCGACGCGCCGGGGTGCCCATGCGCGCTGCTCGGACG
The DNA here is from genome assembly GCA_964548565.1 of uncultured Planctomycetales bacterium. GTDB lineage: Bacteria > Planctomycetota > Phycisphaerae > UBA1845 > PWPN01 > CAYLLT01. Next base: position 10,568 of record CAZJTF010000045.1, on the reverse strand, counting down.
CGGGTGCTTGATCGCATCGTTCCGGGATTCCCGCAACAGCGGGTGCTTGGCACAGGACAGCGCTCCCCACGATGTGTGCGGGCCGGTCTCTACCGCGAGGACTGACCGCTCGCGATCCGAATCGGGGTCGGCTCGTGCGGGCGTCGCTATCCCGGCACTGGGGTGATTCCACAACATGACCAGGCGGATTGTTCGGTCCCCCTGCCTCCAACTATGATGGCCGGAAGGTCGTTGCTGACGGGGCGATGACGAGGCTCCAGGAGGTCCGGTGCGTGGCAGCTCAGGCGATTACACCGGCGCGGTGGGCGATGCTCATCGTATTGCTCCTCGGTATCGGGGCGGCCGGCGTGGTGCTGGTGAGCCAGGTTGGGCTCGCACCCGGGCCCACGACGGCGGCTCAGAAGCCGGACGCCGGCCCGGGCGTTGCGGATTTCACTCTGCCGGATCTGGACGGGCAGCCCGTGCGATGGAGCACGTTCGTGGCCGGGCGGCCTTCGGTCGTCTCGTTCGGGACGACGACCTGCCCTTACTGCAACCTGCAAATCGAGGCGTTCAAGCAGATCCGCTCCAGGCATGGCGAGAGTATCGCCCTGCTGGAGGTCAACGTCGGGGAATCCGCCGAGCGGGCCGCGGCCCACGCAGCGCGGCTGCGAAGCCCCACCAAAACCCTGCTCGATCGCACCGGTGCCGTGTACTCCCGGTACGGCAACGGCCCCGTGCCAATCACCATCGTTTCCGATGCCAAGGGAAAGATCCTCGAGATCAGCGGCTACCTGCCGGCCGAGCGGATCCTGCAGCTGCTCGGAATGGAGCAGGCATCGGAGCCCAACCGGGCAGCCGCCCGGCAGGGGTGACTGATTCGCCACGTCTTTGGGGCTGGCCACGAGAATCCCGTATAATCGCCCCTCGAGCGATCGAGGAGTCTGGTCTTGCGCGTGGTGGTGAACGGGAGTGAGCAGGAGCTCGACGCGGGGACGACGGTCGCGTCGCTCGTGGAGCGGTACGGGTTCCAGTCGCGGCACGTCGCCGTGGAAATCAACAGAAACCTCGTTCCACGAAGGACTTACGCCGAGACGGCACTCGAAGAGGGTGACCAGGTCGAGATTGTGACCCTGGTCGGGGGCGGTTAATGACGGGTGAGATGTTTCAACTCGGGCCATTCCAGTTCCGGTCGCGGCTGTTCGTCGGGACCGGCAAGTATGCCGACTTTGACCAGATGAACGCATGCCTGGAGGCTTCGGGCTGCCAGGTTGTCACTGTGGCCGTCCGGCGGGACGTGCTGAGCCCGGAAGGCGGGCGCCGGCCGCGCAGCCTGCTGGATGCGCTGGATCTGCGGAAATACACGATCCTGCCGAACACCGCCGGCTGCTTCAACGCCGAGGACGCGGTGCGGGCGGCGAGGCTGAGCCGGGAACTCCTGGAGGGCTTGGACAATCCCGGCGCGCAGTGGGTCAAGCTCGAGGTGCTCGCGGACAAGCGGACTCTCCTGCCGGACCCGGTCGGCAGCCTTCAGGCGACCGATACGCTGGTGAAAGAGGGCTTCAAGGTGCTGGTCTACACCTCGGACGACCCGATCATGGCCAGGCGGCTGAAGGAGGCCGGTGCGACGAGCGTGATGCCGGCCGGCTCGCCGATCGGCAGCGGCCAGGGCATCCTCAACGCGAACAATATCCGGATCATTCTCGAGTACCTGAAGGAAGGCGATCCGGACTACCCGGTCATCGTGGACGCGGGCGTCGGAACGGCCTCCGACGTGACAGTGGCGATGGAGCTCGGTGCCGACGGGGTTCTGCTCAACACGGGCATTGCCGGGGCGAAGGACCCGGTGACGATGGCACACGCGATGCGGCACGGCATCGAGGCGGGGCGTCTTGCGTGGAAGGCGGGGCGCATCCCGAGGAAGCTGTACGCGACAGCATCGAGCCCGACCGAAGGCGTGATTGCCCCGTCGCGGTGAGGCGTTTGAGCGATGGAGTAATGGAGCGGGAGAGGGGGAGAGTGGGGGAGCGGGAGCAGAGGATGTTACGCGGGTGACCCGGCGGGGAGCAGGCGTTCTCGACGGGGGATGTGGACAGCAAACGAGCGACTGACTTGCAGCGACGCACACGCAATCACATCTGCATCTGGATCATCTCGATCGGCCTGCTGAACTTCTTCGCCTACACGGTGATTTACGCCCAGCTCGGCGGAGACGCGAAGAACGGCGGGAAGGAGCGGGTGTATGATCGCGTCCTGCAGCGCGAGCACGACGTCTACTACATTCGCGGCCACTTCATCCACGGCATCGGCGGGCAACGAACGGATGTGCCCAAGGCCGTGTGGGTGTACAGCTACATTCACTCCATCTCTCTCTGGCCCACCCAGGCAGTGATGATCATCTCGATGCTGATCCTGGCGCGGCCTCACATCATCGCCACGATGCGGGAGAGCAGCTGGATCCGCGGGCCGACATTCATCGCGGCCGCCGTGACGCTGACCGCGGTGCTCTACTCGGCGATGACGATCTGGTTTACATCGCAGTTTATCGCGGATCTGCGGTCCTGAAGGCTGGAGGGGCTCTCGTGAAGGTGGCCGACGTGCTCGGCATGGACGGACTCGTCGCCCGGCGCCTGGGCGGGTACGAGGAACGTCCCGAGCAGCTGGACATGGCCGCCGCCGTCGAGCGGGCCATGGCCGAGCAGAAGCACCTGCTGGTCGAGGCGGGAACAGGCGTCGGCAAGAGCTTCGCTTATCTCGTGCCGGCCATCCAGCGGGCGATCAACGCGAAGCAGCGCGTCGTCATCAGCACGCACACCATCGCGCTCCAGGAGCAGATCATCGGGCGCGACATCCCGTTCCTGCAGTCGATCTGGCCCGACGAGTTCACGGCCGTCCTGGTCAAGGGGCGTAACAACTATGTCGGCATCCGGCGTTTGAAGCAGGCGAGCGAGCGTCAGAACCTGCTCTTCGCGGCCGACGACCAGCTCAACCAGCTCTGGCGCCTTCAGGAATGGGCGTACAAGACGGAAGAGGGATCGCTCAGCGAACTCGTGCCCGTGCCGGACCCGGGCGTCTGGGATCTGGTGCGGAGCGAGCACGGCAACTGCCTGGGCCGCAAGTGCGAGTTCTACAACCGCTGTTTCTACCAGCGGGCGCGCCGGCGGGCGGAGAACGCGCAGATTTTGATCGTGAACCACGCGTTGCTCATGTCGGACCTCGCGCTGCGGATGCAGGGGGCGGCGCTGCTGCCGGAGTACGGGCTGGTGGTCATCGACGAGGCCCACACGCTCGAAGCAGTCGCGGCCGAGCACCTCGGGCGAAGCGTTTCCGAGTCGCAGCTTCGATACCTGCTCACGCGCCTGCACAACGAGCGGACGGACCGCGGGCTGCTGGTCACCTGTCACGCGAAGGAGGCGATGCAGGCGACCGCCCGCGTGCGGGAGGTGGGGAAGGTCTTCTGGCGTGAGCTGGCGGACTGGCAGAGCCGCCACGGGCGTTCGAACGGGCGGATCATCTCCGAGATCGAGATCAACAACCCGCTGAGCTCATCACTGCGGGAGCTGCAGCGCGAGCTCCGGATCCTGCGGAGCACGTTCGAGAAGCCGGAGGAGGCGGTCGAGCTGCTCAGCCTGATCGAGCGCTGTGCCGGTATTGCGGAGGATCTGGAGGCATTGCTGGCGAAACCTTCCGAGAACGCGGTCCGCTGGATGGAGATCACGGCGTCGCGGCATCGGCAGAATGTCGAGATCTGCGAGGCGCCGGTCGATGTGGGCGAGGCGCTGCGTGAAACGCTGTTCGACCGCGTGCAGAGCGTGGTGCTGACGAGCGCGACGCTGAGCGCCGGGCGGCAGGGCGGGTTCGAGTACATTCGCGGCAGGCTGGGCATCGAGGACGCCGAGGAACTGCAGCTCGGGTCTCCGTTCGACTACGAGCGCCAGGCGGAACTGCACATCGAGGCAGGCATCCCTGAGCCGGACCAGGCGGCGGCGTTCCTGCCGGCCGCGGCGGATGCGATCGAGCGGCATGCGGTCGAGATGCAGGGACGCACGCTCGTGCTCTTCACCAGCTACGAGATGATGCGCGACATGGCGGAGCGTCTGCGCGAGCGACTTGCGGGGCACGAGCTCCGGCTGATGGTGCAGGGGGACGGGATGCCGCGATCGCTCATGCTCGAGCGGTTCCGCGCCGAGTCGGGATGGGTGCTCTTCGGGACGGACAGTTTCTGGCAGGGTGTGGATGTGCCCGGCGAGGCGCTCGTGTGCGTCATCATCGTGAAACTCCCCTTCGCCGTGCCTGACCGGCCGATCATCGAGGCGCGGATCGAGCAGATCCGGGCGGCGGGCGGCAGCCCGTTTGTGGACTACCAGCTTCCGGAGGCGATTTTGAAGTTCAAGCAGGGTTTCGGGCGACTCATCCGCACGAAAAGCGATCGCGGGCGGGTCGTAATCCTCGACCGCCGTGTCCGCAGCAAACGCTACGGGAGGGCGTTCCTCGAGGCGATCCCGGCCTGCAAGGTGGTTGAGCCGGAGGGGTGACGGCGGGGGTGCGGCCGTTATCGGACGCCGACGCTGCTTGTTCGCGGCCTGCTACCGATTGCCGTCCGTGGCAGGGCGTGTTCCTCGAGTTCCCACCGGAATGCGGTATACTGCCGGTCAGCGCCGAGATCGACACCTTGAGGGAGAGAGCCATGTCTTCAGTTCTGCGCTGCCCCGTGATCACTTGTGCGGTCCTGGGCCTGCTTGCCGCGTCGCCAGCGTTCGCGGAACTGCAGGTGGGGGCCACCGCGCCGAATTTCACGCTGCCGGAGTGGTACACGAGCACACCGACGAGCCTGTACGACTATGCGGGCAAGATCATCCTGCTGGATTTCTTCGCCTATTGGTGTCCGCACTGCCAGGCGGCGCTGCCGGCCGTCCAGACGCAGATCGATGATTACTACGAGGCGCGTGGCGGGAACGCCGCGGGGCTGCCGGTCGAGCTGATCTCCTGCAATGTGGTCAGCACGAACCGGTCGGCTACAACCGCCTTCGTGCAGAGTGCGAAACTCGAGACGGTGCTTGATGACTCCGCGCGACTGGCCTACCCGATCTTCGGGAACGGGTACGTGCCGATGTTCGTCCTCATCAACGGGGTGGCGGGCGCGAATCGGGCACAATGGGAAGTGCTGTACAGCGATTCGGGATACTCGACGGCGGTCGGCGAGCAGTTTCGGACGATCATCGACAGCGTGATGGTGCCGGAACCCGGCGTCGCGGGGCTGCTCGCGCTGGGCATTCTGGTCATTCCAAAGGCGCGGCGGCGGATTGCCGGCTGATTCTTTCCAGCTATGTCATCTTGCTTCGCCACGGCCTGCCTCCGCCAGACAGACGGCGAAGTCAGACCGGGCCACCCCTGCGCGGGGCTGCTCGCGCTGGGCATTCTGGTTATTCCAAAGGCGCGGCGGCAGATTGCCAGCTGATTCTTTCCAGCTATGTCATCTTGCTTCGCCACGGCCTGCCTTCGCCAGACAGACGGCGAAGTCAGACCGGGCCACCCCTGCGCGGGGCTGCTCGCGCTGGGCATTCTGGTCATTCCAAAGGCGCGGCGGCGTGGATGAATGTGGTGATGTCCTTGTGCAGCTTCTCCAGGGAGGGGGTGTGGTGGTACATCATGTGGCCGCCGAGGTAGCGGTGGTGCGTGATGTTACGGCGGAGTTCCGGCGGCAGGTTGAGGTGCTCGATCGTGTAGTCGGTCGCATGGTAGGGCGTGGCAAGATCAAAGAAGCCGCTGGCAAACAGCACTTTGAGGTAGGGGTTCTTGATCATCGCGGAGTTCAGGTCGCCGGAAACGGAGAGGTAGCCCTGGCCAGGCTCGCCGAACTTCCACGGGTGCACGCGGTTGGAAAGCACCTCGTAGGGCAGCACGCTGTCGAACTTCAACGTCCGCCGGGCATAGTCGTTGAACGTGGAACTGTAGATCGCCAGGTACGGCGACAGGCTCGGGTCGTACTCCGGGCGGTTTGAAGTCGGCTCGGGATCGTAACCGGTGATGCGGGCATCGAAGCGTCCGATCAGCGTGCGGTCTTCGCCGAGCAACTGCTTGCGGAATGCGCCGGGAAGGATGCGCAGATCGCTGCGGTCGATGAACTGCGGGTCGAGCCCCGTGTAGCGGGCGAGCGTTGCGATGACATCGCGGCGCTGATGCGGCGGCAGGCCGGCCCCCCGGGCCAGCGCGACGTTGTAGACCGTCATGGCCCAGTTCTCGACCTCGCGGAGCAGGGGCTCGAGGTTGCCAGGCAGCTCGGGCGGGAGCCGCTTGTGATACCAGGCGATGGCCGCGTAGCTCGGCAGATAGAGGACGTACGGCAGGTCATTGAGGTGCTCGGGGTCGAGCGTCTGGAAATCGAGCACCGTCGAAATCAGGATAATCCCGTTCAGGGCGATGCCGTGGCGGTCCATGAGGTACTCGGACAGGCCAGCGGCGCGCGTCGTGCCGTAACTCTCGCCGGCGAGGAACTTTGGTGAGGCCCATCGCTGGTAATGCGTGGTATAGAGGCGGACGAAGTCGGCCACCCACCGAATGTCCTCGCGGACGCCGTAAAACTGCTCTCCCTTCTCGCCCTCGGCCGGGCGGCTGTAGCCGGTGCCGACGGGGTCGATGAAGACCATGTCCGTGGCGTCGAGCCACGAGAACGCGTTGTCGGTGAGCCGGTAGGGGGGTCGCGGGGCCTGGCCGTCCGGCTCGAGCAGGACGCGCCGGGGGCCGGCGGTACCGAGGTGAAGCCAGACGGCCGCCGCGCCGGGGCCGCCGTTGAACACGAAGGTGATCGGGCGGTCGGCAGGATTGGCGTCCACCGGGCGGTCGAGTTCGTACGCGACAAAAAACACGGTGGCCTTCAGCTTGCCGGCTTCATCTTTCATCAGAAGGTTGGCGGCCGTCGCCTGGTACCGCAGCGCCTGCCCATTGATCGTCACCTCGTGCTGCGTGGTCGAGGCGCTCTCGACCACGCCTTTGACCGCGGCGTCGTCTTTGTCATCGCCGGAGGCTGGACGGGTCGCAGCCGGGCGGGTGTTGCCGGGTTCCTCAGCGGGCCGGGTGTCATGCGGCGCGGCGGCGAGTGCGACAGCGGCGATCCAGGCGAGCGATACGAGTTCCATGAGCGTCCTCTGCGGTACGAACCTCTCCGAACGTCCGGGTGGCGATTCCTCATCATACCCACTGGCCTGCGGGTGGTCAGGGCGCGAGGCGCCGGCGATTGGAAAGCGGCAGGGGCGGGCATAAGCTGAGCATCCACATCGTTCGAGGAGTGGGTTGCATGCGGTCGATGTCACTGGCGGGGGCGGACTGGTCGCTGGCGTGTCACTGGCCGAACCAGTGGCACATGCGGAACGACGCGCCGTGGCTGGCCCGTCCGATGCTGCCGCCGATCCCGGCAACAGTGCCGGGCGGGGTGCACGCAGACCTCCTGCGGGCGGGGCTGATTCCGGACTGGCAGAACAACATCGACGCGTTCGCCTCCGAGTGGGTCGAGCACCGGCAGTGGAACTACACGCGGACGGTGACGCTGCCTGCGGAGTTTGACCGCCGGCTGACGCTGGAGTGTGAGGGACTCGATTATGCCGGGCACATCCTGATCGATGACGAACTCGCCGGCTCGTTCGAGGGCACGCATCTGCGGCACCGGTTCGACCTCACTGGGCGCGTGCGCCCGGGACGGGCGTTCCGCCTCGACATCATCTTCGAGCCGCCACCGGAGGTGGACGGGCAGATCGGCTGGACGAGCCGTACCCGAATCTTCAAGCCGCGGTTCGGATACGAGTGGGACTGGTGCAACCGCGTTGTCAACGTCGGGATCTGGCAGGATCTGCGGATCGTCTCGCGCGGCGCATCCTCCCTGGAGAAGATTCGCGTTCTGCCGCGGCTGAGCGGCGATCTGCAATCGGGGACGGTGCTGATTGCCGGCGAAGTGGCGGGCGAGCGCTGCCGGATGCGCTGCGTGCTCACCGACGGAGAGGGGCGGGCGGTGCACGACTCCGAACGCCCCGTCGAACCCGGAGTGCTCGACGAGACGCTGGCAGTCGGGCCGGTGGCGCTCTGGTGGCCGTGCACGCACGGGGAGCAACCGCTTTACCACCTCCGAGTGACGCTGCTCGACGAAGGCGGCAACGAAAGCGACGTGATCGAGCGGACCATCGGCTTCAAACAGGTGACGTGGCGGGGCAACCCGGGGGCGCCGGAGGGGGCGCGGCCATACCTGTGCGAGGTGAACGGGCAGCGCGTGTTCTTACGGGGCGTGAACTGGGTGCCGCTCTCGCCGGTGTACGGAGCCGTGGCGCGCGGGCAGTACGAATGGATGTTGCAGATCTACCGCAATATGAACGCCAACGTGCTGCGAGTGTGGGGCGGGGCGATCCTCGAAACGGAGACGTTCTACGAGCTATGCGATCAGCTCGGGCTGCTCGTCTGGCAGGAGTTCCCGCTCAGCTCCTCGGGGATCGAAAACTGGCCGCCCGAGGACCCGGAGGTGATCGAGCGGCTGCAGGGCATCGGGCGGGAGTACATCGAGCGCCGGTGTCACCATGCGAGTCACCTGCTGTGGTGCGGGGGCAACGAGTTGCAGGGCTCGCTCGACGGCAGCAAGACCGCGGGCGGCAAGCCGATCGACGAAACGCATCCGCTGATGCAGCGGTGGAGCCGGCTGGTCGCGGAGCTGGATCCCGGCAAGCGTTTCCTGGCGACCTCGCCGATGGGACCGCGGTTCACGGCCCGGCCCGGGGACTACGGTAAGGGGTTGCACCACCACATTCACGGGCCGTGGGCGAACCTGCCCCTTTCCGAGCGGAACGCCTACTGGAACGGCGACGATTCGCTGTTTCGAAGTGAGTGCGGCGCGCCGGGATGCGCACGGCCGGCGGCGCTCGAGCGGCATCGCGGTCGGGGTCGGCTGTGGCCGCCGGACGCGTCGAATCCGGTGTGGCTCTCGCCTTCCTCGTGGTGGATCCCGTGGGACGACGTGTCGCGCGAATTCGGGTCGATCCCCAACGACCCGGGGCAACTGCAGGCGGTCGTCGCGGCGTCGCGGTACCTGCAGGCGGAGAGCTACCGTTATGCGGCCGAGTCGGTGCGACGGCATTTCCCGCACTGCGGCGGGTTCATCATCTGGATGGGGCACGACTGTGTGCACTGTCCGTCGAACAACTCGGTGGTTGAGATCGACGGGGCAACGAAGCCGGCGTACGACTGGCTGCAGCAGGCGTGGGCGAGACGACACGTCTCGCTCGAACTGGCTGCGATCGGCTATCCCGCGGGCGCGCCGCTGACGGGCAAGGTCTGGGTTCACCAGGATTCGGAGGGGTTCGCCAGCGGCCACGTGACGGCGCGGCTGCTCGGGCTGGACGGGCGCGTGCACGCGTCAGCGCAGGGTGACGTGAGCGGCGTGGGTGAGAGCGTGGCGGCTCTGGCGCTCGCGTGGGATGTCCCGGCCTTCGAGGAGGCGCTTTTCTGCATCGAGGTGGCGTGGGAAGAAGGCGGAATACTTGTGCGGAACCGGTATCTGCTCAGCCAGGAGGTGCGGCATCCGCTCGCGGCGCTGCAGCGGCTTGCGCCGGCCGTCCTGAACATCTCGCCCGGGCGCGACGGAGTGACCGTGCAGAACGACGGGCGGATTGCCGCAGTCGGCGTGCGGATCGTCGCGGAGCGGCCCGCGGAGGCGATGGCGGACGCCGGCAACCTGCTCCTGCTTCCGGGTGAGTCGGTCGCAATCCGAGTGGAGGGGCCGGCACGGGCTCCGGGGACGCTCTCGGTTGAGTGGATGAACCGCGCGGAAAGTAGAAAGTGAAAAGGAAAAAGCGAAAAGTAGAAGAAGCTCCGTCAGGCCACAGGGCGACAGGACCTCGTTGCGCATCGCGCCCCTGAGTTCGGCGCGTTCATCGCTGCTACGGCGGAGTGGGCGCGTCTCACTGCGGGGGCGGGAAAGGGGTTCGTCCCCTGAGCCATTCGGTGCCTCCGTCCGATCCTGAAGGATCGTCCCGTTCCTGCAGCGCGGCAGTAGCATCAGGTGTCACGCAAGCCCCGGGCCGTGCTGAGTCTCGGCCGAAGGCATTGAAGGTAAAACCATGTGGTAACCGCCTTTACGGAATCCCCTGTTGCTGCGGATGGGGTGTCTCCCGTTCTTCGCTTGACTGTCTCAATCTCGAGACGTATCCTGCACGTTCGGGTCATTCAAATCTTTGCAGCACGATGCTCGGTTATTCAGGAGAGGCAGCACATGAGAAGCTCGGGAGGCGGTCTCTGCGCGGTGCTTCTGGGGTTCGTTTCCTCGGCGCACGGAATCATCTACACATTTGACACGCTGAACGAGGGTCCGATCGCCGGACAGGACGGCTGGGCCGCCTACCCGGGCACGGTGGTGGTGGGTGGGGGCGCGGGTGTGACTGACCCGAACGCACTCGGCCAGAGCATCGGGCCCGCGGCCGCTTCGCGGGTCAGCGGCGGCATCTTCAGCTTCCCTGCGCCACAACTGACCGACACCGCATTTACCGTTGGATATGACTTTCGCCAGCTTGACCTGGGGCTTGATCAGGCCCGGACGATGCTGCAACTCGCGGACA
>CAZJTF010000044.1:0-27401 GCA_964548565.1 uncultured Planctomycetales bacterium | reverse complement strand
AAGGACAGGGTCCAAAGGACAGGGTATCTACTCTGTACTGATGCTACAGTCTCCAGATGGTGACTTTCTTCTCTTCCGCCAGTCCCGCGACCTGCTTGAGGGCCTCGATGCAGTTCTTCGCACCCTCCTCGTCGGAGATGCCGTTGCGGTTCCCGGAAAACGTGATGACGTTCGGGTACCCGGCTGCCGCCGTGGCGTCGATCGCTTCGCGCAGCTTCGCCAGACACTCCGCGTGATTCTCGCGATGATTCAGTCCCTTTGTGAGCGCGTGGCTCCGTGTCATCGTGCAGATGAGTCCGTGCTCCCGCAGCGGCCCCCACTGGTCGGGCCCGAGCAGGTCAACCCCCTTGATTCCGAGGCTCTTGAGAACGGAAGCGGCCTTCTCCAGTTTGAACCCGCGGAGCGCGCTCATCGAGATCGCCTGCTTGACCCGGCCTCGACGTGCGGGAGCGGAAGTGTCTGCGCGTGTTGGACGCAAGCAACAGAGACCTGTGGCCGCGAAAACCAGAGTTTCGCGTCGCGTGCAGCGAGCGGAATGTATTGGATTTCTCATACGCACTCCTATACCGGGGTTCCAGGGTCCGGCGGTTGCTCAGCGCTGCTTACACTCCCGCCCAACACGTCAACTGCCTCCGCCATCTCTGCCACGTGTGCAGGATCCTGATGTCGCTCGAGTCAGGCCGTGGCGCTTCCTCAGCCGGGGGAGTCCGCCAGAGCCTCGAGTTGCCGCAGCCATGCAGCAAAATGACTGCAGGTTCGCCGGATGCGCTCGAGGCCAATTCTGCGGGCGACGAGCGGGCCATGCAGCGCCTTTCGATAGGCTGGTGCCAGTCTGCGAATCCGGCGGGACGGGCACGTTTCGTAGCCGTCGTTGATCGCCTCCGGGTTCCCGGCCGCCGAGACGATTTCCTCGAACTGCAGGGCAATGAAGTCGGCCCTGCTGGGGTCAACGACCGCACAAGCGAGTTGTCGGGCGTCGGAAAAGAGTACCGCCTCAAACTCATGAACCTGGACATACGGGATGAGCTGCGCCGGATGGAACTGGATGCGATCGGCAATGGCCTTTCTTATCTCCGCCTCCACAAATGAACCGCGCTCCGCCCAGGCCAGGCCGGCGGCGGCCGATCGCCCGGGCCAATCCGGCGGCATCCCATAGTAGTCAAACATGGTTGTGACGTGTCGCCCGGTCTTGAGAAGGCGAATGATGTCGTCCCTTGCGGAGTCCCACTTTCGAATCCCGCCGTGTCGGTGTGTTTTGCCCGGAAGCACGGCCCAGATGGAAACTCCGAGAGAACCTAGATACTCTGCAAGCATCCCCGTGACAAACGTCTGTTCGGTGGGTCCCTCTACGACTGCCACAATCTCAGTCATTCGTGGGACTCCCTCGCAGCACATTCTTCTGCCATAATTCGCCGAGGGAATACTCCTGCAGCCACTCCGACAACTCACACGGCCGAAGGCGGGTGAATGCCGATCGTCCCTCGTTCCGAGTGACCACGACCAGATCTTCCGGGCGGAACTGGTCGAGGAGGTACGGAGATTCCGTGGAAACCACAACCTGCGTGTGTTCGGAGGCGGATTGTATCAGTTCCGCCAGCAATCTGATTGCGCAGGGATGCAGCCCGAGTTCGGGCTCGTCAACGACGATTGTGGCGGGACGTCTTGGCTGGAGCAGTGCAGTTGCCAGACAGATGAATCGGATCGTACCGTCTGAGAGCTGGGATGGCTGAAACGGGTAGTCGCTGCCTTTTTGCCGCCACTCAAGGCGGATCTTTTCTTCGCCCCCCCTTATCTCAGGTTGCAGGATGAAGTCGTCCAGGAACGGCGCAATCAGGTGAACCGTCTCCAGTATCTGCTGATAGCAGGAAGGGGTAGTGTTGCGGAGGTGCAGCAGGAGTGCTGCAAGATTGGAGGCGTCCGGACGCAGGAGGCCACGATCACGGACCAACTGGTCACGACGCATCGGGGCCAGCATGCCGGTATCGTGAAAATGATAAACCGTCCAGCTGGAAACGGAATCGTGCACGTGCGCAGGGACGCCACGACCCCTGCCGAAACTGGCAGGCTCATCCTTGCGCGATTTGAGCTGAGACTCCCGGACTCCCTTTCCGATTGATCGAAGACCGCCCATTCCGTGTCCACCCGCGGACTGAACGCGCTCATCGCTGATTTGGACGGTGCCGTCGGCCGTCGGCTCCAGTTCGAATTCGTACACGTGCTCGCCGAACTCGAGTCGTACCCCGATCTGGCGAGTGTACTTAGGTCCCAGGAAGAAGAAACCGTCTCCTCCTCCCTGCTCATTGACGAATTGCTGCAGCCGCTCGTCCGCGATGGCGCGTAGTAGACGGAAAAAGTCGACAAAGTTGCTCTTGCCCGCTCCGTTGGCCCCGATGAGCACAGTCAGACGGCCCATGGGGAAATCCTTCAAGGTTTCGATTGACTTGTACCCGCGGATCGTGAGCTTTTTGAGAGCACTGGCCATTTGGCAAGCCCTTCCTGCGGAACCCGAGGGCGTGGAGGACGTGCCGTCCGCCCTCCGTATAATACCGCATCTTAACTTCAGCAGTACTATGGAGCGCACGAGATGTCGATGACCAGACGCGAACTGTTGGCGGGTGCCTGTGCGGCCGGGGCGATGCCCCTGCTGGGACCGGGACGCTCGCAGGCGGACCAGGCGGCGAGCGGGCAGCCGTTCACCTTCGTCCACCTGACAGATATGCACGTCACGCCACGGCGGCAGGGGGACAAGGGCTACCAGAAGTGCATCGAAACCATCAATGCCCTGCGTCCGAAGCCCGCGTTCGTCCTCATGGGCGGCGATCTGGCGTTCGACGGCAACTACAACGAGAAAGCCGACTTCGCCGAACAGATCCGCCTGTACAAGGAGATCAGCGACGGCCTCGACATGCCGTACTACAACTGCATGGGCAACCACGACGGGCTCGGCTGGGGCAGCCGCCGGAAGGTTCCGGCCACCGATCCTGATATCGGCAAGAAGATGATCATGGACTGGCTGGAGTGGGAGAAGAGCTACTACAGCTTCGACCACGCCGGCTGGCATTTCGTCGTGCTCGACTCCATGTTCGAGATCAAGGCGCCCGGCGGCCCGACGTACGAACCTCGAATCGGACCGGCGCAGCTCGAATGGCTTGCCTATGACCTCGGCGCTGCCGGAGATCGCCCCAAGGTGGCCGTCGCGCACATCGCGGCCTTCTGCAACATCGGCCAGATGAACGGCAACCCCGAACACAAGGCGATGGACGGCAGCATGGTCGTCTGGGACACGAAAGACCTCCGCAAGGTGCTCGAACGCCACAAGGTCAGGGCACTGCTCCAGGGCCACAGTCACAAGGTCGAGGAATACCGCCTGAACGACGTCTGGTACCTGACGAGCGCAGCCGCGAGCGGCGCCTGGTGGGCGGGAAGCTGGGTCGGCTCGCCTCCCGGATACACGATCTTCACTTGCGACGGCGACAAGCTGACCTGGGAGCACGTGAGCTACCCGTGGGAGCCTCGGCTCGATCCGAAAGACGAACTCGAGCGCAAGCGCATCGCGCAACAGCAGGAGGAGCAGGCTGATCAGAAGCGGCTGCTCGAGCTGGAGCGTGCCGGGCGCAAGCCGGGGTGACACGGCGGAACGGGCGTCAATACTGACCGTACTCGTGAGCCGCGCGGTACATCGCCTCGAGGTTGACCAGGACACGCGGGCACAGGGGGATCATGAACGGTCCCGACGTGGGGAGGAGAACGAATCCGCCGTCCGTCGCGCCGGCATCGATCACCTCGCGAACCTGTCGCCGGACCTGTTCAGGCGTTCCTGTCTCGAGGGTGTGGGCCTGCACGCCGCCCATGACGCACATGCGGTCGCCAATCCGGCGCTTCACGTCGGACATCGTGACGTCTGCAGTGGACATGGGGAGAGTCTCGATCGGCTCGAGTGCGTCCGCACCCGTTTCGGCGATCATCTCCAAAATGGCGTTGAGCCGCCCGTGGCAGTGAATTACGCTGAAGTTCCCGGTCTCGTGGATGACCCGGGTGAGCGCGCGATCCGGTCCGACGACGTACCGCGGAAAATACACCTTCGGGTTCATGAGCGGGGCGCCGCAGTACTCGGGGCCCCACAGCCGGAAGCAGGCGTTCTTGATGTCCGCACCCATCGCCCGCACGGTCCGGACAAGCTGCTCCTGGATTTTGTCGAGCAGCGCCCGAATCGGCCCGTCGTCGCGGGCGCACCGCAGCACGAAATCTTCGAAGTCGAACAGCCCCACCACGTGGCCGAGCGCATCGCCAATGCTGAGCCGCAGCATGCCCCCGTCCCCGATGCGCGACTGCAGCGCCGCAAGCTGTCCTGCGTCCAGCGCGCGCGGGGAATCAGGCAACGACAACACGCGTTCGATATCCTCGTCACTCTTGATCAGCGGTTCGATCTGCCACCAGGTCATCTGCGCCGGGTCACGTCGAGCGACGGCACGCAGCGGCCCGCCCGGGGTATCGAGTTCGAAGGTTCGCACCACGCTGTCGCCCACCACCTGCTCACTACCGCTTGCGGCGTTCGGGTCCTGCAGGATAACGGGGACGTCCAGCGGGGCGGCCACG
Source organism: uncultured Planctomycetales bacterium (assembly GCA_964548565.1). Taxonomy (GTDB): domain Bacteria; phylum Planctomycetota; class Phycisphaerae; order UBA1845; family PWPN01; genus CAYLLT01. Next base: position 22,805 of record CAZJTF010000044.1, on the reverse strand, counting down.
AAGCTGTCGCCGTACCGGCGTTCGAGCTCAATCAGTGGTGCGTACGATGGCTCACGAGTGGCCCAGTCGTCGCTGAAGGGAGAATGCTCGTACAAGGTAACGGGCACCCGGTCGGGTGTCGTCCGGCGCAGTGCCGCCTGGATGCGTTCGCGTGATGTCATGTGCGCCAACTGTATCGCCGGATGTCGCCTCGCGAAACAGCGGATCACTGCGCCCGGCTCAGAGCCCGATGCCGTGGGCGGCAGCCGTCTCTTTCAACACGCGCGCCATGATCTCGTAGCCGGCGTAGTGCGGGTGCAGGCCGTCACGGGCGAGTTCCCTGCGAAGATCGCCGTTCTCGTCCCGCATGGCGGCGGCATACTCGACCCAGATGCAGCCCTTTTCCGCGCACGCGGCCTTGATGCGCTCGTTGATCTTTGCACGCAGCCAGGTTTTCTCGCCGTGTCGCCGGTAATCGCTGTTCGTCGGCAGGATCGAACAGACAAACGTGTTGAGGCCGGCCTTCCTGGCCTGTTCGATCATCGACACAACGGATGCGGTGACATTTTCGACGATTTCGTCGTCGCCTTTCTTCTGTTCCAGGAGGCGGCCGACGTCGTTCGTACCGGCCAGAATTACGACATTGCGCGGCCGGAGCTGCAGCACGTCGGCCTGGAAGCGCTCCGCCATGTGCGTGGCCAGATCGCCGCTGATCCCGCGATTTTCGATGAGCGGACCGGTTGACCGGAAATACACCGGAAGGTTCCACAGTTCGGTGATGGAGTCGCCCATGAACACGGTAGATACCGCGCGATCCTCGCGGATCACCTGCTCGTTCCAGAAGTCAAAGAACCCGCGGCGTCGGTCGGCCGCGGCGTTGTTGCCGAAACTGGGCCCTTTCACGAGCTGTTCACGGTCGGCGGCGGAACGGCCGGCCTGAACGAACGCCGGCTCACGCGCGACCGTCGCGATGGACCGGCCGCAACCCGCCAGCAGCAACAGCACGAGGGCCGAACTGAATCCAGTTCTCGCAGTTATGTTCCAGGCGCGATGCATGTGAAGCCTCCTTCGGCAACTGTGCCTTTTCGCGGCGATTCCGATGTCTCGCGGATTTCCTCGTGCTCCGTCGAGACGACCGCGCCACGTTCATCCGTGACGGTCAGGAAGTACACGAGATTTTTCTCGGTGGGGAGCGTCGCACCGATTTGTCCCGGCTCCAGGCGGGCCGGGGCGGTCTGCCACGTGCGCTGCTGCCAGGCTCCACTGTCGGCTGTGTAGTGCAGTTTCGCTTTGACCAGCCGTACCTCCGACTGGCACGTGGTCTGCACGTCGATTCCGTGCCGGCGGGGCAGGCCGAGAGTCGCCAGAGGCACGCCGCCCGTCAGGACGGAATCGACGAAGAGGCCGATTTCCTTCGGTGCCCAGCCCTCCTCGTGGCCATGGGGCATGCGGACGGTCACGCACAGCGTGCGCGGGCCCTGCACGAGCCGGTAGCTTTTCTGGTAACTGTCGAGCGGGTAGGCAAAGTCGTTGGTGCCGTTGACAAACAGTATGGGAGTGCGGCAGCCGGGCAGATAACGGGAGGGGTCGTACGTTTCGATCCAGAGCCGGCGATCCGGCGGCGGCATCGATTCAAATGTTTTGACCCACACGCTGTTCTCGTACAGGAACCCGCAGCCGTATACGGGCACGGCCACACGGAACCGCCCGTCCAAGCCCGACACGATGCAGGTCAGATACCCGCCCCAGGAGATGCCGGTGATCGCGGTGCGGTTCGGATCAACTTCGGGGATGGATCGCAGGAGCGAGTGGGCGCGAATCACATTCGCGACGGCGTGGTAAGGCCAGGCGGACGTGACGCCGCGTGCGATCGCCCCGAATTTCTCCGGGTCCTTCTGATCCGGGCCACCATCCGGTAAACGCTCTCCGTCAGGTCCGCGCCCCGCAAGGTCCATGGCGATGGCCGCGTAACCGCGCCCGGCCCAGAGTTCCGCCCATTCCCGGAATGCTTTTCCACCGCCGCCGTGGACGAGAACGATCCCCGGAACTGGAGCGGATCGCTCGGTCGGCAGGGCGCACCAGGCGAACACGCGTGTCGGCTTTCCTTCGAATGGCTCGCCGGTGTAGTAGAGCGGGCGCGCCTTCCCCTCGGCTGACCCCCATGAGACGGTCGGGGTCTGATAGAGTTCCGGAAGCGACCATGGTCCCGTGTCGCGGGCGGAGGCGACCTGAACCGAGCGCGTGGCGCAGCCTGCCGGCAGTGACGCAGCGGCGACAACAAGCAACAGACAAAGGCGATGTTGTTTCCCGGTCAGACGTGCCTGCGCTCGCATCATGCGTGATCTCCTTCGGGTCACAGAGGCAGCCAGGTTCCGATTCCGCGCTCAACCGCCCGCTGGTAGACGAGCGGCGCGGTGGCCATGTCGTCGAGCGCGATCCCCAGATTGCATGCGAACGTGCGTTCGCCGGGACCGCGCCGGCCCGGGTGGCGTCCGGTCACCAGGTCGCCGAGTTCGCCCGTGATCGGCGGGATGTTCTGGAAGTAGCCGGCCTGGCGGTAGTACTCGATCTGCGGAATGTCATCGGTGAAGAAGCAGTCCGCCTGTTTCAGCGCGTCCGGGTGCCAATAGGAGTCGTAATCCACGAGCGAAGCGAACGCCCCGGCCTCCAGCCAGCCCGCCTGGATCGTCGCGTGCGGCACCTTCAGAATGGGTCCCGCGGTGACGACAACATCACAGCCGGTCACTGCCTGTTGCGGCTCGGAGACGGGCCGCACGTCGAGATGGAACCGACGAGACATGTCCTCGCCGTAGCGCCGTGCCGCTTCGAAGTTCGAATCGTACGCCATCACGCGTCGGAGAGGCAGGACGGCCGCGAGCGCCTCGAGGTTGCTGCGTCCCTGCACACCGCAGCCCAGGATTCCCACGGTGGACGAGTCCGCACGGGCGAGCCGCTTTGCCGCAACGGCGGTTGCCGCGCCGGTGCGCTGCGCGGTGATCCACACGCAGTCCATCACCGCGATGGGCACGCCCGTTTCGAAATCGTTCAGGATCAGCAGACCGCTGATGTAGGGCAGGCCGCGGGGGACATTTTGCGGGTACCCGCTGACCCATTTGATGCCGGCGGCACTGCGCGCAGGGATCATCGCGGGCATGGCGTGGATGAACGCGTCGGGGAAGGGATGAATCCCCGGTTTCGGCGGCATCTCCGTCCGACCGGCCGCCTTCTCGCGGAACATCGCCTCCAGGGCGTCGATGATTTCGGCCATTTCCAGGCCGATCGACGTCACATCTGTCTGCGAGAGATACAGGATTCGATTCCTTTTCATGACGCGTCCTTTCCGGCCCGCCTTCTCACGGCAGGAGAGTTCGTGAGTTCCGCGGCTCGCACGATTCTGCCTCGCACGCGGAGACGCGCCAACCCTCAGGGCACGAACGCCAGGTGGTCCACCGGCAGTGCTCCGTTTGTGCGTACGAGCCGAACAGTGTGCGGACCGCGCGGGAGAATGCGCGATGCCCAGACGGACGAGGAGGGCTGCGGGGCATCCGTCCGCAGTCTGAGTCGCGCGACCCGCTTGCCGTCGAGAAAGACGTCGGCCTGGCCGTACTCCGGTCCCTTCGGCGACCAGAGGCCTGCCCACGTGCCGTGGAAACTCCACTTGGCCTCGGCGCCGTCAAAGTCGCCCGCGTACCCTTCTCCAAACGCGAAACCATCCGTTTTCCGCGTCCACTGAGGACCGTCCTGTGCGGCCCCGAGGAGCCCCTCGAGGGCGGTCAGTGCGATCGAGCGATTCCGGCGCTCGCCGAGAAGGGCGAAGCGGCTGACATGCAGGCACGTTCCCTGTTCCGCCAGCAGTCCAATGCATCCGCCCGGCGGAAGAGGGACTTCCGCGAGGTCACGATCGCCGGCGCGGACCCGCGCCCGGTCCGTAGTCTGCACAATGGTCACGCGGCGTTCACCTGCCGCGAGTTCGAACGGCCCGGACGCGAGCACCGATGGCGCACCCGCCGGCCCGGCCTGCTCGACAGACCATGATTGTGCGTGAATGCGCAGAGACGTCATCCGTGTGAGCGACAGAGGGGAGATGACCGCACCCGCCGTGGGGCGGTCCGGGCCGAGCGGCGCGGTGTGGTTCCAGATCACGCGCCAGGGGCCGCTGGCTGTCACGTCGGCTTCGAGTTCAAACGTGTCGAACGCCCGCGCGACCAGGCCGAGCGCCGGAGCATTCGGCCCCGAGAGCCAGAAGCCACGCCGTGTGGGCTCCGACCACGGGCGCGAGGCGATGTTGATGGTACCAACGCCGTCCGCCCGTCGAGACGGGTACAAAACGCGCAGGATGCCTGCCGGATCGATAAGCCCGCTGAACGCCTGGCCCCAGATCCCCATGGCTTCACCCGCAATCGGTTCGGCGTGGAAGAGTGAGCCTGCCTGGTGCACTGCCCAGCCTTCGGGCCGGTGCGCGTCTTCAATGGGCGCCCGCAGCAGCAACTGGTAGGTGCGGTTGGCGGCCACCGACGTCAGCGGCGCATACACGAAGCCGTCGTGCACGAAGGAGGGGAAGAACTCCACAGGCTGCGGGAACCACTCGCTGCGCTGAGGCGAGCGCAGGAAGGTCGGCGCGGCCCACGGGCCCTCGGGTTTCGGTGCGGTCATGCACACGAACGCCCACGTGCCGCCCGCGTTGCCGGGGCGACTCATGGACGCGAGCACCAGCCAGTCGGCCTTTCGCTTCGTGAGCGCCCCCGCGTAGACGCGCTGGTAGTTGCCGGGCACGATCAGCCTCTGGCGCGACTGCGCGTGGATGGGCTCGGGATGGCGTTGCCATGGACCGTCCGGCGAGCGTGCGAAGGCGTATCCGAGTCCGCCGTCACTGTTGTCAGGCTTCGCCCAGTCGTACACCATGTGATAGCCGTCTTCGTCCGCCACCACTGTGACGTCGGGTGTCGCGCCGCCGGTCTTGCCGTCGCCGTCGAAGAGGTCCTTGTTGCCCTGCAGGACGATGCCGAGATCCTCCCACGTCGCGCCGCCGTCGCGCGAGTGTTTCAGCCGGCACGGCCCCGCCGGCCAGTAGCCTTTCGGGTACAGCCCGATGTAGGCGTAGAGATGCCCTGATGCCGGGTCCCGGAAGAGTGAGCCGTTCACCGGCCATTCGTATGGTGGTGCGCCGACGTGAATCGGATTGGCGGGAGATCGCACGAATGCGTCGTACGAGACGTCTCCGATGACCGGGTGAGAGATCCACAGGTCGCGGTGCGCGGGGTCGGCGAGGTCGACTGTCTCCGCGGATGCGCCCGCACCTGCGAGACATAACGCGAGGAGCATGGATGCCACCGATCGAGTGCCCCATTCCATTCGGAGCCGTCCGCCCCGCGCGATTGCCTGTGTCACCAGATCCTCCGGATTTGCTCCAAGAACGTCCGTTCATTAAACGGTAAGAGCGTCATCGTACAACCATGGACGTGAACGGGCGCACGTAGGCCTGGAGCATCACCAGAATTCCGACAAGCACGGCCAGGGCCAGGCTGTGGAAGAAGACGTAGCGCAGGATTTTGCCCTCGTGGCCGTACCAGCGGGTCGCGGTGCTGGCGACGACGATGCTCTGTGCGTCGATCATCTTGCCCATGACACCGCCGGAGCTGTTGGCGGCGGCCATGAGGGTCTCGCTGACGCCGACCTGGCGGGCGGAGATCGTCTGCAGACTTCCGAAGAGGACGTTGGAGGAGGTGTCCGACCCCGTGAGAGCGACGCCCAGCCAGCCGAGCAGCGTGCCGAAGAGCGGGTACAGCACGCCCGTCTGCGCGAAGGCGAGGCCCAGGGTCGCATCCATGCCGGAGTAGCGGGTCAGGTATCCGAGGGACAGCATGGCGGCAACCGTGAGGAGCGAGTATCGCACCCGGTGCAGCGTTGCCCACCAGGCCCGGGCGATTTCATGCGGGCGGAAGCCCATGACGAATGCGGAGATAATCCCCGCGACGAGGATCCCCGTGCCGGTCGTGGAGAGCCAGTTGAAGGCGTACCTTGCCTCCTCAATTCGGGCGGTGGCCACGACGGGCGGCACGCGCATGACCTGCTCATGCAGCCACGGCACGGCAAAGCGGACGGTCGAGATGCTGTCGAGGGCCGTCTTCACCTGCGGCATCCCCCAGAGAAACACCAGGGCCGTCAGGATGATCCAGGGCGTCCAGGCTCGCGCGATTTCCCGACGTCCGTACAGCTGGGCGGCGCAGGTCGCGGTTCGGGCCGGGGCGGTCCTTGGATGCCACTTCAGCAGGAAGAGCGTGAGCGCTCCCATGGACGAGACGGAGGCGACGATGTCGACGAGCCACGGCCCGTGGAAATTTGACATGAGAAACTGGGGCACGGCGAAGCACACGCCGGCGACGAGCAGTGCCGGCCAGACCTCCCACATCCGGCGGAAGCCCCCGTAGGCCCAGACGAGCCAGAACGGCACGATGAGCGAAAAGATGGGCAACTGCCGCCCGACCATTGCGCTGAGCGTGTGCTCGTCAATGCCGGTGACGCCTTTGAGTGCGATGATGGGCGTCCCCAGTGCGCCGAACGCGACCGGGGCCGTGTTCGCGATGAGCGAGAGGCCGGATGCGGACAGCGGGTCAAAGCCCAGGCCGATCAGGATGGCAGCGGTGACTGCCACGGGCGTTCCGAAACCTGCGGCGCCCTCGAAGAACGCGCCGAAGCAGAATGCGATCAGCAGCAGTTGCAGTCGTGGGTCCTGCGTGACGCCCGCCAGGCTCTCCTTGAGCACGGAAAACAGCCCACGCTCCTCGGTGAGCGAATAGAGGAAGATCACGTTGATGATGATCCAGCCGATCGGCAGCAGCCCGAATGCCGCCCCCATGAGTGCGGCCGCCGATGCGGTGGGAACGGGCATACGGAAGACCGCGACTGACATCAGGAAAGCCGTGGCGAGGCCCATCAACGCTGCCCAGTGCGCCTTGATGTGCAGGAACGCGAGCGAGCCGAGCAGGACGACAATGGGCAGGCTCGCGCAAAGCGTGGAGAGCCAGGGGCTGCCGAGCGGGTCGTAAACCTGGAGCCAGGCCTGCGAGATGGACGCGGCATGGGCTGCTTCCTGCGTTGCCGGTGCGGGGGCGGACGTTGCCTGCAGGGCCAGGGCCACCAGGAAAAACGGCATTGCCAGTCTCCAGATGTGCGGCTGACGAGGGACCAGTGGCCCCGAATGTACCCGAACGGCGGGAATACGGAAGCGGGCGGGGCCCCGGGCGCAATGAGGCGGCATCGGGAGCAAGTCGACGTGACGCAGGATTGCCGGAAGGGGACCGTCTGGAAGTCCGCCCGAGGGCTCCGTACCATTGGGTGTATGCTGCCCGTTCCAGAGGCATTCGAGCGAAGCATCCGCCGGCAGATCGAGATCAACCGGGCTCGCACGCCGACAGAGCGGTTTCAGGCGCTCTGCGACCTCCTCGATGTGGTGCGCGAGATGGCCCCGAGGGATCCGGAGGCCCGTGAACGCCGGCTTCGCGCTCTCGCGGTTCGGCAGCGCGAAAGGGAACGCTTCCGTGCCTGGCTCAGACAAGTCATTGCCGCCGAAAGGGCCGACTCTACGCAGGGCCTTTGAAGCTTTGATCGCGGCGTTCGAAGAGTGCGGGATTCGCTACGCCGTGGTTGGCGGTCTTGCCACGCTCCAGCACACGCGGGTTCGCACCACAGACGACATTGACGTCATGCTGACGCTCCCGCACGTGGCGATGCCAGGGTTGTTTGAAACGCTCGATCGGCGTGGCTTTTCTGTCTCCGTCGAGTCGAATATCCGGGAATTCCGGGATGAGGGGGTTACGACGATTCAGTTTGAGGGTGTGCTGGTGGACCTGCTGCGACCCGTGATCCCCGCTTACCAGCGTGTTCTCGATCACACCACCACAGCGGAAATCCTTGGTCGTCAGGTCCGCGTTGTTTCCGCGGAAGGCTTGATCGTGATGAAACTCGCCGCCATGCGTCCTCTGGACGAGGCGGACATCCAGGAACTCCTCACGGCATACGGTCAGTCTCTGGATCTGGATTTCATCCGGCGCGAAATGGAAACGTTCATGGATTTGAACGACCCGCGGAGGAGTGCCTTCGAATCATGGGTGTCCCGCGCCATAGGCGGCACGTAATCCACCCTGACTGATGGTGGCGCGGATCAAACCGTCTTTTCACTGTCACCCGCGCATTTGTGACCGGACCTCGGCCACGTAGGGGTGCTCGAAGCAACGCCGCATCTCAGTCAGTGTCGCGAGGAAAGGGTGGTGCCGCGGAGCCAGCGTTCCAGCCAGGTGACGGTTTGCTCGTGATCCAGCTTCTCGGCATAAAGGAAAAGGATGCGGGCCCGTGCAACCGTATCGTCCCCGGCGTCTGATTCGATCAGCAACTCGTAATCGAGGCCTCGTCGCTTGAGGTGGGTCATCAGGTAGACGTTTTCGCCGCCGAGATGGTCGGTGAAGATGCTGAAGAGGCGCCTGCCGCTCCCGCCGGCGACCCAGTCGACGAAAGCGTCGAGACGGGCGTAGGAGGAATCGAGCAGGGCGACGTCGGTGACGTTTTCGGGCAGGCCTCCGTGCTCGACGCAGAAGGAGATCGCCCGGTATGCGCCGCTGTGCCCGGCGATCAGCACGCCTCCCAACCGTGGCGTTTTCACCTTGCCGGATGAGACGAGCACGTCCATCGCCTCGGCGACAAGATTCTTGAGCCCGTCGGGCTCCTCGAGTCTCCCGCAGCCGGAATCGCCGGCATCCTTCGGACCCTCCGGGAAAACGAGAATGACGTTCCTGCCGCTCGCGACGATCTGCTCACGCAGCTTGTACTGATCCAGCGCCTTGCGGACGTTATTCATGTGGCCGTGGAAGTAGACGAGCAGGTCCGTGCGGTCCTGTGGGCGGTAGCCTTTCGGGATGAAGAGCGCGACGGTGCTGTCGATGTAGTGCGGGTCGCGCGGGTAGGTGCGGTTCTGAATCTTGAAGCCTTCCGCGCGGCTGGCGTGGGGGTAGGGCGCGGATTTCATGGGTATGAGCAGCGTTTCGCCGGTTGCATCGCGCGTCCAGGTCGGCCGCGTTGTCGGCACGGCCATCTGCGTTACCAGTAGAAGTGCGGGGATAATCCCGGCCAGCATGCGAATGAATCCTCCGGGGTGGCAGTTTACAGGTTCCGTGTGACGGCGGCACCGTTATCGCCCGCTCAGAGCCTCGAGCAGTTGCCGTCGGGTCGCGCGGAACTTCGCCACGTCGCAGTCGTATTTGTCAAAATCGAGGACGTGGGCAGCCGCGAATCTGCCGGCCGTCTCCTTGTCCTTGTCCGCCAGCATGCTGAGGAGCTCGTAATCGTCGATGCCGTCGCGCATGGCCTCGAAGCGGATGGAATCGAGAGGTCCTTCCTTCCCGGGGTAAACGATCCACGCGTCACCTGCCGGCAGGTGCTGCAGGCCGCCATCCCAGGGGATCGCGAGCTGGCGGTAGGGGTCGTAGTCGCCCCAGTAGTTGTAACCCCAGTGCAGGTAGCCGGTGACGCCGTACTTGAAGTTGATCCAGTGCAGGAGCCGGGTCTTCATCAGCGGTTGCTCGATGAAGCGGTTGGCGTACTCGCCCTGCGGTCCGAGGCAGGTGTAGTACCAGATCTCGTCGCCAGCCGCCTGGCGTTCGCGGTAATGGGCGAAGTCGGTGTGCAGGAAGTTGAGCTGCGGTACCCAGACCTGGATCGAGCCGGTGAGGTCCTTCGTGTGGCAGGCCTCGACAACGCGGAACTCGGGGGCGTGTTTGCGCAGCAGCGCCGCCATCGGGCGGTAGGTCTGCACGTTCATGTCGATCGGCTCGTCGGCGAGGTGCTGCGTGTAGATGTCGAGCCAGCCCTTCTCGCGGAGGTGCCTGACGAGGGCGGGGAAAAAGATCGCATAGAACGCTTCCGCCTCGGGGGTCGCGGGATCGACGGATGCTCCCTCGATCTTGCCATCCTTCACGCGGCGGATGTTCACGACGAACTGTGATTCCCAGCCGCTGGCCCGCCCGCCGATGTGGCCGCCTTCGATCCGGCCAATCACGCCCTCTTCAGTGAAGATTCGCACCCACCGGTCGAAGCGGGAGAAGTCAATGTCGAAACCGCCGCCGTCGCGCGGCTTGAACTCGGCGAGGCCGAGGGGCGAGATCAGAGCGACGTTCTGGCGATGGTCGGCCATGTTGCGGGCATACTTGCGGAGCATCGCCCAATAGTCGTCCGAATCGGTTTTCAGCTCGCGCTTGCCGCTGTAACGACCGAGGTCGGTGAAGGTGGGCAGCGCGCCCATCTGGAACCAGTTGGTCACCCAGAGTCGCGGCTTCTTCATCACGACGGGCCAGACGCGTACCGCGATCGGAATGGACGCGGAGAGCCCCTTGTCCTCGGCGCTGGCGTTGACGCGAAGGTTGCCGCGGTACAGGCCGGGAGCGGCGTGGGGCGGAACGGCTACGGTGATCCAGACCGGCTGCGCAGAACCGGCGGTCACGGTGATCTCGGACTTCTCCAGCAGCGGGTCAGGGAAAAAGGCCGGCGCGATGCGAAGGCGATCCTTCGGCGGGCGTGGAATGCCTGCTTCCACCGGAACATAGCCCACAAAACGCACGATCGCTTTCAACGTCTTCGCCGCATCTCCCTCGAGCGCGAGCGGTGCGGCTTCGCCTTTCATCTTTTTAGCGAGGACAGAGCAGCGCGCGACAGCCTGCAGCGAGGCGTGCTCACCGCACGCGGCGTCGGCCAGCGCTTCGCCGGCGACCGGTTTGAAGTCCGGGAAGACCTTCACGAGCGGATCGACAGCCCAGAGCTCCAGGGTGGGAGCTTCCGGCGCGGCGCCGAGGACGGCTTGGAGGATGAGGGCACTGAATGCTGCGGGCATGATGCGTCTCCGGGTCAAGGCGATGGCCAGGTCGACGGCCCACATCATACGCGGCAGCGGGCCGGACCGCGCGTAGGCCATTCGGAATCCATCCAGCGATGAAACACGCCGCATCTGCGCTGCGAGACGACGGTTGCAGACGTCCACGGCGGGGCGGGAGATGCGTGGACCACGGATCGCCTGCGGATCACTGGTCCGGTGACCGCGCGACAAGCTGGCCAGCGTTGATTGCGGCAGCCGCCCGGCGTCGCTGCTTGCGCGTCCGGCGACGTTCCAGCCAGCGTTCGACGGCCTCCTGGAACGACTCCATGTACAGGTAGAAGACCGGTGTGACGTACAACGTCAGGACCTGCGAGAAGAGCAGACCACCGACCACGGCCAGGCCGAGCGGCTGGCGTGACTCGGCGCCGGCGCCATAGCCCATCGCGATCGGCAGCGTCCCCATGAGGGCCGCCATTGTGGTCATCATGATCGGGCGGAACCGGACGACGCACGCTTCGTAGATCGCCTCGGCCGCGGGCCGACCCTCCTTGCGCTGCGCCTCGATGGCGAAGTCAATCATCATGATGGCGTTCTTCTTGACCAGGCCGACCAGCATGATGACGCCGACAAATGCGTAGAGGCTCATCTCGACGTCAAAGAGCATCAACGTGATGAGCGCGCCGAAGCCGGCGAACGGCAGACCCGACAGAATCGTGATCGGGTGAATAAAGCTCTCGTAGAGGATGCCAAGCACAATGTAGATCACGAGAATGGCCATCACCAGCAGCAGGCCCAGGCCGCGAAGGGATGATTGAAACTCCTGCGCGGTGCCCTGGAAGCTGGTGCTGATCGATGCGGGCAGGACGTCCCGGGCGACGGCGTCGACTGCCGCGACTGCCGGTCCGAGCGAGTAGCCCGCCGCCAGATTGAATGAGACGGTGACGGCGGGAAGCTGCCCGTAGTGTGCGACCGACAGCGGGCCGAGCGACTCCGTCACCCTGGCGAGCGTGTCGAGCGGGACGAGCTTGCCGGAAGCTGCCCGCACGTAGAGTTGCGACAGGGCGGCGGGGCCCGTCTGGTACGCGGGGTGGACTTCGAGGATGACATCGTAACTGTTGTTGGGCGCATAGATCGTTGAGATCTGCCGCGTGCCGTAGGCGCTTGAGAGGGCGAGTTCGATCTGCTCGGCACTGATGCCCAGGGTGGCGGCTTTGTCGCGGTCGATCTGTACGTTCACCTGCGGGTTCTTGAGCAGGAGGTCGGTGGTGACGTCGAGCAGACCGGGGATCGTGCTCATCCGCTCGGCCATGATCGGTGCGTATTTGTAGAGATCGTCGATGCTCGGGCTCTGAAGGGTGTACTGATATTGGCTCTTGCTGATCTGACCGCCGAGCCGGATCGGCGGGGGGTTCTGGATGAACACCTGGATTCCCGGGACGGCCGCCACCTTCTCCCGCAGATCCTCAATGATCTGTTCGGCGCTGCGCGTCCGGTAGATGCCCTCGGCGCCGTGCGAGCCGAACAACTCCGCCTTCGGCCGCAGCCGGATGGACAAAAAGCCCTGGTTCGTGCCGGCGCGTCCGCGGGCGCCGGCGCTCGACATGAACGACAGCACGTCGGGGTCCTGCGCCACGATGTCGGCGACCGCCTGTTGGTGTTCGACGAGCGACTGAAAGGAAATGCCCTCCTGCGCCTCGGTGGTCGCATAGATATGGCCGATGTCCTCGTCCGGCAGAAATCCCTTGGGGATGATCCAGAACAGGTAGATCGTGGCGGCAAGAATCACCGCCGAAAAGAGCATCACCGTCACGTGGTGACGCAGCGACCAGCGAAGACCCCACTCGTACGCCTTCAGCATGGCCTCGAAGAACCACTCGGAGACCGCGTACAGCCGCCCATGGCGTACCTGACCGTGAGAATGGAGGAAGCGGCTGCACATCATGGGCGTGAGCGTGAGCGAGACGATGCCTGAAACGAGGATCGCCACGCCGATCGTCACGGAGAATTCGTTGAGCAGCCGTCCCACGATGCCGCCGAGGAACAGCACCGGGATGAATACGGCCGCCAGCGAGAGCGTCATGGAGACGATCGTAAAGCCGATCTCGCTTGAACCGTCGAGCGATGCGCGGAGCGGGTCTTTGCCCATCTCCATGTGGCGGACGATGTTCTCGAGCATGACGATCGCGTCGTCGACGACGAAACCGACGGAGAGGGTGAGCGCCATCAGCGACAGGTTGTCGAGGTTGTAGTTCAGCAGGTACATCACGCCGAACGTACCGACGATCGACATCGGCATGGCGACGCTGGGGATGAACGTGGCGGAGAGATTCCGCAGGAACAGGAAGATCACGATCACCACGAGCACCAGCGTGAGCACAAGCGTGAACTTCACGTCGTTCACCGATGCCCGGATCGTTTCGGAACGGTCGCTGTGTGTGTGAACCGTGACCGAGGCGGGCAGCTGGGCCTGGAAGGTCGGCAGCAATTCCTTGATGCGGTCCACGACGTCGACGGTGTTGGTGCCGGGCTGTTTCTGGACTGCGAGGATGATGGACCGGGGCATCTCGCCGTACTTGTAGAACCAGGCGGCGGTTTTGTCGTTCTCCACACTGTCAATGACGCGCCCGAGTTCGTGCAGGCGGACGGGATTGCCGGCGCGGTAGGCCACGATCGACGGACGGTAGGCGGCGGCATCCATCAGCTGGCCGTTCGTGCGGACGGTGAACGCCTTGTGCTCCCCATAGAGGATGCCCGTGGGGAGATTGACGTTGGCCTTCTGGATCGCTTCGGCGACTTCATCGATTCCGATGCCGCGGTAAGCGAGCTGCTCGGGCTGGACCTGCACGCGGACGGCGTATTTCTGGCTGCCGTACACCTGCACCTGGGCAACGCCGGCCACCATCGAGATCTTCTGGGCCATCAGCGTTTCGGCGTACTCGTTGAGCACATAGAGCGGCAGCGTCGGCGATGTGAGCGCCAGGTAGAGGATCGGCTGGTCGGCCGGGTTCACCTTGCGGTAAGAGGGCGGGCTTGGCATCTCCGGCGGCAGGCGCCCCTGCGCCCGCGCGATGGCCGCCTGGACGTCCTGGGCCGCGGCATCGATGTTGCGGCTGAGGTTGAACTGCAGCGTGATCTGCGTGGAGCTCTGCGTGCTCGACGAACTCATCGTGTCGAGGCCGGCGATCGTCGAGAATTCGCGCTCGAGCGGGGTGGCGACGGACGACGCCATCGTCTCGGGGCTTCCGCCGGGCAGGCCGGCGCTCACCTGGATCGTCGGGAAGTCCACGTTGGGCAGGTCGCTGACCGGGAGGTGCCGGTAGCTCATGATGCCGAAGACCAGCATCCCGCCCATCAGCAGGCTGGTCATCACAGGGCGCCGGATGAAGAGTTCGGCGACGTTCATGAGCCGGCCTGCCCCGCGGAGGCGAGCCCCTGCTTCACTTCGATCAGGGATCCGGGCGCCAGACGCAACTGGCCGTCGGTCACGACGGTTTCGCCGGGTTCGACACCCTTGCGGATGATAATGTGCCCGTCGTACGCGTCGCCCGTCATCACCTCGCGCATTTCGACGGTGCGGTCATCGCGTACCACGTAGACGAATTCGCCCTTCTGGCCGGTCTGCACCGCCTGCACCGGTACGACGGTCGATGCCTCATGCGTGCCCAGCGTCAGAGCGACCTGCACGAACTGTCCCGGCCACAGGCGGCGCCGATCGTTTTCGAAGCGGGCCTTGAGCCGGACCGTGCCGGTATCGGCGTCCACCTGGTTGTCCAGAAACGCGAGCGCCCCCTCTTCGGGAGGCTCAGATAAGGCCGGAATGCTCACGAAGACCGGCAGCTTCGCGGTGGCCGTCATACGGGCCTTGATATCCGAGAGATGCTGCTCGGGGACAGAGAACGCGACGTGGATGGGCGCGATCTGGTTGATGACGACGAGGGCCGTCTCGTTTTCCTGCACGATGTTGCCGCTGTCCACGATGCGGCGCCCGGTGCGCCCGGTGATCGGCGAGACAATCGAGCAGTAACCCAGTCGCAGCTTGGCCGCCTCGACCGCGGCCATGTCGGCCCGCACCGTAGCCTGCATGGCGTCGGCGTTGGCCTGGGCCTGGTTGTGCTCGCGCTCGGTGGCGACCAGTTTCTCGAACAACTCGGCCTGGCGCTTGGCTTCCTCCTGGGCATCGCGGGCCATGGCGGTGTCGCGGGCGAGTTCGGCCTCCGCGCGGCGCAGCGCGGCCTCGAACGGGCGGGGGTCGATGCTGAAAAGCAGGTCGCCCGCCTTCACCTCCATCCCTTCGATAAAATGCACCTTCGAGATCTGGCCCGACACCTGCGGTCGGACGGTGACGGTGGAGAACGGTTCGACGCGCCCGATCGCCTGCAGCTGGATGGGCACGTCATTCCGCGTTGCCTTTTCGATCAGGACCGGTACGGCTGCCGCGGGACGCGTCGTCGGCACGCCGCCTGCAGAGGGGCGCGAGCAGCCGGCGGGCAGGACGGCGGCCGCAAGGGTACAAATCGGGAGAAACTGCAACCACCCGGCGTTCCGGCATGGCGGCAGGCTCAGGCACTGATGCACGTTGTCACTCCGGCCCGGGCGCTGGTGATCGCGGCGGTGGAGTTGCCCGAGCCAGTGGAGGATTGTAACGCGTTCGCGGCCTGCGGGCGAGCCCCGGATGCGGGGTCAGTCTCAGTGAAAAGCCTGCAGAAACGGGTCCGGACGCGATGGCGTGCCGCAGCATACCTCCGCCGCTGCCTTGCATCCTCCCTGGCAGGTGTGTTCGTGCGCGCACCCCGCGCAGAGCGCGGGCCGGGCGGATGCGAACGCGTGCATGGATGGGGAGCGAACCAGCGAGGCGAAGTCCTCGCGCAGGATGTTGCCGAGGATGCGCGGCGAGTGGTTGCAGGGGCGGACATTGCCGAGCGGGTCCATCGTGTAGTAGGCGCGATCGGTACCCGCGGCGCAGGTGCCGAATCCCAGGTGCGTAAACCGCGAGGTGTTCACAAGGCACGGTGCCAGCGGGATCGAGCAGCTGATGGCAAGGCCGTACCGCACCGTGATTTCCTCGGCGACCTCGAGCGCGCGATCGAGTTGATCGGGCGAGGCCTGGAGCTCATCGATGTGTCGCGCGCCTTCTCCGCCCGGATTGAAACGGTTGAACATGAGGCCGTCGAGGCCGAGCGCGACGCCCAGTTCCGCGGTCTCGCGCCAGGCCGGCAGATTCCATCGCGTCGCAACGAAGACGCCGACCACGCGCTGGCGGGCCGCCTTGAGTCGCGCGATCGCCAGCGTGCACGCGTCAAACGCGCCCGGTCTTCCGCTCATGCGGTCGTGCAGCGCTGCCGAGGGGCCGAGCAGCGGGAGTTCGTAGACCGCAATGCTGGCCGGAAGAAGCCGTGCGAGCACCGCGTCATCGAGCAGGGTGCCGTTGGTGATGAGATTGATCGTCCGGCCGCGATCGCACAGAAACTGCACGATCTCGACAATATCGGCACGCAGGAGCGGCTCGCCGCCCGTCAGCGTGACCAGCGCGGCGCCGGTCTGCTCGAGAACGCGATTGATGGCCGCGATCGTCTCACGTGTGTCGAGTTCGCCCCGGGGATACGCCTGCCCGTTTTTCCACACGTTGTAGCAGTGCGGGCATTGGTGGTTGCATCGCTGGGTGAGTTCGACGATGACCGACGACTGCCGGGCGGGCAGATCATTCACCGCGCACCTCGCCGGCCATGGCCTTGAGTTCCCGCAGGATCGGTTCCGTATCGGCGGCGAGACGGGCGGCGTTTTCGCGGTCCGCCGGTGGGAGCGCCTTCAGGTCCGTCTCATTCTGAAGGACCGTGAGGTCGGCCTCCATCGGCGGCAGGAGTTTCCGAAGGACGGCGGGGTGGATATTTCCGCTATCCGCGAGCTGCCGCAGGAGGGCGAGCCGTGCGGCGATCTGCTCCATGCTCTTCTGGGCGGGCAGGATAAAGGCCGGCGAGTAGCAGAGCGGGACAAGCGGATCGTTCGGCGGGAGGGCGTAGACGCCGGCGATCAAGCGCTCCGCCTCCTTGCCCAGCAGGTCGAACTCCGGCCCGGAGATCACGCCGGAGTCGACGAGGCCCCGCGCGTCGCGGAGCGCTCCCTCGAGCTGCGCCTTGACATTGTCGCGCTGCGGTGTCGTCGTTTTGCCGCTGCCGCCGATGGCGCCCGCCTCCCGCCAGGCGTCGACGAGCCGCTTCCAGGCGCGCTGTTCGTCCGGCTGCGCGCTCACCGATGCGCCCCGCTGCCGGATGGTGCGGAGCTGATTCTCCACATCCCGGCGCACGCGCTCGGCCGTCGCTCGCTCGTCCGGGTTCAGCTGCCGGAATTCCTGCTGGTTCGCCAGGATCTGCAGGTCGTCCTCGATGGAGGCCAGAATCCTGCCGAGCGCTTCCGGTCGGAGGGTGCGGCTCTCAGCGAGCTTCCGGAGCATCGGCAGGCGTGCTGCGAGGTGCTGGTAACTCAAGTCCGCCGGGCGGAACCAAACGGGTTCGTAGCAGGTCGCGTTCTGTAATTCCGTGGGGCGTTTGGACTCGACTTCCTGGACGAGGGTCTGGCGGTCCTGGAGCAGCAGGGCGGCTTCAGGTTCGCTCAGCAGGCCCTCGTGCTGGAGTGCCCGGATCTCGGACGCGGCCTGCTCCAGGTCTTTCAGGATCCGCGCCTGGCCGGCGCGATCAAAGGGGTAGGGACCCTTCAGGCCGCGACCGATTGCGCCTGCTTCCCGCCAAATCGTTGTGAGGCGTTGCCACCGCGGGTCGTCGCCCAGGCTGGATGTTTGCGAGGCCGGTGTGTTTGCCGGCGTGGCTTTGGCGCCTGCCGATTGGCTCTTCGGGTCGGATGATGCCGCTCCGTTGCCGGTCGCCCATGGGACACCGATTGTTCCCAGGAGGAGCAGGCCGGCGGCGATCAGCCGTCTCTTCCACGCGGGACCGCGTGCCGCCGCCCGGCCGGGATCGACTCCTTTTGCGATGAGCAGTCCGACGATCAGGATGCCGGCAAGGCCGAGCAGGACGAAAAATCCTCTCTGCAGCATGGTGCGTCTCCCGAGGGGCTTATGTGTTTCGACGCAAAAACTGCGCCCGGGTTCCGTCTGCGGCACCAGATGGTGCGGTAGGGCTGACGCCCTCCGCAGGTGCGGCAAGACACCTGTGTGCCCCACCGCCGCAAACGCGCCGCACACGACTGCGCTGGTCAAGGCTGTGCGCGTTCAAGGTCGCGCGGATTCTGCGCGAGGACGCGCGGGTTTTGCGCGGGTGTCACACAGGCTTTTATCGGACAAAAAGGCGCGCCGGCGGGCATTTTCAAGTCGAATAACGGCACCGCACAGCCGATAAATACTCCGGCTTCCATGGGTTTTCGAGCGGGTGGTTCATGCGGAACTGGCGGTCATTGGCGATCCGGGGCGGCACGACTTTGCTGGCCATTCTGATTGTGCTCTCTGCCCCGGCCTGGACGGGATGCTCTTCCCTCCAGCCGCAGTGTGAGCCCGCGGTGGTTGCGCAAACCGAACCCACGCCCGCCCCGCCACCGGAACCAACACTGAACGCTCCGGCCGACGCACATCTGACACTGTTCGGCGAGATGCCCGATCAGTCGCGGATTCCGTTCCAGGCTCGCGCGGCGTCCCCGATGAAGCAACACAGTTTCGCTGCCGAGGGTGCGGACTTCGACGTCGACCTCTCCCCGGACGGCAAGTGGCTTGCGTTCAGCTCGACACGGAACGCCCCGCAACCGGATCTGTACCTCAAAACGGTAGACGGTCAGGCAGTCACACAGGTGACTTCCGACCCGGCGGCCGACGTGCAGCCCGCCTTCAGTCCGGACGGTAAAACGGTCGCATTCGCCAGCAATCGCTCGGGAAACTGGGATCTCTGGCTGGTCAGCCTGCAGGGGGGGCAGTGCACGCAGCTGACGCTTTCGCCGCAGCACGAGGTGCATCCTTCGTTCGCACCGGACGGGCGCCGCCTGGCGTACTGTGTGTTCAACGATCGCGCGGCAGCCTGGGAGCTCTGGGTTCTGCATCTCGATCAGCCCGGCTCGCGAAAGATGATCGGCAGTGGGCTGTTCCCCCGGTGGTCGCCGAAGGGCGACAGCATTGTCTATCAAAAAGCACGCCAGCGCGGTGGTCGCTGGTTCAGCATCTGGCGAATCGATTTCCAGAACGGCGAGCCGGCATTTCCGGTGGAACTGGCAGCGAGCCCGTCGTTCGCGCTCATCCAGCCTACGTGGAGCCCCGACGGCGCGTGGATCTCGTACGGAACGGCCCGGGTCGAGGGGGGCACCGACCTGCCCGGCTCGGCACCGGAAGCATCGCGCGGCGAGATCTGGATGATGCGGGCGGATGGCTCGATGCAGCTCCAGTTGACGGATGGGGGGGCGGCGCATTTCAGCCCGGCCTGGGGGGCGGACGGGCGGGTCTATTTTTCGAGCCGCCAGAGCGGTTCAGAGTGCCTCTGGTCGGTCCGTCCGGTATCCGCCGACCTGAGCGAAGCTCCGATGGCAGCAGGAGATGCTGCGCCGGAGCCGGCCGCCGTACGCACGGCCGCCCATCCGTAAACGTCCACGAATGTCACCGATGAGACCACCGCCGCGTTCAAGGTGGTCCTGAAAGTAGACGAATTACAGGTCAGTCTCGCGTCCGCGAACTGTGGAGTGCGGGCCCCGGCAAGGCGGAGCAGAGGAGGCGACGCCGAGCGGGAGGAATGCGGAAAGTGGTGGTCGATCAAGGATGATCGCGACCGACCAGCAAGTCGTCGGATGGACAGCGGGCTCGGCACGCCTTCGCGGGTGCCGGGGCGGACCGATCGGGCGGTGGGCAGCGGCCCTCCTGGCCTGTTCGGCCTGCGGGTGGATGGGCTGTTCGCAGACAAGTGAAAACAAGGAGAGCCGTTTCGTCTACTGCCCGCCGGGCATCACGGTGGCGGTGGCCCCGGCCCTGAACTTCAGCGGAAGTTCCGCCTTCGACGGAGTGAAGGTCGCCGACCTGATGGCCAGCGAACTCACGCAGGTCAGTGGTGTCGGAGTAGTCGGGGTGAACCGGGTGCTGGCCGTGCTTGCGGAGCAGGGGACGGTGCAGATCCAGTCGCCGCACCACGCGGTGATGGTCTGCGAACGGATCGGGGCGGACGCGATCCTGGTGTTCGCGATCACCGAGTACGACCCGTACCGGCCGATCGTGGGCGTCGCGGCGCAGCTGTACGGGCGCCGGACCGCAGGAAAGAGTCTGGACCCGGTGGCCGCCTCGCGGATGGCCCGCCCGTTCCCGGTCGCCCCCGACGCGGAGGCAAGCCGGCCCTGGGCGGAGGTCCAGCGGACGTTCAATGGCGTGCACAAGGACGTGCAGGACCTCGTGGAGGACTTCGCCGAGAGGCGGAGCGGCGACGAGAGCCCCTACGGATGGCGGAAGTACCTGGCCAGCCAGGAGCTCTATCTGCGGTTCTGCTGTTACACGGTCGCCGCGGATCTGATGAGTCAGCCGCTGCCGCTGGAGACGGCGGCCTACGCGGAGTGAGCCCGAGGAGAACGGAACATGAGTGTGGTCCGGCAGCTCTCGCTGGTCAAAGGCAAGCATCGGTACGTGTTCCGCTATTGCGCAGGACGTGAGGCGGACATCATCTCGGCATTCGCCGCGATGGCCGCCGACTCGGAGCAGGAATTCGACTGGTTTGACGCAGCCGTGTTGAGCTACCAGATGGGACGACGACTCGAGATGGACCTCGAGGGAGTCAAAAACTGACCGTGAAGGGTTTGTCTCGAGCCAGGTTGTGAACGCAAACGATCGCCGCCGGTGTATCAAAGACCATGATTGAAAACAGCTTGATCGACGAGTTCCTCAACTATCTGCGGTTCGAACGGCACTTCTCGCCGCACACGGCGAAGTGCTACGCCGCCGACCTCCATCAGTTCTGTGAGTTCATGTGCGATGGAGGTCAGCCAGCGCCCGGCAGTGGGGGCGGCTACGACAGCGGCGGGGGAGGTGTCGCGACCGCCACCGCGGTGCAGCCGCGTACGTTCACCGATCAGCGGCAGCTGCTGCTGTCGGTGGAGACGGAGGACGTGCGGCGGTTCCTCGCGTTCCTGCGGGACCGCGACTACTGCAAGAGCACGACCGCCCGCAAGCTGGCGACGCTGCGCAGCTTCTTCAAGTTCTGCCTGAAGCGCGCGTACGTCAGCGCCAACCCGCTGGCGTCGATCCGCACGCCCAAGCAGGACAAGCGCCTGCCGAAGTTCCTCGAGGAGGAGCAGGTGCGCCGGCTGCTCGAGACGCCGGAGGTCACCACTCTGCTCGGCGCGCGGGACCGCGCGATGCTCGAGACGATGTACTCGACCGGCGTGCGTGTCAGCGAGCTCGTGGACCTGAACATCACAGACGTGGACTTCGTCGGCGAATGCCTGCACGTTCGCGGCAAGGGAAAGAAGGAGCGGGTCACTCCGATCGCTCCGACGGCACTGGCGTGGATCCGGCGTTACATGGATCTGAGGCGGGCCGACCCCCGTGCGGCCACCTTCAACCAGCAGGCTGTCTTCGTGAACAAGCACGGCCAGCGTCTGAGCACGCGGAGTGTCCGCCGCAAGCTGGACAAGTACCTGGCGATCGCGCGGCTGGATCCTTCGATCTCGCCGCACACACTGCGGCACAGCTTTGCGACGCACATGCTCAACCGCGGCGCGGATCTGCGGGCGGTGCAGGAGCTGCTGGGTCACCAGTCGCTTTCGACGACGCAGATTTACACGCACGTGACGACCGCGCGGCTCAAGCAGGCGTATGACGACGCCCACCCGCGGGCCTGAGCACGACCGCCGGCGCCGGTCGCGCCGTTCAACAACACAGCCTGCAACGACAGCAGGGAGGCGCCCGTGAGGGCCTCCCTTTCTTGATGCGCGAAGCCGCGCAAAGACGGCCTCATTCCTTTCGCTGGGCCACGTGCATGTCGAGGTACAGGGCGTTTGTTCGCGCGTACGGCTTGTTCCAGAATCGCATGCCGTCCAGCGTGTATCCCTTGAATGGCTTCGAGCGCACAAGCGATGCCGTCTTGCGTGATGGAGTCGATGCCCCCGGCGTTGCCGGGGCGTGGCCTGCACCTGTTCCGGACGGATGCACGGTGCATCAACTGCCACAACGGGCCCAACTTCACCGACAACCAGTTTCACAACCTCGGCTTGAGCTACTACGGGCGGGAGCTTGAAGATCCGGGTCGGTACAACGTGACGAAAGAGCCGGCAGACGTCGGCGAATTCAAGACGCCTACGCTTCGCAACATCGCACGGACCGGCCGTACATGCATAACGGGCCGTTCGATCTGCGCGGCGTGTTGAACATGTACAACGCGGGGATGCCGACGCTTCGGCGCGGTGACAAGCACAAAAATGACCCGCTTTTCCCGACTAAATCGGCGCTGCTGCGGCCGCTGGGGCTGAACGATCGGGACCTGGACGACCTGGAGGCTTTTCTGCAGTCGCTCAGCGAATGCCGTCGCCGCGTGCGCGTGCCGGAGGTGGCGCGGAAGGCGGAATGACCGCGCCGCAGCCGAACGCCGCTGCAACAGACGGGGCGTGCGATGTCACAGGTCTTCCTTGCCGCCGTGGAGGCGGTCACGGACCGTCTTGACGTCGCGGGCGTGCTCGAGACAGCAGTCATAGGTGATCATGCCGCTCTTGTAGAGATCGATCAGCACGGTGTCGAACGCCTGCATGCCGATCTTGCGGCCCATCTGCATTTCCGTGTGGAGTTTCTGTGTCTGACCTTCGCGGATGATGTTCTTGACCCCGGGGGTGCCGATCATCACCTCGCATGCCAGCACGCGGCCCGAACCGGACGCGCAGGGCAGCAGGTGCTGCGCGAATACGCCTTCGATGGACGTGCCCAGCGAATAGCGCACCTCTTCCTGCTGGCCCGCGGGGAAGACGTTGACCATGCGGAGGATGCTCTCCGCGGCGCCCGGCGTGTGCAGGG
>CAZJTF010000043.1:0-27406 GCA_964548565.1 uncultured Planctomycetales bacterium | reverse complement strand
ACGAGACCCTGGCGGCGGTCGGCAGGTTGTTCGATGACGCCGACATCGCTCCCGGAACCAGCGGCAGTGACTCGGTCCGGATCGACGTCGATGCACTGATCACCCTCGCCACGAGCGAGAACGGCGATCTCGACAGGGAATTCCTGGATCTGCTGCTGGACCTCTTCGACATCGATCGCGACGGCATCTCCAACGTGCGCGACCGGGATGTCGATGGCGATGGTATCCCCAATTCCAGCGACAGGGACATCGATAACGATGGCGTTCCGAACGGCTCCGACAAGGATGTTGACGGCGACCGCCTTCTCAACGGTGAGGATCGCGATGTTGATGGCGACCGCATCCTGAATGGCAGGGACTCGGACGTCGACGGCGACGCCATCCCCAACAGCCACGACCCGGATATCGACGGGGACGGCCTGGCGAACGGCGTCGATCCCGATATCGACGGCGACTTCGTCGAGAACTCCGCCGATTCCGACGCGGACGGGGACGGCATCCCGAATGCGCAGGATCGCGACGTCGACGGCGACGGCAAGCCGAACGGGATCGATGACGACACGGGCGGGGATGGCATCCCGAACGGGCTCGACAGCGACGTGGACGGCGATGGCACGCCGAACAGCGCGGATCGCGATGTCGACGGGGACGGTGATTTGAACAACGCCGACTCCGACATCGACGGTGACGGCATCGCGAACAGCAATGACGACGACCAGGACGGCGACGGCATCGCCAACGTGGACGACAACGATCCGGGCGGGCCGAGCGATTGACGGAACGGGCAGTTACCTGCGCAACGACGGGTCGAACCAAACTGGCGGGCCGGCGCGAGGCGCAGCACCCCCGGATGATGCACAGTGGTGGTCGCGCGAACACGGGCCTGCGACGATCGCATTTCTCATGAGAGGAGACACGGAATGAAACGAATCCATCCAGCCGGCTTGTGCCGTCTCATGGCAGCCCTCCTGCTGGCCGGTTGCGGATCCGTCGAGCAGGTAATCGACGACTCGACGTCCATCCCGGCGCTCGCGGGGGCTTCGGCACTCAGCAAGCACTACGTCGAGGTCGTGTTCGCATCCGACGTCGGTGGCCAGGCAGAAACGCCGGGCCTGTACGAGATCACCGCTCCCGATGGCAGTGCGCTGCAGGTGCGCGCGGCCCAGAAGCTGCAATCTCCGGGGCACGTGATGCTCACCACTTCGGCACAATCCGAAGTGGAGTACACGCTGCGGGTGGCCGGCAGCAGTGCGGTGATCACCGCAGCGTCGGCAACGCTTCCGGCCGGGGCAGTCCTGTTCAAGGGTTCGTCCGCGCCGGAACCGTACGTCTCCAGTGCCATCGCCCTCGACAACACGACCGTTCTGGTCACGTTCAACGAGGTCATGGACAACAACGCGAACATCGCGGAGTTCTACCGCATCGAGTCGCCGGACCTGGCGATCTTCGGCGCAGCCAAAGGCGCGCTGACGACCGTGCGGCTGACCACGGCCAGCCAGAACCGGGCCCAGTACACGCTGCGGGTGACGAACGTTTCCGCATCCAATGGCAACAAGCTCATCGATCCGGACAAGAACACCGCGTCATTCCAGGGAATCCCGCCGGTGGACAACGATCCGCCGCAGCTTCTGACGGCCGCGGTGGTGAGTGACACCAAGGTGCTCCTCTCGTTCAGCGAACCGCTCGCTGACGGCCAGGCCGACCCGGTCAACTTTTCGATCTCACCGGGCCTGCTCGTGACCGGCGCCGCGATGAGCACATACAACACGCAGGTCCTCCTCACCACCCTGCCAATGCAGGCGGGCGTCGATTACACCGTGACGGCGGCCGGGAGTCTCGAAGACAGGGCCGGCAACGCGCTGGACCCCGCGCAGAATAGCGCGACGTTCGTCTTCCGCGGGCAGACCGAGCTGAACGGGGCGGCTACGCTGCCGCGCGTCGTCGGCGCGATTGCCCTCAGCAACACGAAAGTGCGGGTCTCCTTCAGCAAGGTGATGGGCAGCGGCCTCGAGGACAAGCTCAATTACTCAATCACGGGTTCAGAGACGGTCTTCGTCTACGTGCTCGAGGCGATCGCAGGCGCGGACCGCACGTACGTCGATCTGACGACCAGTTCGCAGGCGGCCGGCAAGTACACGGTGAAGGTTGTGAATGTGAAGGATTCGTCCGGCAACCCGCTGATGGCGCCGGACGGCCTGCTGGCTCCCCCGGAAGGGGTTGACCCGGCCGCCGCCACGTTCATGGGCATGCCGCCGGTGATCAACGGCGAAACCGGTCAGAACGACCAGGTCGATACGGACGGCGACGGCATCGCCGACTTCTTCGAGACGCTCGGATGGATGGTGGCGGTGAAGTTCGCCAATGGAACGTCCGCCACGTACCACGTCACCAGCGACATCTACAGCAAGGACACCGACGGCGACGGCATGAGTGACGCCGAGGAGAACCAGTGGAGCTTCGACCCGCGGTCCAGTGACAGCGACGTGGACTACATCAGCGACTACGACGAGTTCAACGTGTACTACTCCGATGCTCTGAACCAGGACAGCGACGGCGACGGCATCGGCGATTACCTCGAGATCTTCTTCTTCCGCACGTCGGCGCTTCTGGCCGACACCGACGGCGACCAGTGGCCGGACGGCAAGGAACTCTTCGAGCGCAACCGGAATGCGCGCCTGGCGGATCTGCCGGTTCCGCAGATCAAGGTGGGCAATGTGGGGCTGTTCCTGAAGGAGACCTTCTCCTTCACCGACGAGACGGGAACGACGCAGACCAAGGAGCGTTCCGCCAGCACCACTTTGTCACAGGGCACGGAAACCTCGCGAAGTACCAGCGACACCACGTCGAGTGAGAGTACCGACAAGTTTAGCCAGGAATTCGGTACGGAGTTTACGGTCGGCGGCAAAGACCCCTTCGGCGGCTTCAAGATCAGCGTCGAAGCAGGCTTTGAACAGACGCGGCAGCGCGGCTACTCGATGACCGTGGACAACAGTTCCTCGCAGACCGCAAACCAGGAGGAGAACAAGTCACTCACCGAGGCGACTGCGTTCAGCGAGAACCGTGCGGTGACCCGTAATGTCGAGGATGCCGACCTGACTGTCGACGTGACGATCACGAACCTGGGAGACGTGGCCTTCACGATGACGGATCTCGAGTTGTCGGCTCTCGTGCGCGACCCGATCCGGAGGGTTGACGTGCCCGTCGCCACACTGCTGCCGGAGCGCGTACTCGCCGGCGGCGCGGACCTGTCCCTGAACCTGGGACCCTTCGACCGTGAGCGCGGCCCGTTCATCTTCAAGGACGTGCAGATCTTCCCGAACCTGGTGCAGGACCTGCGCAAGTCGCCCCGCAACGTGGTGATCAAGGCGGCCAATTTCAACATCCGGGCCGAGGATGGGCGTCTGTTCGCCTTCTCGTCGCAGGATGTGAACGACCGTACCGCGGGCCTGGTCATCGACTTTGGCAACGGCACGGTCGAGAGCTACCGGGTCGCCACCAACAGCAGCTTCGATGAGAACGGACGTGCCGTCGGGATCACGATGCGCGAGGCCCTCGAGGATATCGTCGGCATCAAGCACGCCGCCGGGGAGGACCCGCTGCCGCTGCCGGCCGGGACGGATTTGAGCGCCCCTGCGATCCGCAAGACCTACGGCACGGCTACGGATGACAATGACACGCCGGATACCGAGGATGACGTGGAGGTGCTGACGCGCGTGCGCGGCGTTCAGACCGGAACCGGCGTCGGCAGTCCGACCAAGAAGTTCTGGGTCGTGCTCACCTCGGCCGACATCCCGATCGGCACGAACTTCAGCGACATCCCGCTCAAGGCAGGCCAAAACTTTACCCTGGCGTACGTGGCGGACAACGACAAGGATGGACTGTTCGCCAGCACCGAGTTCCTGTACGGCAGTTCGGACGACAACCCCGATACGGACGGCGACGGCATCGGTGATTATGACGAGGTCCGTACCGGCTGGCTCGTGGACGTGCCGGGCAACGGATACATGGCCTTCTCGGACCCGACACGGGTGGACTCTGATGGCGACGGCCTCTCGGACCCCGATGAGCGCGCGCTGCACACGGATCCGCGCTCGGTGGATACCGATGAGGACGGTGTGAGCGACAACGACGAGCGCTTCGGCTACATCGTCGTGCAGTTCGATACCGATTCGGATCCGACGAACAATCCGCAGTTCATCATCACGCCGTACCATACCGCGCTGCTCGTCATCGATGGCGGCAACGGCGTGGCGGAGACTTCACCGGCGGACGGCACCGATGACGTATTGGCGACGGCGGGCTCGGTGATCACCGGCGCCGGCGGCCTCTCGCGAATCATCGTGCTGCAGCCGGGGCCGAACGGGATCATCGACAGCTTCCCCGGCGGCGATGACATCCTCCTGCAGACGGCAGGCGAGGTCGCGATGGATGGCGGCAATGCGACCGCCAACACGACAGCGGCTGACGACGACCTGCAGTTCATCGCGTTGGGCAGTGCGGTCGACACCAGTACGCTCGTCCTCTTCGGCGGGTCCGACCTGCGGGTGGACGCGACCGTCGCGGGCGACGACCGGTACCGTGCCGCACACCGGCTGCTCTTTGCGACCGATCCGCTCAAGCCCGACACCGATGGGGACGGCCTGCCGGATGGGCGCGAGCAGTTCCTGGGCAGCGATCCGAACAATCCGCGCGATGCCGGGACCGTCACCGACACCGATTCGGACGGCCTGACGGACGCGGAAGAACGCGCGGGCTGGACGGTCGTCATCAACGGCGTGCCCAGTTCCAGTCCTGTCGCTTCCGACCCGACGAAGCCGGACTCGGACGGCGACGGCCTGCCGGACCTGCTCGAGAAACTGCTGGGGCTGAACCCCATCCTGCGCGACAGCGACAGCGATGGAAACCTCACCGACCGGCAGGAACTCGATCCGAACGATCCAAACAATTACTTCCCGTTTGATGCGTTCGACGAGTTCGACCGCCGGTGTGCACTCTCGCGGGATCCAGTGATCGCTTGTGCCTTTACCCCCGCGGATAATCCGGTCGGCACCAATCCGAAGCGGAGCGATACCGACGGGGACGGACGCACCGACGGTGCGGAGGTCAACACGCCCTGGACGGTCACGGTCGGCCAGACCTCGACCGAGGTGTACTCGGATCCGCTCAAGGCCGACGGCGACCTCGACGGCCTGAACGACGCGCAGGAACTGACGCGCCTGACGAATCCGAACAATGCGAACACCGACGGCGACAATGCCAATGATGGCTACGAGGTGAACACCCGTGGCACGAATCCGCTCGTGCCGGATCAGCGCGTGGTGTTCACGTACACGACCATGACCGCGACCAGCAGCTGCGACACCGTTGCCGGCTTTACCTCGCACCTGGAGTTCCACGGCAATATCTTCGTGACCGGTCCGACCGGCTCGACGGATATCAGCTACAACTTCCCGTGCCGCGGGGATCGGAGCACGATCGACACGACGAATCCGCCGCAGGGCTACACGCTCCCGGCGAACGTCTCGATCAGCCGGTCCGTGACGTACATTCTCGGCGCGGGCCAGAGCTTCTCGGTGAGCAGCGATACGTTCCAGGAGCACGACGACGTGACCTGCGACGTTCACGGGCTCGACAGCTCGATGGGAACGATGACGGCAACGTCGTACACGTACCCGGTGACCTCGCAGAACCCGAGCTACACGATCGGGTCGAGCTGCCAGATCACCATCAACGCCCAGATCGCGGTCGATTGACGCGGTCGGGCGGGCAGGCCTGCGGCGGCACTCCACGTGGTCGCCGGGGGAATGTTCGAGAGAGACAGCCCGCGGCCGCTGACGCTCACAACCCGTCAGCGGCCGCATTTTTGCGCCGGATCGTACGATGACGGTAGTGGTCTTTCGAAGGGCTGTGGGGTCGTTATCCGGCCGGGGCAGCAGGAACTTCCCGCTGTCATGCCCCCGCGACGAGACGACGGGTTCGGGCGGCGGGTCGAAGTGACGGGGGCGTCATGATGTGGATGAATTCTTCGTATTCCGGGGCTTCCCGGATGGTCTTGGCGGGGACCCCGACGACGGTGGTCATGGGGGCGACGTCGCGGATGACGACGGCACCGCCGCCGACGACGGCTTCACAGCCGATTCGGATCCCTTGGATGACGGTGGCGCCAATCCCGATAAACGCACCCGCCTCGACGGTCACCCGTCCGGCGAGGCGAGCCCCGGGGCAGATGTGGGCGGCCGTGCCGATCATCGACTCGTGATCGACGATGCAGCCGGTGTTCAGAATGGCGGAATCGCCAATCTGGCAATGAGCGCAGACCAGCGCCCCGGCGGAGATGACGATATTTCGTCCAAGGCTCACATTGTGGGCGAGGTTCGAGGACGGGTGAATCGCGCTGACAAGCTCGATGCCCATTTCCTCAACCTGCTCGGCGAACGAACGCCGCACGCCGTTGTCGCCGATGGCAACGATCGCCCCGACCAGACCCTGCGAACGAAGATCGGCGAGGGCCTCGATGCCGCCGACGATCGGCACGCCGTCCATGCGACGGCCGTGCAGAGCGGGGTTGGAATCGAGGAACGCGAGCACGTCGTACTGGCGGGTCCGCGCGAGGATGTCCAGCACGACGCGGCCGTGGCCGCCTGCCCCGATGATCGCGATTGGCGTTCTCTTTTCTCTCATTGCGGTACCCCCTTTCTTATCGGGCGCGGTGTGCGGGGCCTGAACATATTCCACAGGGGCGGCGTAAAACCGACGTTCGCCGCTCCCCAGAAAGGGGTTGAGCTGCGCGCGGGGGGTGCCGATTGAGAAGGGGAGATAACCCGGGCGGCCCCTTGGCAATCCGTCTCCTGGCGGGGTGTGTCCCCATAGGGTGTAGGACCCATAACTTTTTGACTGTCGGCAACTTGAGCGAGTATAGTGATTTCCCTTGGCAGGGGTGCATGTCCCGAAAATGCCTGGGCAGACTGATCAGGAAAGGGTGCGAATGAATTCCCCCGCCATGGCGCAAACACGGGTCGGTCAACAACCCTCGTTCCTGGCGAACCTCGCTCGGAACCGGGGGTTTATCGCCTGCGTGGCGCTGCTCTCGGTCCTGACACTCGGCTTCCAGGTGCTGACCCGCAAGATCCAGGTTCGGAAGCTCGAAGTGCCGCTGAAACGCCCGCTGGATCAGCTCGACCGCAACGCGCTCACTCCTTTCGAGCTCGTCCGGCCGTACGACCCGATCAAATCGGAAATGCTGGATGCTCTTGGTACAAAGGAATATGTACAGTGGCTGCTGAAAGACGCCACGATTCGAGAGGAGTTGCCTGAGAAGTACATCCACCTGTTCGTGACGTACTACACCGGCAAACCCGACCAGGTGCCACACGTCCCGGAGAAGTGCTACCTCGCTCAGAATAACCAGCTGGTGAGCGAGGAGTATGAGGAAGTGCCGATCCCGGCCCTGGGCAAGGACTTCACTGTCCCGGTGAAGGTGCTCGAGTTCCAGGGCTCCCACCTGCTGGAGCGGCGGAACACGGTGGTCATGTACACGTTCCACGCCAACGGGCAGTTCTGCCGTGACCGGCGCGAGGTGCAGAGCACCGTCGGCAATCCGTTCGTCAAGCACGCGTATTTTTCAAAGCTCGAACTCACGTTTGGCAGCGCAGAGCAGGCTCCCGATCGCCAGAAGGCGATCGCAGCGGGCAGGAGGTTCCTCCAGGTCGTCGTTCCCGTCCTGCTGCGGAATCACTGGCCGGATTGGGATGCCGTGGTCCGGAGCGAGAACGCCCCGGCTTCGGCAGCAGAGAAAGTATCGAAGTAACGTGTCGACAGGCGGACCCCGGGGGGATTCCGGGAGCTGACGTTGCGTCGCGCGGTGCCGTCGCAGGAGACGGGCCCGCAGGACAGTTTGAGAGAAGACAATGGCAAAGCAACTCAACAAGAAGATGGTGGTGGGCCTCACAATCGCCGGCATGGCGATCACGACCGGTGCCCTGATCCTGATGATCGGGAACCTTCCGAAAACGGATCCGGAGCCGCTCGTCCGGCAGGCGGAGCAGGCGGCACAGAAAAAGGAATACGAAGAGGCGGCCAAGCTCTACCAGAATGCCGCCCGCCGCGCGCGAATGGGCTCCAACGATCCCACGGCCGGCGGTCCTTACCTCGTGAAGGCCGGTGAGATGGCTTTGGCGGCGGGTAATGCCGGCGCGGCCATGGAACTCTGGCAGCGCGTCATCCTGAACAACCCCAGTGATAAAGAAGCCCAGGCAAAGATCGTCAAGTTCCGGCTTGAGTACGCGGACCTGGCTGGCGGCGGGTGGCAGGATGTACAACGGGTCGCTCAGTCCCTGGTTGACCTGACCGCCAAGAAAGATGGTCTGGGACTGCACGCGCTCGGAAGGGCATTGGTCGAACAGCGGGCCGTCAAGGAAGGAAACGCGGAGGAGGGGTTCAACTATCTGAAGGCGGCTTTCTGGGGCGATCCGGCTGTCGGTTTCGAAGGTGAGCCGGGGAATTCGAAGTACGCCGACGCGCTCGGGAAATACTACGTGCGCGAGGCGCAGCTCAAGGCGGAGGCTCGTAACGAACAGGATGCGGCCGCCCAGATCGCCGAGGCGAAGAAGGTTTATGACAAGCTCGTCGAGAGTTCCGCAGCGGATTCGGCGGAATCGGCAAAAGCCTACCTCACCCGCGGAGGCTTCTACTCGATTCTCGGCGAACTCGCGCAGCCCGATCCGCGCGGCGGTGCGATCCGGGATGTTCTCGGATCGATCGTGCGGCGAAACTATGCGAACGCGGGCGAGCTGGCCCTCGCGGACATGGAGAAGGCAGTGAGCCTCGCCCCGAAGGACGTGGACGTTCTCGTCGGGATGGGTGCGTACTGGCACAACAAGAAGCTCCAGGCGGTTCGCCGCCAGGCTCCCTCGGAAGAAATCGCGGACTATCGCGCGAAGGCCCGGGGCATGTACCGGCGCGCGATCGAGGCGGACTACGACCACTACGACGCCTACCTGCGGCTCGCGCAGCTCTACCAGGAAGACGACGACCACGATTCGGCCCTGAAGGTGCTCGACGAGCGGATCGGCCGGGGGATCAACCGCTCGCACTACCTGGGCTGGCGCAACCGGCAGTACATGATCGCAATGCGCGACAAGTCGTTCCAGGTGGCGATGGGCAAGTACTTCAAGCTTCCTTCCGCAGAGCAGTCAGGTGCCGCAGGCAAGGCGCTCCGAGGGCGTTTGGAAACGACGTACAAGGAGACGCTGGCCGAGTTGCCGGGCGGCGAGCAGGAACCGCTCGCACTGATGATGAAGGCGCGGCTGGCAATCGTTGACGGGACGCTCCAAGGCAGCTCCGCAAAGTACTTCGAGGCAATCGAGGCTCTGCAGAAGGCCGAGAAGGCGATTGTGGTTCCGACCCCCGACATCCGGCGGATGCTCGCCGAACTGTACATCCGGACGAACGCGCCGGGTGAGGCGGAGGCGCCGCTCCGGGAAGTGGTGGCCATGCACCCGAACGATTCGACGTCCCTCGGGATGCTCGCAATCGCGCTGGCCAGCACGAAGCGGCCCGATGAGGCCGGCGTGATGGCGGATCGGGCGCTGGCGATTGATCCGACGAACGCGCAGGCCCTGCAGGCAAAGGCGATGATCTACCAGGCCCAGAAGAACTGGGAGGGTCTCGCTCAGCTTCAGCAGCGGCTCTCTGGCGGTGAGGGGAACCGCGGCAAACTGGCCAGGGCCTCGCTACTCGTGCTGCAATCTGCCCAGGACCGCAACACCGCGAATCTCGCCGAGGCGGAGAAGCTCCTGCGGGAAGTCGTGACGTCTGAGCCGGGGAACCTCTATGCGATGAACCAGCTCGTCATGGTGATTGGGCGCAATGGCGACAGGCAGGAAGAGGTGCAGAAAGTCCTCGCCGACGCCAAAAAGGCCGTTGAAGACAAGAAGAAGGAAATCGCCGCAACACAGCCCGCGTCGGCGCAGGATTTCGACAGAATTCTGGCGTCCATTGAGCAGCTTGAGATTCGTGCGGATCCGAAGGCGACGCCGGAGCAGAAAATCGATCGCATGGAAAGCCTGATCCGTCGCGGCAGCGACCCGTATGCTGTCGCAATGGGTCTCTTTGAACTGTATTCGCAGCTGCCCGGGCGCGAGACGGACGCCATGAAGGCGATCCAGCAGGCCGCCTCGCTGAAGCCCGACGAGCAGGTTGTCTACGAGCGGATGTTCCAGCTCGCCATCGCAAACAAGGACTGGAAGACCGCTGACCAGGCGATGCAGAATGCCGTCCGGCTGAACCTGGATCCATCGGGTGGTTCTTTCTATCGGGGGCGGGCCATGCTCGCGCGGGGCGATACCGAGAGCCTGAACGAGGCGGTCCGGGAATTCCGCCTCGGGGTCTCGAAAGTCCCGACTTTCGCCGAGGGCTATTCGATGCTGGGGCAGGCGCTGCTCGCTGTTAACCAGCTTGACGAGGCGCAGCGGGCCTTTGAGGAGGCGGTGCAGCGCAATCCACGGATCCCCATGGCGGTGATCGGCCTGGCGTACATCGCGAGTTCCAGGGTGCCTGATCCCCTGGCTGATCCTGACTACCAGCGATACTTCGCATCGGCCGTCGAACTCGCTCCTGACAACGCCTGGGTAAAGCAGCAGATGCAGATAGCGTTGGACCGCCAGGATCCCGCCAAGGGCATCGCTCGACGTGAAGCGGCTCGCGACAAAGAGCCGAAAAATAAGGAAAACCTGCTGGCGCTGGCCGAACTGTATCGGCAGGAAAAGCGGTTCGAGGACGCCCGCAAGACGTACCAGCAGGCACTGGATCTGGCTCCCGATGATCTGCGGGTCGTGCGGTTCTACGTCAACTTCCTTCTCGGAAAAGAGCCGTCCGAGCCGCAGGCCGCCCGTGATCTGCTGAAGAAGGTTGTGCAGAGCATCGACAGCAAGGACCACGTCCGGAAAGCTGCCGCCCAGCTCCTGCTGGCGCAGGAGATGCTCGCCGAGGGACGTCGCGGAGGCGAAGGCGCTCCGACGGTGCAGGATGTGACGGCTGCGTACGAGGCCGCCGCCAGTATCTCCGATGATCCCAGCGTGAAACGCGAGATCGGCGTGATGTACGCCGACCAGTTGAACCGCTACACCGAGGCGGAGGCGTGGTTCCGGAAGGCGATCGCTGGCAGCAGCGCGCCGGAGCATCGCGACGTCAACAGGCAGACGCGCCGGCTGTTGCTGCAGACCCTTCTGCGGCAGCGTGATTTCCGCCGCGGAGATGAGATCAAGAAGGAGGTCGACGCGTACCGCGCCGCATTCCCGGAGGATCCCGTCGGCATTCTCTTCCGCGCAGAACTGGAGATGGTGCTCGGGCGCGATCACGAGGCCATGGAGGACTACAACGCGTTCCTGAACAACAAGGACGCCGACCCGCTCGTCGGGCACTTCCGCCGGGGGCTGGCCCACATGCGGCGGAATAACTGGGAGGCGGCGATCTCCGATTTCCGTGAGGTGAAGCGGCGAGACAAGGAGTTTTCCGCCTACCAGGGCTGGGCATACCTCGCACGAGCGCTGGACAACGCCGGGCAGATGGAGTCCGCCATCACCGAGTATCAGGCACTGCTTGCCGACCCATCGCTCCCCGAGAGGAGTTCTTCGCAGTTCGCGCAGGAGCTGTACGAGCTGTACAAACGGCTGCGGCGGTGGGACAGCGCTGCCGGCCTGATCAAATCCCGCAGAGATGCTCAGCCGGAGAACCC
This sequence comes from uncultured Planctomycetales bacterium, assembly GCA_964548565.1. Classification (GTDB taxonomy): domain Bacteria; phylum Planctomycetota; class Phycisphaerae; order UBA1845; family PWPN01; genus CAYLLT01. The sequence goes on along the minus strand of CAZJTF010000043.1, from coordinate 15,672 downwards.
GACGTGGGATTTCCTGCTCGTCGACCTGGCGAGTGCGCGCGGGCAGCCGGGGCTCGCGATCAATGCTGCGATGGAGGCGGTCAAAAAGAGCAACGGCGACCCGTACATGATGGACGTGTTCCTGCGGACGCTCCTGGACGCCAGGCAGTACGATACGTTGATCCAGTACGTCGGGAAGCTCGAGTCGCACCAGAAGACATCACGGGTGCTGCTGCGGCTGGCCAGCGCGCAGGCGGCCAAGGGTAACGTCGATGCGGCGATGGACGCGTACGTCGGTGCGGTCGAAGCGCCGGAGGTTGACCTGACGAGCGTCTCGACGCTGCTGGCCGAAGACGTGCAGCGCAAGCGCATCGACGCGAAGGCTGCCGGCGACCTGCTGCGGCAGCGTATCGAGAAACAGCCCCAGCAGCGCGCGCCGAAGCTGCTTCTCGCTCTCGTCGAGAAAGGCTCGCTGTCGCCGGAGGCCTACACGGCGCGCCTGAAGGAGCTCCTGGCGAGTGCGACAGGAACGGACGCCCGCACAACCGCCGAGCGCCTGTACCTGATGCGGGAACTGGCGTTGCATCTTTACAGCGCCAAGCAACTGGAGGAATCGCGCAAGTATTACGAGCAGGTGCTGGCGGCCGCCCCGAACGATATCGTTTCGAACAACAATCTCGCCTACCTGCTGATGGACGACCTCAAAGATCCCAAGGCTGCCGAGCAGTACTCGAGGCGTGTCGCGGCCCTGATGCCGGAGAATGCCGGCGTGCTCGACTCGCTCGGGTGGAATCTTGTGCTGCTGGGACAGTTCGACGAGGGCATCGCGAAGCTGCAGCTCGCCGTTGAAAAGGACCCGAAACTGGCGGCGATCCAGTACCACCTCGCGGAGGGGTACTACCGCCGCAGCAGCGTGCCCAACGCGCGCGACAAGGACAGCGATCTGAAGCTGGCTGGTATCGCCTGCCAGACAGCCTTTGACCTGATCAGCAAGAAGGGCACGGACGAAGAAGGTGTTCTCGACCGGGTCGTTGCGCTCGGCACGACCTTGAACCTGAAGCTCGAGCCGGCCAGCATTAAAAAGCCGCAGCCGACTGCCTCAACGCAATGAGGCGGCGAACAGCGGACTGAGGGCCAGTGAGCGGCAGCCCGGCTGCATTCTCTGGCTTCTTAAAAGATCCAAAAGGCGAATGCGCGGCCAGGACGGCCATCACGCTTTGAAGTAGCGGGCCTGCGGGTGGTGGGCGATCACCGCCGACGTGCTCTGCTCCGGATGCAGCTGGAACTCGTCGCTGACCGAGACGCCGATGCGTTCGGCCCTGAGCAGGTCACACAGCGGCTTCTGGTCCTCCAGGCGCGGGCACGCCGGGTAGCCGAAACTGTAGCGGCAGCCCTGGTATTCCAGCTTGATAAGCTTCTGCAGATCGCGGGCGTCGCTCCCTGAGATGCCGAGCTCGACACGGACCTGCTTGTGCATGTACTCCGCGAGCGCTTCGGCCAGTTCGACGCCGAGGCCGTGCAGATAGAGGTAATCCTGGTATTTTCCTTCCTGGAACCATGCGCGGGCGACCTCGCTTGCACGCTGGCCTGCGGTCACAACCGAGAATGCCACGACATCGTATTCGCCCGAGGACCGCGGGCGCCAGTAATCAGCCAGGCACAGGAATGGTGCTTCCGGCTGGCGGGGAAACTCGAAACGCATCACCTCGCGTGAGCGATCGCCCGGATCAAAAAGGACCAGGGCGTTGCCCTCGCTCTGGCATGGCCAGTAGCCGTACACCGCCCGTGGCTCGATGATGTGCTGCTCCTCGCACTGCGTCACCAGGCGCCGGAGGATCGGGCGGATCTCCTCGTCGACGTAGCAGTCCCACTCGTTCTGGGGCCGCCCCCGGCGTTTGAACTGCCACTGCTTCTGGAACAGCATGGCCTCGTTGACGTACGGCAGCACGGCGCGGATCGGCACGCTCTCGACCGTGCGGTCCCCCCAGAACGGAGGCGTCGGCACCGGCAGGTTCGTGGCGATTTCGGGGCTGCGCTCCGTACGGACAGGCCTGTCCGGCGAGGTTGCAGCCGGCAGGGGCTCCACGTCGCCCTCGTCCGCGGGAACGGCAGGTGTGCTCGCGACCAGCGCCTCGGCTTCCCCGGCGACGATCCGCCGCACCAGGTCGAGCCCCTCGAAGGCATCCTTCGCATAGAAGAGCGGTCCGCTGTAGAGCGGGCGCAGGTCTTTCTCGACATACTTGCGCGTGAGGGCGGCCCCGCCGAGGATCACCGGCATCGAGAGGCCTCGCTCTTTCAGCACGAGCAGGTCATCGCGCATCACGAGCGTGCTCTTGACCAGCAAGCCCGACAGCCCGATCACGTCCGCCTTCTTTGCCTGCCATGCCTCGACGATGCTGTTGATCGGCTGCTTGATGCCGAGGTTGTAGACCGTGTAGCCGTTATTGGTCAGCAGGATGTCCACCAGGTTCTTGCCGATGTCGTGGACGTCGCCCTTGACCGTCGCGAGCACGATCGACCCCTTGCCGCTCCCCTCCACGCGATCCATGTGCGGCTCGAGAAATCCGACAGCCGCCTTCATCGTTTCCGCAGACTGGAGAACGAACGGCAGCTGCATCTCGCCCGCCCCGAACAGGTCGCCGACCACCTTCATGCCGGGCAGCAGGATGTCGTTGATGATCGCGAGCGGCGCGTACCGCGCCATCGCTTCGGTCAGGTCTTCCTCGAGGCCGGTGCGCTCGCCGTCGATGATCCGCTGCTGGAGGCGGTCCTCGACGTTTGCGCTGCGCTGTGTCGCCTTCTCACGCTGCGGGGCATCGGCGGGAAACTGCGCGAGGAGGTCCTGCAGCGGGTCATAGCCCTCGGATCGCTCGTCAAAAATCAGCTCGCGGGCGATCTCGCGGAGTTTTTCGTCGATGCGGTAAAGCGGCTGGATGCCCGAGGCGTGCACGATGGCGGCGTCCAGCCCGGCCTCACGGGCATAGTGCAGAAAGACGCTGTTGAGCACGTGCCGAACATGCGGCTTGACACCAAAACTGATGTTGCTGACGCCCAGCAGGGTGTGGCACTCGGGCATCTCCTGCTTGATACGCCGGATGCCCTCGATCGTTTCAAGCCCGAGCCGGCGGTCGTCCTCGTTGCCGGTGCAGATCGTGAACGTGAGCGGGTCGAACAGGATGTCGCACGGACGGATGCCATACTTGCGCGTGGCGAGATCGTACAATCGGCGGGCGACGTCGATCTTGCGATCGGCTGTTTTGGCCATGCCCTCTTCATCAATGGTCAGGGCGATCACCGCGGCTCCGTACTTGCGGCAGAGCGGGAGCACGTCGTCGCAGCGTTTCTCACCGTCCTCAAGGTTGATGCTGTTGACGATGCACTTGCCGCCGGCCAGCTTGAGCGACTCTTCGATGACGGGCGGCTCGGTCGAATCGATCATCAGCGGCACGGAAACTTCGGTCGCGAACCGAGCGATGATCCGGCGCATGTCCTCGGCCTCGTCACGCCCGACGTAGGCGGCGCACACGTCAATCATGTGGCTGCCGCCGCGGACCTGGTCCTTGGCCATCTGGACCATGCCGTCGATGTCCCCGGCTGCGAGCAGTTCCCGGAACTTCTTCGAGCCGTTGGCGTTCGTCCGCTCGCCGACGATCAGGAAGCTGTTGTCCTGGCGGATCGAGGTGGCCTGGTAGAGGCTCGACACGCTCGGTTCGAGTGAAGCCTCACGGGGACGGGGCGGTCGCCGCCCGATGGCCCGGACGACCCGCTCCATGTGCGCGGGTGTCGTGCCGCAGCAGCCGCCGACAAGGCCGACGCCGTCCTTTTCCACGAATTCGAGCAGCCATCGGGCGAGTTCGTCGGGCGTGAGCGGGTAGTGCGGCTGACCGCCCACCACCTGCGGCAGACCGGCGTTCGGCACCACGCTGATGGGGCGCGTGCAGTGTTCGGCCAGGTAGCGGATGTGCTCGCTCATCTCCTGCGGACCGGTCGCGCAGTTCAGGCCGATGACATCGATCTGCGGGTAGGCGTCGAGGGCGACCAGAGCGGCCGCGACGTCGGTGCCCACCAGCATCGTGCCCGTCGTTTCCATGGTGACCTGGACGATGATGGGCACGCGGCGCCGGCATTCGGCGAATGCTATCTCGGCTCCGCCAATGGCGGCCTTGCACTGCAGGATGTCCTGGCACGTCTCGATGAGGAGACCGTCCACGCCGCCATCCATGAGGCCGCGGACCTGCTCGGCGTAGCTGTCCTCGAGTGCGTCGAACGTGATCTGCCGCAGCGAAACAAGCTTGGTGCCGGGGCCCATCGACCCGAGGACAAACCGCGGCTGGTCAGGGGTGCTGAAGGCTTCGCAGGCCTCGCGGGCGATCTGGGCGGCGCGCCGGTTGAGTTCACGCACCTGATCGACGAGTCCGAACTCGGCGGCCACGACCTTGTTGGATCCGAAGGTGTTTGTCTCGACGGCGTCGCAGCCGACGCGCAGGAAACTGGCGTGGATGTCGCGAATCACGTCCGGGCGGCTGAGGCAGAGGATCTCGGTGCAGTTCTCGAGGTCACGATAGTCCGATAGTGGCAGGTTATAGCTGTGGACGCTGGTTCCCATCGCACCGTCGAGAACCAGCACGCGCTCGCGGAGCGCATGCAGAAACGCAGATTCCATATCTGACTCCGGGGCCCGAACGTCATCCGCCCGACGATGGTAGCCCGCCGTGGTGGCCAAAGCCAATACGGGACGGCGCGAGCGATTGTCGATCTCGGCTTCTCGATTTCCGATTTGAGACGTCCCGATGCCGGGCAGTCCACGTCAGTATCGGCAGATCTGCAACGTCAAATCGACGATCGGAAATCAGCATTCGACCATCTTCTTCCGGATCCACTCGGCGGCACCCGCGAGTGCCTGCGGGATGCCCTCGACGTTGTTCCCGCCGGCCTGGGCGAGATCCGGCTTGCCGCCGCCGCGCCCGTCGATCGCCGGGACGACTGCCTTGATCAAATCGCCCGCCTTGAGGCCTTTGGCCACGAGATCGGCGGTCATGGCGGCGATCAGGAGCGGCTTGCCATCGGTTCGCGTCGCCAGGCAGACGGCGGCCGAGCCCGCCTGTGTGCGGAGCCAGTCGGCCGCTTCCCGGACCTGCTCGACCGGCACTTCAGGCAGCTCACCGACGATGATGGCGTTCCCGCTCACGCGCTCGGCGTCGTCGAGGAGCTTCTGTCGGGCGGACTTGATGTCGGCCACCGCGCCTTTCTGGATCTGCTTGCGGAGCTTCTTGATTTCGTCCTGCAGTGCGGCGATGCGGGCCGGCAACTGGTCTGCCGCGGCATTCAGCAGGCTGGCCGCCTGGCGGACGTTGTGCTCGATCTGCTGGACGGCCTCGACGGCGCGGGGGCCGGTCACGGCCGTGATGCGCCGAACGCCCTTGGCGACGCCCTCCTCGGCCACGATCTTGAGCAGGCCGATCTCGCCCGTGCGTGACAAGTGCGTGCCGCCGCAGAACTCGCTCGAAAAGCCGTCGCCGATCGTCACCACCCGGACGGTGTCCCCGTACTTCTCGCCGAAGAAGGCTCGCACATTCGGCAGCTTGCGGGCTTCGGCGGTCGGCAACTCCTGCGTTGACACCGGCAGGTCGCTGTACACCTTTTCGTTGACGAGGCGCTCGATCTCCGCGATCTCGTCGGGTGATACCGGTGCGTTGTGGTCGAAGTCGAACCGCAGGCGGTCTGCGTCCACGACCGAGCCGTGCTGCTTGACGTGCTCGCCCAGTACGCGCCGGAGCCCCCAGTGCAGCAGGTGCGTGGCGGTGTGGTTCTTGCGCGTCAGGTCGCGATCAGCGTCGACTTCGAGCCCCGCCCTCTGGCCGACATCGATCCTGCCGTCGGTGACTGTCCCGAGGTGCACGACGCCATGCCCGAGTTTCTGCGTGGCGACGACGCTGAAAGTGCCGGTGGTCGTCGTGATCGTGCCGCTGTCGCCGACCTGGCCGCCTTGTTCCGCGTAGAAGCACGTGCGGTCGAGCACGAGGCCGACCTGGCCGTCCGCGGGTGTGAGCGAGCCGTTGTCCACGTAGGCGTTGCCGCGGACCCAGCCGGTCACGATGCCCTCGGCGGTGCGGCCCAGGTACTTCGGCGCGTCGTCGGTGGGGGGCAGTTCGCCCTCGAGGGCGACGGCGATGTGCTGGCGGGCCGAAGCGCGCGCCTTTTCGCGAGCGGCGGTCATCAGCGACTGGAAGCCGGCTTCGTCCACGGAGAGCCCCCGCTCGCCGGCCATCTGCACAGTCAAGTCGAGCGGGAAGCCGAACGTGTCGTACAGTTTGAACGCGTTTGCGGCGGAAATCCGGGCGCCATCCGTCCGGGCTGCCTCTTCAAAGAGGTCAATGCCGCGATCCAGCGTGCGGCCGAAGCTCTCTTCCTCCTCGCGGATGATGCCGGTCACGCGGTCGGCGCTGCCGCGGATCTCGGGGAAGGCCTCGCCCATCGTCTCGACGAGCGTGGGGACAAGTTTGTGGATGAACGGCTCCTTCTGGCCGAGGTGCTGGCGACCGAAGCGGGCCGCCCGCCGGAGCAAACGGCGCAGGACGTAGCCCCGCCCTTCGTTGCTCGGCCTGGCGCCGTCGGTGATCGAGAACGTGAGCATCCGCACGTGGTCGGCAATCACGCGGAAGGCATTGTCCACGTCGGCGTCGCTTCCGAGCCGCCCGGTGTATGTCTTGCCGGTCAGCTCGCCAATGTGCCGGAGCAGGGGCGAGAACACGTCCGTGTCGTAGTTGCTGTCCTTGCCCTGCAGAACGCGGACAATCCGCTCAAAGCCCATGCCCGTATCGATGTGCCGGGCGGGCAGCGGCCAGAGCTTGCCGCCTTCGTCGCGGTTGTACTGGATGAACACCAGGTTCCAGATCTCCATCACCCGCGGGTCGCCGGCGTTGACGAGGGGGGCGCCGCTGCCGTCCGGCGTCAGGTCGATATGGATCTCGCTGCACGGGCCGCAGGGGCCGGTCGCGCCCATCTCCCAGAAGTTGTCCTTCTTGCCGAAGCGGCCGATGTGAGCGGGGTTGACATCGGTGACCTCCGTCCAGAGCCGGGCGGCCTCTTCGTCGGCGTCGAGCCCCTCGGCCATGTCACCGCCGAAGACGGTGACGTGCAAACGGTCCTTCGGCAGACCCCAGACCTTCGTGAGCAGTTCCCACGCCCAGGCGATGGCTTCGCGCTTGAAGTAGTCGCCGAACGACCAGTTGCCGAGCATCTCGAAGAACGTGTGGTGGTAAGTGTCGCGCCCCACCTCCTCAAGGTCGTTGTGCTTGCCCGAGACGCGGATGCACTTCTGCGTGTCGGCGGCCCGCTTGTAGGGGCGGCTGCCTGTCCCCAGGAAGACGTCCTTGAACTGGTTCATCCCTGCGTTCGTGAACATGAGCGTCGGGTCCTCGGCCGGTACGACCGGCGCGGACGGGACGATCGCATGCTGCTTGCCGCGGAAGAACTCGAGGAAATCACGACGGACCTGTTGGGCAGAATGCATGAATTCGGCAATCCTGAAGATCAGTCTCGGTTTCGAACGAGCCGAGCATTTTAGCCGATCAGGGCAGGCGGCCAAAGTGCGTGACGTGCCGGGGCCCTGCTGCGCGGTGCGTGCGGGGGCTGCGGAGCAGTTGCCGAACGTGCAACGGACGCCTCGGGGACTTGGAATCAGCCACCCAGGTCGGCAGACGGTTCAACCGGCGTGTCTGGCTCGCTCAGACCGTGCGGATCGCTCTCTGCAGGCGGTTCCGGGGTGGCCGGGGCGACCTCTTCGTCGGCCTCGGGTGCCGGGGCAGCCGGGGCTTCGGCATCCGGTGAGGACGGTGCCTGGGGCTCCGGCGCTGAGCCGGTGGCCGGGGCGGTCTCGAGCGGCTTGGCGTTCAGGAACGTGTCGGCCAGTTCCGCGTCGCCGGGGTACCGCTCCTTGACGACCTCGAAGGTCCGGGCGGCCACGTCACGCTGGTTGCTGAAGTGCCGGACGAAGCCGAGGACAATCCAGCCATCCGCATCCTCGGGATGCTCGAGAACGTATCGCTCGAGTGTGCCGAGGTGCTTCTCGAAGTCCGTCGCGTTCCCGTACCGTTCGCGGACGTCGAACGGAGCATTCACCACCTGGGGCGCCTTCTTGATGCCGCGTCGGATGGCTGTGGCGGACATTCCGTAGTCGCCGGTCGCGAAGCGTGCGATGGCGTAGGCGAGCCACGCATCCACGTTCGCCTGGTCGGCCATGCCCACCTGCAGGAACTGGCGGGCGGCCTTATCGTATTCGCCCTTCCCGAAGGCCTCGACGCCCTCGGTCATGAGCTTCTGCATCTGCTCGGGCGCCATTCGCGGGGCTGCGGCCGCATCACCACCGGAACCGCGTGCTGCGGCGGCGGGGGCCGGCGGGGCCTGCACGGCATCGCTTGACGGAACCTGCTCGGGAGCTGGCGCGGGCTCGCCCGTCACGGCCGGCGCCTGCGGTGCCTCGACAACGCCGGTGTCAACCGGTGGCGGGCCGAATTCCTCGACAGGCGAGGGCACCGCGACCGGATACGGCTCATACACGGGCATCGCCGTCGGGATGTAGACCGGGTATGGCTGGTACAGCGGGTAGGCCGGCGCATAGGAGGAGAAGAAGCCGAAACCGAAGCTCCACGAACTGCAGTGGCCGTAGTACGGGCGAACCCATGGCCACGGGCGCGGGCACGCGTACGGCAGTGGTGCATACCGCGCGAAGATCGGCGCATGGATGGGGCGAACGATTGGCGGCAGCGGCCGCACCGGGACGATCGGGCGCGGCACGACAGCGCCGACCCGGTGAAGGTTGCCTCCAGCACTCACGACCGCTCCGCCGGGGCCGGTGCGGACCTGGCTCCGGGGTGTCGTGAAGAAGCTCGGGCGGATTGCGCCGCTGCCAGGCAGGACCGATGCGACCGAGGTGTCGCCGACCGGTCCGCGTCCACTCATCACGGGTGAACGGCTGACCGTCCCTCCGATCGGCGAACGATCCCCGATTCCCGCAGGTGAGCGTTCAATCGTGCCGCCCATCGGGGACCGACTGACCGTGCCGGCACTCCTGGCTGCGCCTGCGTCCGGGGCGGGGGTGACGGCGCTGCGGCTCGGGGTTCGAGCGCCACTCCAGGTACTGCGCGGGAGTGACTCCACACGCGGAACCGAGCCTTCCGGGCGCGGACGTGCCGTGTAGTTCGGGGTGGACGAGCGAACCGAGGAATCGAGACTCCGCGGCTGACCGGAGGAGTAGGTGCTCGAACGCGACGGCGAACGGCTCAGCGACGGTGTGCTCGGCGCGATTGCCCGCGGGGTTGAACTGGAAGAACGAGGCGTGGGCGTAAAGGATCGCGACGGCGTGGAAGAGTACGATCGTGACGGGGTGGAGAATGACCGGGACGGCGTCGAGGAGAACGACCGCGAGGGGCTTGACGAGAACGATCGCGATGGCGAGGAGAAGGACCGGGAGGTCGAGCGCGGAGCCGAGAAGGACCGCGACGACATCGAAGGCCGAGCTGCCGAGAAGCTGCGGCCGCTCGAGCCCATCGAACTCCGGGGCATCGACCGGACGGAACTGCGACGGGTGGCCGCGTCGGCTGCTTCCGCCCCGGCGAAGGCCAGAGTGGTGAGGGCGACGATCCACGCCAGCGAGCACTTCACTGTGATGTGCCTCATCCGAATATCCTCACCGCGGCGTCACCGGGCGGAAAAATTTCATCTGCGTTAACAATTATGGCCAAGAATAACTCTGTCCGCAAGCACAATCACCAGTCAAGACCCCGGATACGACCCGACGTTAGATTTTTCGGAGCGATACCAGGGGACGGAGATCGGTCCAGGTCGCGTCCGGGGTATCGGTCCCGATGTCGCTCATCCGCTCGGCCCGGTTGACCCAAATCGTGTGGATACCGAGCTTTCTGGCGCCGCCCACGTCGCTGTGCAGAGAATCCCCGATATGAACGACCTGATCGGCTGACCATCCGGTGGCAGCCAGGGCGGCCTCGAAGATACGCCGGTCCGGTTTATAGGACCTCGCAGATTCGCTGGTCACGATGTGTTGGACAGCCAGTCCGTGGTGGGCCACCGCCCGCCGGAGTTCGTGCTCGTCCGCGTTGCTGACGATGCACAGGGGCAGATCGAGGTCGCTGAGCACCTGTGGAACCTCATCAAAAAGAGGAGGTCGGGCCAGGTAATCACTGAACCGCGCAATGTACGGGGTCGCAACGATGACCTTGCCGCTGGTGGTAACCACGGTCTCAATAAGGGTATCCCGCTCGATCTCAGAGAGCAGGCGGAACGTGCCGTCAACCGCCTCGATGGCCTCGAAGTAGGCATGACCCCACCGGACGGCCAGGTCTTCGGGCGGAATCGGCAGCGCATGGTCCTCGACGACGTGGCGGCAGATGTCCACGACGGCCGCGCGGTCGCCGCCGGCGATCGTGCCGTAGAAGTCGATCAGAATGCCTTCGAGCTGCGGCATGGAAGCGATTCTACGGCGCGTTTTTGCGGTTTGCGAACCGCCGGCTTCTGAACAGGCCGACCGCCTGCCGGAGTTTCGCTCCGATCCGCGCTTGTCAGGCGAATGACGGATTAAACGCGTATCAGGCCGAGCAGCCTGCCGAAGACGCGGGCCCACTGAGCGGCGGATTTGCGGGCTGGTTCGCCCCCGTTGTGGCGCAGGAGCAGCAGCGTCACATCGTCTTCGGCGACCTGTGTTCCACGATGCTCGGCAAGACGCTCCAGCACCGCTCGCGACAAACGGTCAGGCGGCACGGTGTTGAGTGAGTCCAGAAGCTTCAGCAGGCCGTCTACTCCGAGCAAGGCGCCGGACTCCACGCGTGTTTCGACCAGGGAGTCGGTGTAGATCAGGACGAGGTCGTTGGGCTCGAGCCGGACGGCGAACTGGTGGTATCGCGTCGGCTGCACGATGCCGAGCGGCAGATTCGAGCGGCTGGTCACACGGTCAAGCATTTTGTGGTGCAGCCGCTGCCAGCGACCGGTCGAACGGCGGTACCAGAGAGGTTCGGGATGGCCGGCGTTCACCAGGATGAGTTGGTCTGTCGGGGAGAAGTAGGTGGCCAGGAGGGCCGTCGCGAAGGTGCCATCGCTGGAGAGCGACGTGAATTCGCGATTGAGGGCCCGCGCGAAGCGCGCCTGGTTCACGGTGTTGATGTACTTACGCATGAGGCCGCGGAGAATGTCGGCAAACCGGCTGGCGGAGGAGCCGTGCCCCGACACGTCAGCGACCGCAAAGCGTACAATCCGGCCGCCCCCGCACATGGAGACGTAGTGGATGTCGCCGCCTGTTGTTTCGCCGTTGTGCGGCTCGCTGTAGATCCACGCGTCGATGCCGGTGACAGAAATGGTCCCGTCCGCGGCTGTGTTGCCGCCCCAGATCTCCATGCACTGCATACGATGCATGGTTGCTGTTTCGGGCTGCAGTGCCATGATCGGTTGCTCCGAGCCAGGGGCCGCGAAATTATCTTAACCGCGTGGCGCATGCCGAGGTATTCCGGATCCGTGAGCCGGGGTGGTATAATCGCGCCGAGACTTCCTCCCGGGAGCTTTCATGACGCCCCTGCCGCGCCTCTTCCGGATGATCATGCCTCTGGCAGAACCAGGACCGCGCCGGGTGAGCCTGTGCGCGCGGCTCGTGTTCGGTTTCGCGGCGCTGATCGTCCCCGGCGCGGGTCGTGTGCCTGAGGCGGCCGCCCAGAACGTGACGGCCGAGCAGGTGCGGACCTCCATTTTGAAAGCCCAGCGGTGGCTCCTCGGTCAGCAGCAGGGCGGGGAATGGCAGGATGTCTGGATGGAGGGCGGGACGACCGCGCTCGCCACGCTGGCGCTGCTCAACAGCGGGATTCCGGTGGACGATCCGGCCATGCGCGCGGCAACTGAGGCCGTGCGGCGCATCCCGTTGCGGCATACCTACGTCGTCGCGCTCAAGATCCAGGCACTGGCGGCGGCCAGTCCAACGGAATACCAGCCGGAAATCCGGGCGGCTGCCGATTGGCTGATCGACGGGATGCAGAAGGACGGGATGTGGACGTACTCGAACGCGCCCGGCGCGACGGACTTCTCAAATTCGCAGTTTGCGATGCTGGGGCTGTACGAGGCCGCCCGGGCGGGCGTGAACGTGCCGGACGGCGTGTGGCGCAAGGCCGAGGCGGCGCTGCTCTCGGCGCAGCATCGCGACGGGCACTGGTCGTACCGTCCGGGAACGAATACGTCGCCCCTGAGCATGACGTGCGCGTGTCTGGCGAGCCTGTACATCACCGGAAACGCGGTGACCTCGCGACGGGAGGCCGGGTTCACTGCGGATGGCCAGGCGCCGCGCTGCGGGAAATATGCCGAGTATCGCCCGATCGTGCAGGCATTCAGCTGGCTGTCGAAAAACCTGGGAATGCGTCCCGGGGAGCAGTCGCAGTTCCAGTATTATTACCTCTACGCGGTGGAACGCGTCGGCATGATTGCCGGGGTCCAGCGGATCGGCTCGGTGGACTGGTATCGACGCGGCGCGGCAGCGCTGGTCGCCAGCCAGGCGGCTGACGGTCACTGGCAGCAGTTCCACCCGATCGTGGACACGTCCTTCGCGCTGCTCTTCCTGGCCAAGGGGCGGCGCCCCATCCTGATCAACAAGCTGGCGTGGAGCGACGACTTCCGGTGGAACCTGGATCGCAATGACCTCGCGCACCTGATCGGGTTCATCGGTAACCGGATCGGGGGGCCGTTCAGCTGGGAGGCGGTGTACATCGGTTTCCGGCTGGAGGACTGGCAGCGGGCACCGATCCTCTACTTCCAGGGGCATGAGTTTCCGGTGTTCCGCCCCGAGCACGTCAGCAAGCTGCAGCAGTACGTCGAGCAGGGGGGAACGCTGCTGGTGGAGGCGTGCTGTGGACGCCTGGCGTTCCGCGAGGGCTTCGAGCAGTTCGCGAAAGAGGCCTTCCCCGAGACGCCGGTGTACCGGTTGCCGCCCGAGCACCCGGTGTTCCGCTCTCTCTATCGTATCGACGGAGCGGCGGTGGAACTGCACGGCATCGACCTCGGCTGTCGAACGAGCATCATCTACAGCCCGAATGACCTGTCGTGCCTCTGGGAGCAGGCAAACATCCCCGGCAAGAGCCGGGCGGCGTTCGAACTGGGGGCGAACATCGCGGCCTACGCCATCGGGCTCGAGCCGCTGCCGGACAAACTGGCCATCACACGCGTGGCGAAGAATACGGCGTCTCGCCCGGGCGGGGAGCCGGTCGAACGCGGGACCGTGCAGATCGCGCAACTCATGCACAACGGCGACTGGCGTCCGGACCCGGGCGTGGTTCCGAATCTCGCCACGCACCTGCACGAGCGCCTCGGCACGGACGTGACCCGCGAGACTGTGCCGCTGAAAGCGACGGACGAACGGCTGGCCCGGCACCCGATCGTGTATATGACGGGCCACTACAGCTTCAAACTGACCCCGGAGGAAATCGCGGCGCTCCGCCGCCACCTCGAGCGCGGGGGGTTCCTGATGGCGGACGCATGCTGTGGCCGGAAGGCGTTCGACAACGCATTCCGCGAGATGGTCCGGCAGATGTTTCCCGAGGCAGGCGGGCCGCAATTGCTGCCGGTTCCTTCAGACCACCCGATCATCCGCGGCCAGCCCGGCATCCCGCTGCCGGCGGTGACATACCGACCGGCACTGCAGGCCGAGCAGCCGCAACTGCGGCACGTGGTGCTCGAAGGCGTGACGCTCGAGGAGCGCCTGGCGATCGTCTACAGCCCGTACGCCATCGGCTGCGGGCTTGACGGGCATGCATGCTTCTCGTGCCGCGGGCTCTCACCGGGTGACGCGACCAACCTGGCGGGAAATATCATCCTGCATGCGCTTTCCTACTGAACCCACAAGCACTTGAAGCATCGGGATTCCGCTCGCGCGGTCTGGGGGTCGCACGCCAGGGCAATGGGTCGTGCTTCTCGCGGAGGGGGCGGGGCCGTCCTATCATGCGTGGCATGGGGACGCGACCTTCGATTGGCGATCGCCTGATGCTTGTGGTGGCGCGGCACCACGCCCAGCGGGTGTTCGCGCGGTTCATGCAGGCCACGCGGGACGCGGTCCGGGTGCAGGAGCGGGTGCTGCTCGACAAAATCCGCCGCAACGCTGAGAGCGCGTTCGGGCGAGACTACGGCTTCGCCCGCATCCGCTCGGTGGATGACTTCGTGCGGCGGGTGCCGGTGCTGCGATACGAGGACCACCGTCCGTACATCGAGCGGGTCAAGGCGGGGGAGACGTCGGCGATGTTCGGCGGGCGTCAGCGGGTCCACATGTTTGCCCTGACGAGCGGGACGAGCGATGAGCCGAAGTACATCCCCGTCACGGAGGCGTTCCTGAAGGAGTATCGCGCCGGGTGGAACGCCTTCGGCGTCAAGGCGCTGCTCGATCATCCCGAGGGGTTTCTGCGGCGGATCCTGCAGGTTTCCTCGCGGATGGACGAGACGCGGAGTGCCGCGGGCCTGCCCTGCGGAGCGATTACGGGGCTGATCGCGGCCACGCAGAAGCGCCTGGTCCGCAAGTACTACGTGTCGCCCGAGTGCCTGTCGCGGGTTGAGGACCCGGCGTCGAAGTACTACACGATCATGCGGCTGGCAGTGCCGGTCGACGTGGCGTTCATGATCACCGCCAGCCCGGCCACGCTGCTCAAACTCGCGCGCACGGCGGAGCAGCGGGCGGAGGAGCTGATCCGCGACGTGCGGGACGGCGGGGTGTCACAGTCCGTGCACCTGCCGCCGGAGGTCCGGCAGGAACTCGCACCGCGGCTGCTGCCGGACCCCGCGGCCGCGCGGCATCTCGAAGGGCTCAGACATGCGCACGGGCGGCTTCTGCCGCGGCATTACTGGAATCTCGCGTTCACCGCGAACTGGACCGGCGGCACCATGGGGCTGTACCTGCAGGATTTCCCGGAGTACTTCGGGCCGGTGCCCGTGCGCGACATCGGGCTCGTGGCGAGCGAAGGCCGAATGTCCATCCCGATTACCGATGGAACTCCCGGAGGTGTGCTGGAGGTGACGAGCCACTTCTTCGAGTTCGTTCCGGTGGACCGGATCGAAGACGCCAACCCGCCCGCACTGCGATGCCAGGAGGTCGAAGCAGGGCGCGACTACTACATCCTGCTGACCACGTCGGCGGGGCTGTACCGCTACCACATCGGGGATGTTGTGCGGGTGCTCGGGTTCGAAGGGCAGGCGCCGGTGATCGAGTTTCTCAACAAAGGCGAGCACACGTGCTCGCTGGCGGGGGAGAAGCTGACCGAGCGGCAGCTCATCCTGGCGATGGAGCAGGTCGGGCGTCAGGGCGGCCCGGCGATTCAGAACTTTGTCCTGGCGCCTCGCTGGGGCCGGCCGCCGCACTATGTGCTGCATCTCGATCGGGCGTCCGGCGACGGGGACGACCTGGCAGAGCGGGTGGACGCGGCACTGCAAACTGTGAACATCGAGTATGCGTCCCGCCGGCAGACCGATCGCCTGGGGCCGGTCCGCGTAAACGTTCTACCGGCAGGCTACCTTGGCCGACTCGATCACGAGCGGGCCGAGCGCCGCCGAAAGGGAAACGAGCAGTACAAGCACCGCTACCTGTACTGCCAGCCCGGGGAGGATGCGGGGTTTCCGGTCGCACAGGCGAGCAGTCCCACGACCGACGCGCGGGGATAGCTGCGC
>CAZJTF010000042.1:0-27584 GCA_964548565.1 uncultured Planctomycetales bacterium | reverse complement strand
CGCAACGACGACCTCGACCGCCTCCGCCTCAGCGCCACCAGCTCGCTCGTCTCCCGGCGGGATGTGATCATCGTCGCCAGCGTCTCCTGCATCTTCGGCCTCGGTTCGCCCGAGGACTTCAAGCGCAGCGTGGTATCTCTCCGCGCGGGCGAGCGCATGGAGCGCGACGAGTTCCTCCGACGACTGGTCGATCTGCAGTACTCCCGCAACGACATCGACTTCAAGCGCGGCGTGTTCCGCGTGCGCGGCGATGTGGTCGAACTGCATCCGGCCAACGAGGAGTTCGCCTACCGAATCGAATTCTTCGGCGACGAGGTCGACCGCATCGATATCATCGACCCGCTCACCAGTGAGACGATCACCAGCCAGGAGAGCATCTTCGTCTTTCCGGCCGTGCACTACGTCATGCCCGAGGACCGCCTCGCCATGGCGGTCCGCAGCATCCAGGAGGAGTTGGAGGCCCGCCTGAACGAGCTCCGGCGCAACGCGAAGCTTCTCGAGGCCCAGCGCCTGCAGGCCCGCACGAAATACGATCTCGAGATGATCCAGGAGGTCGGTTTCTGCAGCGGCATCGAGAACTACTCGCGCCACTTCACGGGCAAGCCGCCGGGCGCCACGCCGTTCACGCTGATTGACTACTTCCCGCAGGATTACCTGCTGATCCTCGACGAGTCACACGCAACGGTGCCGCAGATCCACGCGATGTACGGCGGAGACCGCAGCCGCAAAGAGGTCCTCGTCGAGCACGGATTCCGCCTGCCGAGCGCACTGGACAACCGTCCGCTCAAGTTCGAGGAGTTCGAGGGCAAGTGGAACCAGGTGCTCTTCGTCAGCGCCACGCCCGCTCCCTACGAGCTTCAAAAGTGCGGCGGCGAGGTCGTCGAGCAGATCATCCGCCCGACCGGCCTGGTCGATCCGCTCATTACGGTCCAGCCGGCCCGCGGCCAGGTGCAGGACCTGCTGCATCGGATTGAAGAACGGGCTGCCGTCGGCGAGCGCGTGCTGGTGACGACGCTGACCAAGCGCCTGGCCGAAGACCTCTCCGCCTACATCGAACAGCAGGGGCTGCGCGGGCGCTACCTGCACAGCGAAATTGACACGCTCGAACGCGTGGAGATCCTCAATGAGCTGCGGCGGGGATCGTTCGACGTGCTGGTCGGCGTGAACCTGCTCCGTGAGGGGCTGGATCTGCCCGAGGTGTCGCTCGTCGCGATCATGGACGCCGACAAGGAGGGCTTCCTGCGGAGCGAGACCTCGCTCGTGCAGATGATCGGGCGCACGGCCCGTCACCTGCGGGCGGAAGTCGTCCTCTACGCCGACAAGGTGACGCCCAGCATGGAGCGGGCGATCAGCGAGACGAGCCGCCGGCGCGCGATCCAAATCAAGTACAACGAAGAGCACGGGATTACGCCCGAATCGGTCAAGAAGGCCATCCGCAACTCGCTCGAGCAGGAGATCTCGGCCCGCCGGGTCGCCCGGGAGGCGGTGCACGCCAGCGAACAGGAGTACGATCGCGAAGAGATGATCTCCATGCTCGAAAAGGAGATGCTGGAGGCGGCGGAGAAGCTCGATTTCGAGCGCGCCGCCATGCTCCGCGACCGGCTGAAGGAACTGCAGGACGCACCCGCGCTCCAGGCCGCGGCTGCACCCGCCGGCGCGAAGGGCAATGCACAGGGAGAGGGCGCGGGCAGTTCGACGCGGGCTTCGGGGCCGTGGAAGCCGAAGTCGAAATCGCGGCGGAGATGATCGTTTGTCGACGGGGATCGTGAGCATCGAGATGTCGAAGCTGCTGGATCGAGTCGAGTTGCGGCGATTCTGGGAACAGGCCCTCCGCGAGGATGGCTTCGACCGCGACATCACCTCGCTCGTCTCGATCGAGAACGATGCCCTCGCCGAGGCACGGCTCATCGCACAGTCAGCCGGCGTCTTCGCCGGGCAGGTGATGTTTGACCTGCTGCGCGAGGCGTATGCCGGCCCATTGAGCGTGCTCGAATCGATCGCCGACGGCACCGACCTGGCCCCCGGAACGGTGGTTGCCCGGATCAGCGGCTCCCTTCGCCTGCTGCTCGGAATCGAGCGGACGCTGCTCAATTTCCTCCAGCGGCTCTGCGGCGTTGCGACCCTCACGCACCGGTATGTCGTGGCCGTCGCTGGAACCCCCGCGAGGATCTACGACACCCGCAAGACGATCCCGGGTTGGCGGCAGCTCGACAAGTACGCCGTCCGCTGCGGCGGCGGCACGAACCATCGCATGGGGCTCCACGACGCAATCCTCGTCAAAGACAATCACATCGCCGACGTCGCGCGCGGGCGCCTCGCCTTCCGCGTCTTTGAGCTGCTGAACGAGGCCGCAGCGCTTAGCCCGCAGCCGCACTTCGTCGAAATCGAGGTCGACACGCTCGAACAGCTCGACGAGGTCTTCACTGTCGTCGGCGTGGACGTCGTGCTCATCGACAACTTCACGCCCGACCAGATGCGCGAGGCCGTGAATCGGCGCGATGCCGCCGGCCTGAAAGGCAAGGTCCAGCTCGAAGCCTCCGGTGGCATCAACCTGGAGAGCGTGCGTCGAATCGCTGAAACCGGCGTGGAACGCATCGCCGTCGGCGCGATCACCCACTCCGCCCCCGCCCTCGACATTGGCATGGATATCCAATCGGTATAGCCACCGCGGGTTATCGGCCGCAGGCAGTGCATATCAAGACCTCATCCCGGCAGGTCGATGAAATCCCTATGCCCGAACGATGGCAGTCTGAGCTGATCCAGCGCCTTCAGAACGCCCTGCGCGCCGACTCCGGCTGGGCATACGGCGCGGATGCGCCCGCCAGCGCCGAGCCGACCGCACTGGCAGCACTGGCACTGGCCGCGCATCGCACCTGCGGGGAGGAGCGACACCGCGCGCTCACCTGGCTTGCCCGAGTCCAGCACGACGACGGCAGCGTCGCCAGCGTGCAGAATATCCCCTCGCCGCCCTGGCCGACCACACTGGCAGCGCTGGCGTGGAAGAAGGCCGGCGAGCGTCCGGAAACGTTCGACAGAAACGTCAGGAACGCGACCACCTGGATCTTGCACTCCCGGGGCAAGCCGCTCGAGGCGGACCCGCGGGTGTTCGGACACGACGGGACCCTCACCGGCTGGAGCTGGGCGCCGGAGACGCACTCATGGATTGAGCCGACCTGTTATGCGATCCTGGCACTGCGCGCCGTCGGCCAGGCGGAGCACGAGCGGACGCGGGAGGGTATCCGGCTCATTCTGGACCGCGCGATCCCGGAGGGCGGCTGGAATTACGGGAACAATCGCGTGCTGGGCAATGTTCTGCGGCCATTTCCAGCGCAGACCGGCCTGTCGCTGCTGGCGCTCGTTGGCGAAGTCTCGAACACGCGGATCGTTGCGGCGATCGCCTACCTCTCAGCAGAATTACACCGGATTCGATCGCCGATGTCGCTCGCGTGGGGACTGCTCGGTCTCGGTGCATGGGGCGCCCGCCCGCCGGATGCCGACGCCTGGCTGGCCGAAGCGGCCGCCCGGCAGGTCGCCCGGCCGCCGGCGCCGAATCTCGACGCACTCCTGCTGCTGGCCGGAGCTCCGGAATGTCCATTGCTGTCCGCGCGAACTGGTGAACCTCATGCCTGATCCGAACACGCCCGAACGAAAAGGCCTGACGCGGCGCCAGCTCCTGGCGGCGGGCGGGACGCTTGCCACCGCGGGCAGCGTGGCCGCGGGCATCAACTGGTGGCAGTCGAATGAGTGCGGGTACCGCGGCGACGTGTTCATCGGTCGCGCCGGCGACTACGAGGCCGACCTCGTCTCGCTCATCAAGGACGGCCTGCGCACCATCGGGGTGACGCGGACGATCGTGCGCGGCAAGCGGGTCATCCTCAAGCCGAACCTCGTCGAAACGGCCCCGGGGCTGAGTCACATCAACACCCACCCAAAGGTGGTATCCGCGGCGGCCGAGGTGTTCCGCCGGCTTGATGCGGACACCGTCATTGTTGCCGAGGGCCAGGGGCACCGGCGCGACAGCCTGCTCGTTCTCGAAGAATCCGGCATGCAGCGCGCCCTCGACGAATCGAAACTCCCGTTCGTCGACCTGAACCACGACGAGGTGCGGGAGGTCCGCAACCGCGGCACATGGACGACGCTCCCCATGTACCTGCCGCGCACCATCCTGGAGGCCGATCTGGTCGTCTCGATGCCCAAGCTCAAGACGCACCACTGGGCGGGCGTCACCTGCGCGATGAAGAACCTGTTTGGCGTGATGCCGGGCATCGTCTACGGCTGGCCCAAGAATCCGCTGCACTTCGCCGGCATCGAAAACTCGATTCTCGACATCTGCTCGACGGTGCGCCCAGGCCTGGCGATCGTCGACGGCATTGTCGGCATGGACGGCGACGGCCCGATCATGGGCGACCCGCGCCCGGCGGGCTGTCTGATCATGGGCCGGAACATGGTGGCCGTAGACGCGACGGCTGTGCGCGTCATGGGCCTCGAGCCGGAGGGCGTCCGCTACCTCGTTGAAGCCTCCGGCGTGCTGGGCCCGGTTTTCGCCGAGAACATCCTGCAGCGCGGCGAGCGGATCGAGAGCGTCCGCACGGCCTTCAACATCCTCGACCTCCCCCACCTCGACCGGCGACTCCGGCGACGACGGCGCCTCTTCGCATAACCGCAGGCGGTTGAGTGTACCCGCGTGAACACACCGGGGCAGCCGACGATACGCCGCTTGCACGAGAT
The DNA here is from genome assembly GCA_964548565.1 of uncultured Planctomycetales bacterium. GTDB lineage: Bacteria > Planctomycetota > Phycisphaerae > UBA1845 > PWPN01 > CAYLLT01. The sequence goes on along the minus strand of CAZJTF010000042.1, from coordinate 22,856 downwards.
GGCTGAAGCGCGACGGCCCGGGTATACTTCCGGCCTGATGCGTGCACCGTGCCGGCAGTGACTTCGACACGCAGGCTTCCTCTGACGGCCGCCTTTCACGACGGCCCACTGCTGCCACCGCAGTGGCACGCGCGGTTTGGAGGAATCATGTCCGAACCAGCCGTCACGCGCGTCGAAGAACGCACGGATGCGACGATCATCCACGTGCAGGTGGAGCGGCTCGACGAAGACCAGTTCTGGCTCATGCGGACGGACGTGCTGAGGGCCGGTGCGCAGGCGCCAAAGCTGCCCGTCGTGCTCGACCTGTCCAGAATCACGTTCATCCCCAGCCTCTCGCTCGGCGGGCTGATCCGCCTGTCGCAGGAGTTCAAGGCGCGCCAGCAGCGGATCCTCCTCGCGTGCGTGCAGCCCAAGGTGCGCGAGACGATGGCGATCACGCGCGTCGACACGCTGTTCGAAATGATCGAGGAGCTCGAGACCATCCCCGCCGGTCAGTAGACATACAGCAGGGCGCGATCCGCACACGGCGAACCGCGCCCCTGCGCCTGCGAATACCGCTCTTCCGTCAGCAGCGTCTTATCTCATCTGGTGTTCCATGTCCTCGAACTGCTTGAACAGCTCGGGAGCACGCTCACGCAGCGCGTCCTTTGATTTAAAGACCATCGTCATCTCCGCATCGGGCTTGCGGAGGTGCACCGTGACGCGTCCGTTCTCGTCCACCTCGAACCGCATGGGCGGCGGTCCGGGAAGCCGCTCGGCCGGGGGAGGCCCGCCCATTTCCCCCTGCGGCGGCACGGGGGGCGAAGGCGGCGACGGAGGCACCGGCGGCTGACCCGGTTTCGCGGGGCGACCCGGCATTCTGGGAGCCGCGGGCATCCGCGGCGCCTTCAGCGGACCCTGGAAAAACCGCTCGCGCCACTCTCGCCACGCTTCGTCACGCGGGAGCGGACCCATGCGCGGCAGCGCACCCGGACGGTCCATCTCCTGGAGCAGATCGAACGCCTCGCCGTCCGCCTTCTTCAGCTCCTCGGCGTTGGGATAGATCGCCACCTGCCGGCTGGCGCCGTCCTCCTGCGGACGCGTCCGCTGCACCTTGATCGAGCCGTCCTTCTGACGCGTCACGTGCAGAACCGTCCCGTCCTTCTGGACGCGACGACCCTCGTCCGTGCGCCCCGGAGCGTCCTTCCGAGACGGCGTGGACCACAGGCGGCTGCCGAACTCGGGGAGCTCGCCGAGATCCTCGAGAATCCACTCGCCGCCGGGATTCATCCGCAGAATCTTGCCCCGCAGGCCGAAGTTGCGAAAGCGCGCGACGTCCGGGTCGTCGTCGGGATACTTCATCTCCGGCTCATCGCCCGCGGGCGGAGCCGCTTCGAGCGGGATCTCCAGCGTCGCGTGCTGCCCCTTGCGAACTACTTCCAGGCGGAGATTCTCCTTCGGCTGGTGCCGCCGGACGAGCCGCGAGAACGCCTCGACCCCGCCCGTCACCTTCTCGCCGTCCGCGCTGACGATCACGTCGTAACGTTCGATGCCCGCGCGGTCGGCCGGGCTGTCTTTGAAGACGTTGCGCACCATCAGCCCCGCCTCTTTGTCGAGTTGGAGCTGATACGCCACGGCCGCCGGCACCGGCGTCAGCTGGACGCCGAGCCACGGCCCCTGCTCGGCCGCGACCTCACCGGCGAACATCCATGCCTGCAGCGGCGGCGCCGGCGGAGCGGGAGGATCCGGGGGCTGCAGCTGACCCGAAGCGAGGCCGCCGGGCAGCACCAGGGCTGCCATACCGACGACCGAGACCCAACGTGCGCGCACCATGACCGTTCTCCGTCTGTCAAGAGGAACATGTACCGGGAAAACCATCAGGCACCGCACCCGGTGGCGCGGCGCTGTCAGAAGTTCATCGTGTCCGCCGTCACGACCGTCTGCTGGCGGTCCATCTCCAGCAGGTACACATTGCTGGTTCTGGGATCAAGCACGCCGATGACGTCGCGCAGCAGCCGCTCATTCTCGCGCCGGGGCCCGTCGATCAGGCTTGTCAGGCCCGCTTCCGCGACCGGTGCGGAGACGGTGATCGCGTTGGTGATCGTGTTGTGCTCGCCCGCCGGCGGAACCTGTCTCTCCGGAAGAGGGGACCGCGCGAAGACGGTGATCAGCAGCACGGCCGCCACCGCCGAGCCGAACCACCGCAGCGATCGCAGGATCGAGCGCGAGGGACCGGAAGCAGTCGCGACGGGACGATATTCGGTAGCCGTGCAAAGCGCCGTCCGCGCGAGGTCGTCAATCCGCTGACAGTCCTCGAGAAACCTGCGGGCCTCTGGCGAGCGGATCAGGGCTTTGTTGAGCTCGAGGGCTTCGCTCTCCGTGAGACGATCGTCCAGGCGTCGGGTGATCAGCAGTTCGATGCGTTCATCCAGCATGGCTCACCTTCCCCGCCAGCCGTTCCCGCAGGATCCGGCGGGCGCGGACCAGTCGCGTTTCGACCGTGTCGACGGGAAGCCCCAGCGCCGCCCCGATCTCCTCGTAACTCCAGTCCTCCAGGTGCTTGAGCATGAACGGCTCGCGGTAGAGCGGCGGCAGCGAGGCGATCGCCTGCAGCACGGCGTCGTGCGTCTCATCGAGGGCGAGCCGCTGATCCGGACCCGGCTGAGGCTTTCGACCGCGGATCCGGTCGAGGACGCCCAGATGCAGCCGATCGCGACGTTGCCGGGCGCGGCAGAAGTCAGACGCGGCGTTGCGTGCGATCCGGTACAGCCAAACGCGCCAGCGCCGGACATCGTCGAGCTGGGCCGCCTGCCGCCAGACCTGCATCCACACTTTCTGGGCAACATCGTCGATCTCACCCGTACGCCCGAGCACCCCGAAGATCACACCCCGCACCCAGCGACCCTGCCGGTCCATCAGTTCGGCGAGCGCGTGGGGGTCGCCCTGACGGACGGCCTCCACCACCGGGATTTCCGGGTCGTGCTCGATCGGGATGGCCTTCATTCGTGTTCCTGCCCAGAGAGACGCCGCCCGAAGCCCTTTCCTGTCAAGTCGGGCCAAAAAAACCGGGGCCACGCAGGCCCGGTGGTCGGCATGACGTCCCCTATTCTACGGCTTACGACACGGCAGGTTTCGCAACCTGCGTTTTCGGGCGTGCGGGCGGGTGTGGCCCAGCTGATGACCTGGGCGGCAGGGTCGACACAGGGCAAAGGTGTGTGTGCGCAGTAGAAAAACGGGGTCGCGCGAGCCCCCCCGACTCGCGAGCCCCCGATTCACGGCCGGTACCGGGCCTGCTCAGCCGTTGATCACTTCGCCGCCGTTGGGGTGGAGGATCTGGCCGGTCATGTAGGAGCTGTCCTCGGAGGCGAGGAAAACATAGCAGGGAGCAACCTCTTCCGGCTCGCCCGCGCGATGCATGGGGACGTCCGAGCCGAATGTCGCCACCTTTTTCGCCTCGAACGTCGCCGGGATGAGCGGCGTCCAGATCGGACCGGGCGCGACGCCGTTCACGCGAATGCCCTTTTCGACAAGCGCCTGCGAGAGCGAACGCGTGAACGCCACGATCGCGCCCTTTGTCGCCGAGTAGTCGAGCAGGTGGGAACTGCCGCGGTACGCGGTCACGGACGTCGTGTTGATGATCGTGCTGCCCTCCGGCATGTGCCGCAGCGCCGCCCGCGTCATGAAAAAGTACGAAAAGATGTTGGTGCGGAAGGTTCGCTCGAGCTGCTCGCGGGTGATCTTCTCGATGCTCTCCTGCGGATGCTGCTCGGCCGCGTTGTTCACCAGGACGTCGAGGCGTCCGAGCTCATACGCCGTCTTCTCCACCGCGTCGTGGCAGAAGTCCTCGTCCCCCACGTCACCGGGGATCGTCAGGCACTTGCGGCCCTCCGCCTCGATCAGGCGGCGCGTCTCGGCCGCGTCCTGGTGCTCGTTCAGGTACACGACCGCAACGTTCGCGCCTTCCCGCGCGAAGAGCCGGGCAACCGCCCGACCGATGCCGCTGTCACCGCCGGTGATCAGCGCCACCTTTCCGTCCAGCTTGCCGCTGCCGCGGTATTGCCGGGCGGCGCTGCGGGGGCGAGGCGTCATCTCCGACTCCATGCCGGGCTGACGGGGTTGCTCCTGCGGCGGTCGGATCGGTTTGGGATCGGACTTCTGGGTCGACGACATCATAAACTCCGTCAGAGACGACCGAACAGCACGAGCAGCAGCACAATCACGAGCACCACGCCGAGCCCGCCGCTCGGATAGTAGCCCCACGAGCGGCTGTATGGCCACGTCGGCAGCGCGCCGAGAATCAGCAGGATCAGCAGGATGAGCACAATTGTTCCAAGCATCGCATGCTCCTTGTATGGACCGCGCGGCCGGCTGGAACCGCGCCAGCATCGGCCGCGTCTTGTGTGTCAGCACTCGCGGCAGAAATCTTCGATCTGCCGCTCCGCTTCGTCGCGGGCAATCCCGTACTTCTCCTGGAGCTTGCCGGAGAGTTCCTCGCGGCGCCCTTCGATGCGGTCGATATCGTCGTCGGTCAGCCGGCCCCAGCGCTCGCGGACCTTGCCCTTCATCTGTTTCCACGTGCCTTCGATGCGATCCCAGTTCATGGCGAACCTCCAATTCACCTCGGGCGCAGGCGCGCAGGTACTCCCTGCGTCGGATGCGTCCGGATTGTCTGTGGGGGAATGACGCGCGGCGTGCGGGACGCTTCAGTGCATCAGAGAATTCATATGGCTGACGTTAGGAGCAAGTCAACCACAGCGGTAGCCTGCGGGATGGCGAGGCGAAGAGAAGCTGATGGGGTGATTGCGGGCGGGGAGGGTTTTACCCGCTCGCGGCAAGAATGCCCGCTCAGGATGAGGGGCTGGTAGTCGGCGGCGCCAGTACGGTGATCGTCTGCGTGAACGTCAGCACGCGGTCATCGGCCGTCGTGACGCGGGCTTCGATCGCGTGGGGCCCCGGCTCGGCCAGTATGCTGCGGGCCTCCAATGATCGCGCGAGCACGCGCCGGTTATCCATCCAGACGATGCTCGCGCCTTCCGAAATCTGCTCGGGGATCTCGAGCCGCATGTTCAGCTCGAGAGGCGCGGGGCCGACCGTGTCGCCGTCGATGCGGATCCGCCCGGGAATCGGCGGCTCGTGGATCTGCTCGCGGATCGGCGGAACCAGGGTGCGGTCGCGCGGCGGAGTTCGCGGCGCGGGTGCCTCAGTCTCCGAGTACGGCTGCCGGATCGGACGGCGCGGCGTCGGCACCTGGCTGGGCGGAGTCCGCGCGGGTACGGGAGCGCGCGACACCGGCCCGCTCGGGGCCACGCGCACCGGCGCTTTGGGGCCGGCCGCGGCGGCGTCCGCCGTGGGATTGTTGAACAGAACGCTCGAGCTGTCCCGCCCGCGGTCGCCGGAGGCTGACACGCCCGGCCCGGACGGCGCCTCGCCCTCGCGGTTCCGCCGCTCCATCGGGCGACGCAGTGAGCCGGGCACGTCGTCGGCCGGGATGTCGTACATGACCATCTGGCCGAGGTCGGGCGGCGTCTTCGGACACACGCCGATGCTCATCGCAAAGAAGGCGGCCGCCGTCTGCGGCGTGCGTTCGTGCCCCAGCCCGCTCACGTACTTGGCCTGCACGGGGAAGCGGTACTGCCGGTACCACTCGACCGCCCGGGTGCTCTCCTCGCGGCAGACCTTGAAGTCGTTCTCGCCGAAGAAGATGCCGATCCGCATCTGGCGGTAGCGCGCGACCTGGGCCGGGTTGAGCATCGTCTCGCTGAAGTTGGACTGCCGCACCGCCAGGCAGCTGAAGCGCTCGGGGTGGCGGTTCACCATGAAGTGCGCCATGTACCCGCCGGAAGACCAGCTCGTCGCCAGCACGCGGGCCGGATCGGCGCGGGTCTCGCGGAAGACCTCGTCCATGATGGCGAGCGTCGCCTTCTCGTCGCGCTGGACGTACGGCAGGTCGGGATCCTTGAGCGGGTACTGCATGAAGCTGTCGCAGGTCTGCAACTCGGGAGCGATGACGATGAAGCCATAGCGGTCCGCCTCCTGCTGCCACTCGCGGATCTGCGGCCCGGCGTCATCCCAGGGCCGCATGCCGTGGAACGTGACGACCAGCGGCCAGCGGCGCCCGTCCTGTCGCCGCCCGGAGCTCGCGCTGTAGTCCTCGGGCAGATACAGCCAGTATGACGCCTCTGTTTGCGGCTCGGTCCGCCGGGTGACGGTTCCGTGCCCCTTTGGCTGCGGCACCACGCAACCGGCGTGCATGCCTGACAGCACCACCGCGGCCGCCATCAGGAGCGTGCGGCGAACGGCCTCCCTGCTCGTCGAAATCTCTCGCGCCATGCGAACCGTTCCGGAATGATGGATCCGCTTTGTCTTCGTCCCCCGCGGGCTTCTGCACAGGGCAACTGCACCAGGCAGGCGGGTGATATTACCCGGCAGAACAAAGCGCAGCAATTCACATCGCCCTCCGTCGTATATCGAGCGATGGAGCGCGCCGGCCGCAGGGAAAAGCACTTCGGGCGAGCGGCAATGGGTGCACGGGCGAGACGCGGGCAGAAAAACGGCCCCGGCGAGTCGGGGAAACCCGCCGGGGCCGCAGAATGTTCAGCGCAACTGATCACCGGCCCTGACGTGCCGGTCGATCCGTGATCAGCCCCTTCTGGCGGAGCTTGACAGGGTCGAACCCGCGCGACCGGGCGTATTTCTCGGTCAGCTGGATGCCGACGCGTCCCCGCACCAGGTGCCGGCGCCCGTTGTGCTGGATGCTGAACCTGGTCTCCGTGGGCAGCAGATCGCTACCCACCTCGGTGATTGTGAACTGCACGGCCTCCACCTCATTCGTCACGCGGGCCGACAGTGCATCGTAATCGGGCACGAAGCCGTCCGGCGGCGTCACGCTCGTGGTGACCGTCCAGTCGCCGACTGACTCGAAGACGAATGGGTAGAGCTGCTCCGGCTCGTCCCACGTGATGACCTCGGGCTCGAGGATCAGCAGCTCCGACCCGATGAGCCGGGTGATGATCGCCCCGCACTTCTGGCCGTTGGCCAGTTCGAGCAGACGGAGCCGGCACCGCTGCACGTCGCCGCAGTGCACGCTGTTCTCGATGCTCCCGAGGTACTCCCACCTCCCGTCGTTGTCGTTGTCAAACCGGGTCACGACCACGTAGTCGCCCGGCGAGACCTGCAGTTGCGCCTCACCGTTGTTGTCCGTGATCGCCGTGTAGTCCGGTGCGCAGTTGTTGAAGATCCGCGGCCAGATCTGGAACGGGTTGCCCCAGACATTCTGGCTGACGCAACTGTTCGGAGTCCGCTTGTAGGCCCCTACTGTAATCCCGCGGAGTGGAGCCCGCGTGAGCCCCGGGCGCGGCCCCAGGTTCACGGAGAACTTCACCGCTTCCACGCTGATGATCGCGGCACCGTTGACCGTCACGCTCACCTGCGCGGTTGCCGCGTTGCCGGCCGTGTCGGTGGCCGTATAGGTCACGATGGTCACACCGAGCGGGAACACCGCCGGTGCGTTGTTGGTGACCGGCACCACCCCGGCGCAGGCATCGGTCGCGGTGGCCGCTGGAAGGCTCACGACCTCGCCGCCCGAGCAGTCCGTATCCATGACGACGATCGGCGTGGTATCCACCGAGATCACCGGCGCCGTCGTGTCTTCAACCGTTACGGTGCGCGTCACCGTCGCGGCCGCATTGCCCGAGGCGTCGGTCGCGTCATAGGTGACAGAGTAAGTACCGGGCACGTTCGCATCCACAACATCGCCACCGATGGACACGGCGACGTTGCCGTCACACGCGTCGGCGACCGTCGCCCTCTGCTCGGTGTAGGAGTCGTGGCACTGCAGCGTCAGACTCGTCGGGCCGTTGAGCGTAATCACCGGCGGGGTCTCGTCCTTGACGGTCACTTTCGATGTGCAGGTTGTACTCTTCCCCGACGCGTCGGTGACGGTAATGAGGACGTCGGTGATACCCGCCCCGACGAGCGTCCCTGCCGCTGGAAACTGCGTGATGGTCAGCGCTTCCGCCGCCGTGCAGTCGTCGGTCGCCGTGACATCCGCGGTCAAATCGGGCACCGCGACGAGGCAGTTCTCGCCTGACACGATCGTTTGATCCGCCGCACACTTCGTGATAACCGGCGCCCGTTCGTTCACGGTCACGGTGAAGGAGCAGGTATCCAAGTTCCCTTCTCCATCGCCCACCGTGTAGGTCACCTCCGTCGGGGTCAAAGCCGAGAAAACACTTCCCGAAGCATGATCGGAGCTGAACGTGGTCACCGCACAGTTGTCGGTGGCAGTCGGTGTGTCCCATGTCACTTGTGCGCTGCACTGTCCCGCATCTGCCTCCACAACGATGTCCTGTGGACAAGAGATGGTCGGTAGTTCGTTGTCCATCACGCTGACGGTGAATTCGCACTTGCTTGTGTTGTTGCCGATATCTGTGGCCGTGTAGGTCACCTGGATGTTGCCGGTCGGGAGCACGTCAGCCGGATGATAGTTTGCCACCAGGGTTGCCCCGGGGCACTTGTCCGTCACTGTCGGTTCTGTCCATTCTGCGACCCAGCCGCATTGGCCGTTAGTTGTCGACGGGAACAGGTTCCCCGGGCAGCCGGTAATTGTTGGCGGTGTCGTGTCCTTCACCGTCAGGGTAGCCTCGCAGGTCTCGGTGTTGCCGGCCGCGTCTCTGACCGTGATGGTCACCAGCGACTCGCCAAGCGGCGCGGGCGTACCGGCTGCAGGAGACTGTGTGATCACGAGGTCCTCTGATGCCGAGCAGTTGTCCGTTGCCACAACTGCCGCCGTGAAACCGGGCACGGTCGCTGCGCACGCGGTGTCAGCGGAGACTTCCTGGTCGGGCGCACAGGTTGTGATCACGGGCGGCGTGGTATCGACCCCACCGGGCGTCGCGACGTAGATGCCTTCGCCACCGGTCTGAAGACGCGCCCAGAAGACGATCTGGCCGGTGCCGTCGACGGCGCGCGTGCCGATGGCGAGCGAGTTTGCAGACGTGCTGACCGTGGAACTTCCCAGCGTGTCGCCTGTGCCGATGATCCTGTTGGCGACGGGATCCGGTCCGTTGAAGATCCCTTCCCCGCCGGCGTCGAGCGTTGCTTGGAAGACGACCGTTCCAGCGTCGTCAATCGAGACCTCCGGAGCGATCGTGCTGAAGGGGCTCGCCGCGGTATCGACGACCACCGTGGAGACGACGGAGCTCTGCGTCACCTTGTAAAGGATGCCGCCGGACACGTAGGCGACCGTTCCGGAATCATTGATGGCCACGGGGGTCAACAGACTGAGCCCGGCGACGGAGACGGGCGCCGTTCCCGTGATCGTGCCGCCGGATTCGCTCACCTGCAGCCGGTAGATACCCGGATAAGACGTCGTCGGCCCGCCGCTGAACGCCAGCCAGTTGCCGCCCGGGCTGATGTGGGCGTGGCGCAGGAGCAGCGAACTCGGAGAAACCGTTGTCACGGCCAGCTTCTCCAGCGCCGTGCCGTTGCCGACGAGCACTGCGGACCCGGCGCTCGAGTCGAGGCGCGCCGTGAAGGCGACCAGCCCGGTGTCGCTTACGACGGGCGGATCCAGGGGATGGGCGGTGATGATGCCCTTGCCGACGGTCACCACGCCGTCCACGTTGCCGATCATCGTGACGGTGCCGTCGGACCAGCGGTAAACGCCGGCCCCGTCGGGAAGCTGGTTCGCCGCGTACGCCGCGAGGTGCTTTTCGGTGGCCGCCGAGTAGCCAATGGTCGGGTTCTCGGCGACATCCGTGGTGAAGCCGCCGAGCAGCGAGACGAACGACAGCGCCCCGCCGTATCCGCGCGCGTAGACGACGCCGTCCTCGCTGTTGGCCGCGAAGGCGACGGCGCCGCGCGTGTTGATTGCGGGCTGCCTCCGGAAGCCGGTGGAGGTGAAGGTGCTGGACCCGCCGGTCATGGAGCCGGTCACGACATCGCCGGAACCGGCGATCCGGGTGAAGGTCGTCGGCCCGCAGGCCGCTGCCGCCGGGTCCGGAACGGCCGCGCCGGCCGCCAGGGCCACCACCAGGGCATTGAGGAAGCTCTTTGTCATGGCATCTCCTTTCAACGGTACATGTGTAGACGGTCTTCGCGGGGCTGCCGGAGGGAAAACCCCTGCCGGTGCGCCGGTTCTGCCGTCTGGTACTCCAGCCTGACGCGCGAGATGGTCCTTCCGCTACCAGCCGGAGAACATACCACCCCTGCTCAGAGGGCACAAGGGAAAAATGACGGTTTCTCAACTTTTAACAGACGCGGCACGCTATTTGCGCAGGAATTGCGCGTACCTACCCGCTTCCCTGCCGTTGTGGGGGCAGATTGCGGCAAAAACTGCCGATTTGCGGTTGGAGCACCGCCCGTCTAATTGCTGTTGATGCTGCCGGGGGCTGGATTCCGGCGTTCCGCTGCACGCCCGCTGCGTCGACATCCGATAACTGTGTCATGGCCGCGCGCGCCGTGCGGGCCGCATTGGCGCTGGGTCGGCCTGTGGCTATGATGCGGCCGGTGATGGGCGGCAGCGCCTCACTTCCGGAGCACACACGATGGGCTGGAACATCTGCAGTTGGCGGATGGCGCTGGCGGCGGCCTTGCTGACCGCCGGAAGCTTCTCCTGCCGCCAGGAGGGCAAGACGGACGACGAGGGCATCATCGACTACAAGCCCATCGCCGAGCAGGACCCTGACGCCGCGCAGCCCATGGTCGAATTCCCGTCCGGCACACTGACGGATGACCCCGCTCTCAACCAGTTCATCAGTGATGCCCTAAAGGTCTGTGCAATCGGAGATTACGACAAGTTTCGGCAGCTGTTCGCCTCGACGCACCGCCCGCCGGAGCAGGAAGACTTCACACGGATCTGGCACGGCGTGCAGGGCGTGTTCATCCAGAGCGTGCACGGCCCGGTCAAGGACCGCGACGGCCAGGACACCTGGTACGTCCACGCCCTGGTGCGTCTGCGAAAGCCGGACAGCCGTAACCGAAACAAGCGCGACGCGGTCGTGGCCGTCTTCAAGGAGGAAGGCGAGTGGCGCATCGGGGCGGCGCCGCAGGGCGTCATTCGCAAGATCCTCGCGGCCAGCACGCAGCCGGCGGCCTCCCGCCCTGCGAGCGGGCCGACGGGCTGACCGGCCCCGGCCGCGCAACCTCCGGGGCGGTCCGGAGCCGCGACCGGCGAACGGATCCGGTGTATAACGCAGCGATGCTCCAGTGTGCGCAGCTTCGATGTCGAACTGTAACAGCCTGAGCACCTGGGACTTACGCAAACCGGCCCGCATGGATTCGGCCGGGCCATACGGCGGGTGAAGTGTGATGGATCGACATTGGCTCCGGGCGGGTGCCTTGCTGCTGGTCGTCCCCCTGGCGGCGGGCGCGGCGGATTCGGGCGAGGCTGTCCACCCGGAAGAGGTCACCCCGCTCGTCCGGGCAACCATCCGCACGGATCGCCCGATCATTCAGTCCGGACGCCCCGTCTGGGTCGAGTTCACCCTCAGCAATCTCACGAACGACCCGCTGACGCTCCGGGTGCCCAACGCGCCGGTCGATGAGACCGCTCCCGCGGAGATGGGCCTGCCTCTCGCCCACGTGTTCAGCGGCCCCGGCTACTCGGGCGTGACCGTCCGCGATGCCCGGGGCGAGACGTTCGATGCGTCGGTGGCGCTTCGCCCGAAAGGCCCCACGCCGGCGGTCCGGCTGGCCCCCCACGGCACGGTCGGCATCCGCCTGGACCTCACGAAGTACTACGAGTCCCTGCTGCAGCGCCCGGGCGACTACACGCTGGTCTGGCGCCCGTACGATGCGACCGTCGAGTCAGTCCCCCTGACGCTCACACTCATGGCCGAACGGCAGGCGGTGATTCTCACCCGCCAGGGCAAACTGACGATGCGGTTCTACTACGACGAAGCGCCCGTCCACGTGCAGAACTTCATCGAACTCGTCGAGCAGCGGTTCTACGACAACCTGACCTTCCATCGCGTCGTCCCCGGCTTCCTGATCCAGGGCGGCGATCCGCTCGGCGACGGGCGCGGCGTCCGCCCCGACGGCAAACGCCTGCATGCCGAGTTCAGCAGGATTCCGTTCGACATCGGGACCGTCGGCATGGCGCGCTCGCCGCGCGACCCCAACTCCGCGAGCTGCCAGTTCTTCATCTGCCTGAGCCGCCAGCCCTCGTTCGACGGCCAGCAGACGGCGTTCGGCTATCTTGTCGGCGACGAATCATTCGAAACCCTCCGGCAGATCGCGGCCGTCCCCATCGGCCCGAAAGAGAAGCCCCTCAAGCCGGTTTACATTCAGACCATTTCACTGGAGAATGTGCCGCCGCGCGAGCGGGAGATCGCGATTTCGAGCCGCCCGGCCGCATCCACCGTGGACCGCGCGACGGGCCAGGGCTCGTCGACGCGACGCCCGCCACCGATGGGCTACGCAGTCACGCGACGCCCCACGGCCTCACAGGCGGCGCCCTGATCGGCTGTCCACGCGGCGCGTTTCGACTACAATGACGCACAGCCGGTCGTATTGAGGGCCGGGTTCCATGCAATGGAACCGAGGGCCAACGGGTCAGGACCGAGAGGTAGCAGCCCAGTCAGCGCGTTTCAGGTGCCGTGGCTCACCTGGCCCTCAATACGGTCGGCTGCTTGAGTTTCCGGAGGGGCCGGCGCCCGGCCTTCCTTGATCAGCGAAGCAGTGCGGATTCATCCAGGGCGGCGATTCGATGGCTTACACGGTTCTCGCGCGCAAGTATCGCAGTTGGACGTTTGACGAACTGGTCGGCCAGCAGGCGGTGGCCACCACGCTCAAGAATGCGATCAACTGCGAGCGCATCCACCACGGTTTCCTCTTCTGCGGGACGCGCGGAGTCGGCAAGACCTCCGCGGCGCGGGTGCTGGCGCGCTCGCTCAACTGCCTGGCCTCTGACTGCCCCACCGTGAAACCCTGCTGCAAGTGCGAATCTTGCATCGCCATCGCCGAGGGCCAGGACGTCGACGTCATCGAGATCGACGCCGCCAGCAACACGGGGGTGGACAACATCCGCGAGCTCCGCAGCAACGCCGTCTACCGCCCCGCGCGGGCTCGGTTCAAGATCTACATCATCGACGAGGTCCACATGCTGAGCACGGGCGCGTTCAACGCCCTGCTCAAGACGCTGGAAGAGCCGCCGGAGCACGTGAAGTTCATTCTCGCGACGACCGAGCCTCAGAAGGTGCCGGCGACCATCCAGAGCCGCTGCCTGCGGTTCGATTTCCGCAGTATCAGCGCCGATGACATCGAGGGGCATCTCCGCGAGGTGCTGGCGAAGGAAGACATCGCGGCGGAGCCGCAGGTCCTGCGCCGTGTCGCCCGGGCCGCCAACGGCTCCATGCGCGACGCCCTGTCGCTCCTCGATCAGTTGCTCTCGACCGGCGAGAAAACGCTGACACCGCAGCTCGTCGACGACCTGCTGCCGACGCCTTACGACGAAATGCTCACCGGGCTCATCGGGCAGCTCGCCGACCGCGACGCGGCAGGGGCCCTGGCGAGCCTCGACCGCTGCCTGTCCGCCGGCTACACCCTCGAACGCTTCGCCGAATCCCTGGCGGACCAGCTCCGCTCGCTCATGCTGCTGCGGGTCTGCGGCCCCGAAACGACGCTCGTCGAGCTGCCGGCGTCCGCCGCCGAGAAGATGGTCGCACTTGCCGGGCGGTTCGATTCCGAGACCTACGTGCACATGATCGCCGTCATGGAGGAGCTGCGGCGCAACGTCCGCTACAGTGCCCTCGGGCGGGCACTCGTGGAGGCCGCGCTCGTCCGGCTGGCCAGCGCCGTGCCCTACCAGTCGGTGCAGGCACTCATCGAGCAGCTCTCCGGCGCGCCGGCATCGGCGCCACCGCAGGACGACGCAAAAAAAAAAGTGACTCCGCCGCCGGCGCCCGCACCGGCGCCGGACAGGCCCGCCGCTGAACCGGCGGAACGTTCGACCAGCTTCGCCGCACGGGTGGGCGCGAAACCCGCGGGCAAACCGGCCCCGGCCGGCGCCCCGCCTCCTCCCGCGGCGCCTCAACCCGCGGAACTGCGCGAAGCCGCCTCCGAGCCGATGGTGCGCGAGGCGATCGAGCTCTTCGACGGATCGCTGGTCAACGTGGAACGGCTGCCGCCGGGCAGTTAGCCTTCAGAATCACCATCGCCCGCCATCGGGCCGGGCTTGCAGAGTAAACGAAGGAGTCTTGGATGTTTGGTGCCCTGGGTAACCTCGGTGGAATGCTCAAGCAGGCGAAAGCGCTCCAGGAGAACATGCAGAAGATGCAGGAGACGCTCGCCGCCCAGCGATACGATGCCGATGCCGGCGCCGGTATGGTGCGCGCGCAGGTCAACGGCAAGGGTGAGCTCGTCCAGATCAAGATCGACCCCGGTGCGACGCAGGATATCGAGCTCCTCGAGGACATGATCACCGCCGCGGTGTCGGCCGCCAACCGCAAAGCCCAGGAAAGCATGAAATCCGAGATGGCGAAACTGACGGGCGGGCTCAACATCCCCGGGCTCAGCGAACTGATGGGACCGGGCTGAAGCCCCGGGCGGAGAACCACGCGGTGAGCGAGCTGACGCGCGGCATGCCGGAGTCGCTGTCGCGGCTCATGTCGGAACTCAACCAGTTGCCCGGAATCGGGCCTCGCAGTGCGGAGCGGATCGCGTTTCACCTGCTGCGCGCGTCGCGTGATGAGGCGCTGCGGCTCGCCGACGCCATCCGCGACGTCAAGCAGAACCTGCGGCACTGCTCCGTGTGCTACAACCTGACGGAGGCCGACCCCTGCGCGATCTGCAGCGATCCGCAGCGGGATCGCGCGCTCGTCGTGGTGGTCGAGCAGCCGCGCGACGTGATGCTGCTCGAGCAGACCGGCCTGATCCGCGGCGTGTACCACGTCCTGATGGGCCACATCGCGCCGCTCGAGGGCGTGGAGCCGGGCGACCTGACGATCGAGTCGCTCGTCGAGCGCGTCCGCGCCGGCGGCGTGCGCGAGGTGCTGCTCGCGACCAATCCGACGATGGAGGGTGATGGAACTGCGCTCTATGTCAAGAGCGTGCTGCAGCCGTTCGGCATCACCGTCTCGCGGCTCGCCCGCGGACTCGCCGTCGGGTCGCAGGTCGAGTACGCATCACGCGCGATGCTCGAATCGGCCATTACCGGACGGACCCCGATGTAAAATACCGAGCTGTTTTTTGCCGCCCCGGGCACGCCGAAGTTCTCTTCGGACCAGTGCAGTATTGGCCGATTTCTGCTATAATCACGCAGAATGTCGCAGTCGATGTCACAGCATCTGTCCCTCGGGCTTCGGCAGGAGCAGCGGCTCACGCCGCAACTGATCCAGTCGATGAACATTCTCCAGCTGCCACTCCTGGCGCTGGAGTCGAAGATCCGCGAGGAGATGGAGCGCAACCCCGCCCTCGAGGACGAGGCGGAGCGCTACGAGCCCCAGGCGGAGGCGCGCCGTGAAGACGCCGCGCTCGGGGCAGGCGCGACCGAGGCGCCGACCGAGGTCGAGAGCTTCAGCCGGCTCGACCGCCTGTCACGCGAGTACGATTTCGACGAGGGCGACCAGTCCTTCGGCCGGGCGCGCCAGCCGACCGGCGAACGCGACGCCAAGCTGGACGCGATGGCCAACACCGCCAGCCGGCCTGAGTCGCTCTCCGAGTACCTCCTCCGCCAGTGGGCGTTCGTCGAGGTCTCCGGGCGGATCCGCGAGGCCGGCGAACTGATCATCAACTACATCGAAGACGACGGCTACCTCAAAACCGGCCTCGACACGATCGCCGAGCAGCACGTTCCGCCGTTCACGCCCGAGGAGATGGAAGAGGCCCTCAGTTGGGTCCAGACGCTCGAACCCGCCGGCATCGGCGCCCGCAATCTGCGCGAGTGCCTGCTCATCCAGCTCGACAGTCTCGAGGGCAACCACGAGCTCGAGCGGCTGCTGGTCGAGCACTACCTGACCGACATTGAAAAGAACCGCTTCCCTGCGATCGCCAAGGCGACCGGCCGCTCCATCGACGAGATCAAGCAGGCCGTCCGCAACCTCGGCAAGCTGCACCCGCATCCGGGCGCGCTCGTGGTCGAGCGCTCCGTGCCGGTCGTTTCACCCGACGTCATCGTCGACTACGCCGACGACGGCGACGGCTACACGATTCGCCTGGCCCGCGGCAACAACCCCCGCCTGCGGATTTCGGACACCTACCGGCGGATGCTCGCCGATCACAAGCACGACAAGGACGCCCGCGAGTTCATCCGGCGCAACCTCGAATCCGCCAGCGCCCTGATCGATGCCATCCAGTACCGGCGCAACCGCCTGCTGGAGGTCGCCCAGGAAGTGGTGACACGCCAGCGCGACTTCCTGGACATCGGCCCCGCGGGGCTGAAGGTCCTCCGCATGAGCGAGCTCGCGGAAAAGCTCGGATGCGATCCGTCGACCATCAGCCGCACCGTGGCCGACAAGTACGTGCAGACGCCCCGGGGCATCTTCCCGCTGCGTTACTTCTTCACCGGCGGCACCGAGAGCAGCGACGGCGAAGCCACGAGTTGGGATTCGGTCAAGGCCCGCGTCAAGCAGATCATCGACGAAGAAGACAAGAAGAACCCGCTCAACGACGACGTCATCGCCGCCAGGCTGCAGGCGGAAGGCATTGAGGTCTCCCGCCGCACGATCGCCAAGTACCGCATGCAGCTGCACATCCCGACCGCCCGGCAGCGCCGCGAGTTCTGACCTGCCCACGCAGCCCGGCGCGCACCGTCGCCGGCCTGTGCTCGGTACAGCCAACCGCAACATTGAACGACGGCAAAGAGTGACACATGTCACCGCGGCCGGGAGCTCGGCTGAGTCGCCGGATGCGTGCCGAGGTACGCGCGGTAGGCCCGGTAGTTCTCGTCACTGGCTTGGCCGGATCGGGGCGCGACTGGATTCCAGAATTCCCATCCCCACGTGACAAGGTTGGTGCCAAAGCGTGACGCGAGGTCCAGCTTCCAGGCGTTCCGCCGCATATCGAACGACCACGGGTACGGCGTGCCGGCCGCCTGGTGCTCGCGGTAGCGCCGGGCGAACTCCGCCCAGTCTTTCGCGCGGTACTCCACCGTCTCGACGTTCCCCCAGAGCTCCGCCCCCGCGGTGTCGCACGCCTGTCGCATGGCGGAGAAAAAGGCGACCCGCTGCGACTCCGTGACGCACTCGCAGTGTTCGGCCCCCGAGTCCTGCAGCATCACGACGTCGATGCCGCTTTCGCGGAGCGTCTGCGCCCACCACTCCCCGTATTCCGCCGGCGTGGCGTAGCGAAACGCCCCGCGAATGCCGGTCGCGTCCGCCAGGAAGAACGGTGAGATCGTCAGCTTCGCCAGCGGCGTGGCGGCCCGCGTCACCTCGCGGATCCCGGCGAAGAGCGCGCGGATCTTGCGCGACTTCTCGTCCCACTCCATGTAGATCTCGTGGTTGATGTACCACCCGAAGAACGACGGATGACGCGCATACCGCCGGGTCGCGTTCCCGACGTGCCGCCGGCTCGCCTCGACGAGCGCCGGGACGTCCCAGTGGTGGTACCAGTCCGGCACGCACGACGTCTCGATGATCACCCGCCAGCCCCGCCGGTCGGCGTGCGTGTAGAGCCGCTCCAGCAGGTCGCTGCCCTCGTCGGCCGCCAAACCTGCCGTGTTCAGCAGCCAGAGAAGATTCATCCCCGCCCCGTCCATCGCCTCGATCGTCGCGTCGAGCCGTTGCGGATCCCGCGCCGGATCAATCCACCACAGCGCGCCACGGATCAGCGGCTGGCACCGCGGCGCGGGCAGGGGAGAACCACCGGCACTGGCTGCGAGGAACACGAGGAGAGGACAGGTGAGATCAATCATGAGCAGGCTTGAGCAGACTGAAAACCGACGATCTTCATTGCGGCGTGCCAAGTGACTCGATCGGGCCGACATGCTCCTCCGCGCGTGTGGCAGCGTATTCGAGGGCCGCCTGAATGTCTTCGCGCCTGAGGGAGGGGTAATCCTCCAGTATACCTTGGACGGTGTCCCCGTTGGCGACCATCCGGACGATCTGGTGGACAGGAATCCTGGTGCCGCGGATGCACGCCTGACTGTGGCACACCGCGGGGTCAATCGAAATGCGATCGAGCATCGGAAAGTCTCCCTGAGACAGCCCGATTATAGCGGGAACCCCCGGGTCCGGCGTCGTTACACCGCCAGCTTGCGCTGAGCCGCCGTCTGCCCCTTGCGGAGCGACGCGAGGAGCTGCTGCGCGCGGGCGCGGGCCGCTTCGATGCGCTTCCCCCGCACCTCCGCGTATCCCGTGATCGACTCCGCCGTGCGCAGCACCTCGACGTACTGCCGGTACGAGGCCTCATCGACGAAAGCGAAACCGTCGACCACCGTGTCGTACCACCTCAGGCACTGGCGCTCCTCCTTGTGGTACCAGGGCAGCACCCGCCGCAGGAATCGCAGGCTCCGCAGCGCGTACAGCGACCAGTGCGGCATCGTGATGTCCACCTGCCGCCCGAACAGCCGCGGGTGGAACGTGCGTTTGTACCGGATCCTGTCGCCGCGCGACGGGTTGATGTTGTACCGCTGCCGGTCCCGACGCAGCTTCTCGTAGCTGGTCAGCAGGTGTGCGACGAAAAACTCATCCTTGATGAGCATCATCTTGGCGAGGTTCCACACCACCGCGCGCGTCGCGGCGAAGCCGTACTGCTCGTGATCTGCCAGGAACACGCGGCGCACCCGGTCGATGTAACGCTGCGCGTACCGCGGGCCGCCCCACTGGATCAGGTCGTAGATCCGGACGGCGATGTCGCGCATCGTCTGGCGATCGAGCTCCCGGCACGCCCGCAGCGTCGTGTACACCATGTGCTTGTACGTGCGGGCCAGCTTCGTATCCGGCAAACGGCGCCGTCCGGCCGCCCCGGGGATCTCGTTCCGCAGCGCCCGGCGCTTGCCGCGCCGGCGCATGTTGAGGTACGCCGCCTTCTCGCGCACCACCCGGGCCAGCGAGGGCTGAACCTCGCCCTCGTTGAAGAGGTGCGGGTGGCTCACCAGCTTGCGCCCGACGTCGAAGGCCCGCAGGTTCTTCTTGAAGTCGGCCCGGATCGTGCGCCGGATCCCCTCCTTCATCGCCTCCAGCGAAACCGGGATGAGGCCGCGCTGATACGCCATGCCGAGCATCGTGATGTTGGCGTACTGCTTGGTGCCGAAGATGCGCTCCGTCAGGCTGGAGATCCGCGCCGAGAAGTACGCCCCCGGTCTGATCACGCTGCGGAGCGTCCGCTCGAGTTCCTCGATGCGGAACGTGTCCAGCCCCATCAGCGTGCGGACCGTCGGCGTCGTGTCGCTGTTGATGACGGCCGCCGTGCGCTCGGCCGACGCGATCCGGAACGGCTGCGCGGGGTCCACCGCCCGCACCGCCTCCAGCGGATCGATTCCCAGCAGCAGGTCCGCCTTCCCGTAGGACACCGTCATGCTGACGTCGGGGGCCGCCCCGCTGTCGTCCGGCTTGCTGAAGATGAGCTGCGAGTATACGCCGCCGTTGCGGATCGCGAGCCCCTTCTTGTCGCTGAACTGCACGCGGTAGCCTTCGTGCTGCCCCGCGTGCACCAGGATGCTGGTGGCCGTCCCGATTCCCATGCCGCCCACGCCCGCCAGCCACGCCCGCCAGACCTCGCCCTCGAACCGCACCACTGGTTCGGGAATGTCCTCGAGGTGGATCCTGTGCCCGCGCGGCGTCGGCGCGTGCTTGCGCGTGACGATCACCTGCTCGAAGGAGGGGCACGCGTCGATCCGCGCGCACGCCCCGTCGTTTGTGCAGAGGGACAGGTCCGTCTGGACCTTCGGCCCGTAGCTCGTCTGTTCGATGGTCAGGCCCGGGCATCCGGTGCGGGTTGTGCACTCCAGGCAGAACTCGCACACCTCCGGCGTGACATTCATGAAGACCTTGCGCCGCACGAACCCGCGCCGGCGCTGCTCCGCCCGCTCCTCACCCAGGCGGCGCCGGTTGAACGTGATGCCGCACTCCTTGTCGGCGATCACGATCTTCACGCCGTCGGCCAGGATGATCTTCTCGAGCAGATCCCGGTAGTCGTGGCGGTGTTCGGGGTTCATCCGCACGACGGGCACCCGGCCTGACGTCAGCGCGGTGACGATTGTTTCGATTTCCTGCACCTGGATCGGCCGGTTGAGCAGGTCGTGCTCGACCGTCGGCAGCGGCTGGTGGCCGGTCATGGCCGTCGTGCCGTTGGCCAGGATGATGTACGTGATGTCCTGCCCCCCGGCCACCGAGTTGCTGATGGCGGTCGCGCCGGAGTGGAAGAACGTCGAGTCCCCCATGAAGACGACCTGCTTGTTCCGGATGAACGGGTCGATGCCGCTGCCCGTCCCGCCGCCCAGGCCCATCCCGGAGTAGTTGTGCATCAGCTGGGAGTTCGGCTCGAACATCAGCATCGTGTAGCAGCCGGTGTCGCCGTGGAAGACCAGGTCCACCGCACCGCGCCCGTGGTGCCGGCGCATGTACGCCTCGTCCGCGAACTGCTCCTTGATCTGCAGCAGCACATTCGACGAGTCGCGGTGGGGGCAGCCGGGGCAGAACGTGGGCGTGCGGGCCGGGATGTTCACCTCCGCCCGGCTCGTGTCCGCGATGACCCGCAGTTCGGTTTCGATCATCCGGGCGGCATTGCGGGCCAGCGGCGACTCGATCGCGCGGAGAAAACGCCCGATCCGGTCCGCCACGATCGACACGTTCAACCCGAGCGCCGCCGGGAACCCGCTGCAGCCCTCGGGGAACTGCTTGCCCCAGAGCCGCGCGATCCGGCGCTCCGAGCCCTGCCCGTAGCGCAGCGCGATCTCCGCCACCTGCTCCTCGATGAACGAGCGACGCTCCTCGACGATCACCAGGTGCTCGTAGCGCCCCAGCACCGACTCGATCAGCCGGCGGTCGAGCGGATACGTGAGGCCCAGCTTGAGAATCGGGATCCGCCCCGCCAGGCCGAAATCCGAGAGCGCCTGCTGCACGTACTGGAACGCCAGGCCGCTGGTGACAATCAGCGCCTCGCCCGACGAGACGTCGCCGATGATCGGGTTCAGCTGCAGCCGCTCGGCCTCGCGGTGCAGCCGCTCATAGCGCTGCGGAATGTCGAGTTCGCGCCGTCCGGTGCGCGGGGGCAGCAGCACCTTGTTCTGCAGGTCGAGCGTGTCCGTGTGGATCTCGAACGGATGCCGCGCGTTCGTGAGCGGATAGTGGTTCGGCCGGCAGACGACGGAGCCGCCGCCCTCCGCCTGCGTGGTCGTGATGATGTACCCGATGTACAGCTCGGCCGCGCGCGAGAGCTGGAAGGCCATGCCGACGAAGTCCTTCACCTCCTGGATCGTCCCGGGCTCGAGCACCGGCACGAACAGGTGCCGGAAGAGGAATCGTGAGTCCGCCGGAACCTGCGTACTCTCGCTCCACGGATCGTCGCCCACGACGATGACCGCCCCGCCCTCGCGGTGCGCCCCCGCCAGGTTGCCCAGCGCCAGGGCATCGCTGGCCACGTGAAGGCCGACGCTCTTGAACACCGCCATCGCGCGGAGGGGCCCCATCTGCGAGCCGTTCACCGCCGCGACCGCCAGCGCTTCGTTGTTGGCGATCCGCCCCTCGATGCCGTGTTCGCGGAAGAGATCCGCACAGTCCGCCATGACGTCGAAAAACGTGGCAACGGGCGACCCGGGATACCCGGTCATCAGGTGAACGCCGCCGTCCGTTTCGAGGGCCCCTTTGACGAGAAGTTCGTTGCCGTTGAAGACCTCGGTGCCCGAATCGCGCAGGAACCTGGATGGAATGTGCTTGCTCATGAAAGTCCGGTCGTTTTGTGAGCGGCGGCTGCGGAGTTGCGGCCGCTTCCGGCGCCGCCCTGATTGATCGCCCGTCGGCCAGCCACGCCCTCTGGCGGCCCGGACCGTTGAAGTCGCCGGCAGTACCGGCCCGGCTTCCCGCCCCTCACCTGCCGCGGAAAACCGAGCCGACATGATACCGCAGACCCGTCCGAACACCAACGCACCGCACACGCTGCCGTCCGGGAGTCTGCAGGCCAGGCTCGGCCTACTCCAAAGCCCCGCCCCGGCTGACAAAAGGAAAAAATGGGGTTTTTCCCTTGACAGCTGCCAGTTCTCGCGTATATTTAGGTGAGTTGATGAGTCGGGCACGCCCGGCTTTTTCGGTGCAAAAACCATGACCAGTGCTTACCAGATGACGACGACGTGGACGACGAAGCAGAATCTTGCTTCGTGCGCGCCGTCGTTTGTCGTCTGCTTCGGCCGCGATATCCATAAGGACGACGGGCCGTAGGGTAAGCTGGTTCAAACGGAACTTGACAAGCCCTGCGGCCGAAAGGACGCAGGGCTTTTTTGTTGGATATCCACCGGCGGCGGCGGCCGCAGAACGGAACCAGGTGCGTTCCGGCGATTGCTGCCGCCGGTGAGCCAGGAGATCGGGGCAACGAGGCCCCACACGAGGTCGCCGGGATGCCGGCGCAATAAAGCGGGCGGTCACGGTCGCCGCCGTCACCGCCCGGGAACGCGAAAACCTGCGAGTTTCCGGTTCGTCCGTCAGTATAGCGGACGCCATCGAAAGCTTCCAATACGCGTTCGCCATCATTGAGTTCCAAACGAAGTGCGCGGCACGAATGGAGAGGCTGCGCGCCTGTAGAGGAAAGCGTAGGTGTTTCATGATCGAGGAACTGGACCTGCCGGAAACCACCATCATCGAGGAGCCCGTCGAGACTCCCGCCCTGCCGCATGAGCCGGTGCGGGTGGTCTACTACATGGGTTGCCGCGTTGACTTCCGGCCCCTCGAGTTTTCCGACGAACCGCTCCTGCGCCGGTGGATCAACGATCCCGCGGTCTGGGC
>CAZJTF010000041.1:0-27644 GCA_964548565.1 uncultured Planctomycetales bacterium | reverse complement strand
GCGCGCCTCGAGGATCAGCCGCGTCCGCAGCTCATGCAGGCTCTTCTCCAACCCCGCGGGGGAGCGGTGCGGGTTGACGAACCGGCGGATGCCCGGGTGCAGGCGCGCGAGCTGCTGACCGGTCCGATCGCGCGACACCGCGAGCGCCGGCGGGTCATACACGCGCCTGCCGTCGCGGAAGACCGGCACCAGCAGATCCTCGTGCGGCGTGCCCTCGGCAACGAATTTCCTCCGGGTGTGGTCGGTCGGATCAATGATCGTCCCCCAGCCCGAAGCACCGATCTGCTCATCATAGATCATGTCCGCGAGGAACCCGTCCGGCACGCTGAACCGCCGCACCTGCAGGATTCCCGGCGTCGAAACCTTCGCCGTCTGCTCCGAGATCTTCACCTTGTACTGCCAGTCGCGTCCCTGCTGCCGCACCGCCGAGAGCTTGTACACGCCGCCGAGCGCCGGCTGGTCGTACGCAGTCGCCAGGCGCGTCCCGACACCCCACGCCCGGATCGTCGCTCCCTGCTCTTTCAGGCTGGTGATGATGTGCTCGTCCAGATCATTGCTTGCCATGATGACGGCCTGCGGAAACCCCGCCTCGTCGAGCAGGCGCCGCGCCTCGATGCTCAGGTACGCCAGGTCCCCCGAGTCCAGCCGGATCCCCGCCAGCTCGTACCCGGCCTCCCGCAGCTTCCTGCCCGCCGCGATCGCGTGCCGCACGCCCTGCAGCGTGTCGTACGTGTCCACGAGCAGGATGCAGTTGTTCGGCATCGCCCGTGCCCACGCGTCGAACGCTTCGAGCTCGTCGTCGAACGACATCACCCAGCTGTGCGCGTGCGTCCCCCGCACCGGGATCCCGAACAGCCGCCCCGCCAGCACGTTCGACGTCCCCGCGCACCCGCCGACATACGCCGCCCGGCTCGCCGAGACCGCCCCGTCGATCCCCTGCGCCCGCCGCAGCCCGAACTCGATCACCGGCTCGCCCGCCGCCGCCGTGCACACGCGCGAGGCCTTCGTGGCGACCAGCGTCTGGAAGTTGATGATGTTCAGCAGCGCCGACTCCAGCAGCTGGCACTGCAGCATCGGCCCCCTGACGCGAACCAGCGGCTCGTGTGGAAATACCGCTGTCCCCTCCGGGATGGCGTCGACATCGCAGGCAAACCGCATCTCCCGCAGGTAGTCCAGGAACGCCGTCTCGAACAGCGCCCGCCCGTCGTTGCCCGTCAGCCCCGCCAGGTACACAAGGTCGTCATCCGCGAACCGCAACCCCTCGAGAAAAGCGATCACCGGCGCCAGCCCGCACGCGATCGTGTATCCGCCGTGAAACGGATTCTCGCGAAAAACCAGGTGAAAGACACCCTCCTCGTCCACCCGTCCGAGCTTCCAGTACCCGTACGCCATCGTCAGCTCGTACAGGTCGGTCAGGAGCACCAGCGGAGACTTGTACAGCGAGCGAACCGCATCCATTCGCGCGTCCTCCTCGATCCGTCCGCGAGCTTACGTCCGGCGGTTTCGGACGTCGAGGACGTGCCGGTTTGACAACCCGGCGCGGACGCGCACCAGCGTCACGAGGCCGTGGCGAGATTTCCTGCATCGCTGGCCGGCGCGGGCGGCCCCTGCCGCACCTTCAGTGTTTCCGCGTTCACCGCCTGCCGCACCTCGTTTAGCCCGTCGGCGAAATTCGTTACCAGCCGCGACGTCTCTCCGCAGGTCAGCCGCGCCCGTGCCCGCTCCAGATTGACCCGCGTGTTCCAGAGCCCCACCACCAGCACAAGCCCGGGAAACCGTCCCTGCAGCCGCTTGCACAGGTAGCGCGCGTGCGTCGAAGCGAGCGGCGGCAGGGCCGAAACGCACACCACCAGCGGACGCGCCTCCGCTACCTGCTCCAGCATCTCGCTCGCCAGTTTGGTCGCCGACAACGCCCGCGCGGGGATACCCTCCCGATCCAGGACCTGCGCGAACATCATCCCCGCCAGTTCGTCCGCCGTATCGCGCGCCGGCAGGCACAGCACGCGCGGGCGCTCCTCTTCCCGTCGGCGCGCCTCCTTGCCCTCCTCGACCGTCGCACCCGCCGCTTCGCCGAACTCCTCAACAATGTCCTGGACCGCCTGGTGAATGAATTCCTGCCGCTGCACGTCCACTTCGCCGCGGTGCCGATCGTGCTCCGCCATCCCCAGCGCCGGCACGACCACCGTGTCGTACGTCTTCACCAGCGAGTGCTCGTTGAGGTACTCCTCCGCAACCTCCGCCGCCTCATCCGCGTCCATTGCCAGTAATCGCTGGTAAAAGCGAGTGGGCGGGTCGAGCACCGGCTGGTCGCCCAGCATCACGCTCAGGAACTCGAGCTGCGGCACATACTTGCCGAGCACCACCAGGCACACCGTGAGCGGCGTCGCCAGCAGCAGCCCCACCCCGCCCCACAGCCACGTCCAGAATACCGCCGCCACCAGGATCGCCAGGCTCGACATTCCCGTGCTCGATCCGTAGAGCCACGGCTCCATGATGTTGTTGCTGACGAGTTCCATCACGATGTAGAGTGCGACGACCTCGATCGTGGGCAGCCACCACTCGAACACCGCCACCGACAGCAGGATCGGCGTGGCCGCGGCGATCCACGGCCCGATGTAGGGGATGAACCGCAGCACCGTCGCCAGCAGCCCCCACATGAAGGCCCCGGGCACCCCGATCAGCCATAAGCCGATCCCCACCGGGATCCCGTACGTGGCGTTCACGACGAGTTGCATCAGCAGGTAGCGGCTGATGCGGCTCGACGCGTCGTCCAGCGCCTGCGTCGTCAGGTGAATTTGCCCCTGCCCCATCAGCCGGATCAGCCGGTCGCGCAGGTCCTCGCGTTCCAGCAGCATGAAGATGACGAACACCGCGACGATGCCCGCCGTCCCCAGCGGCGCCAGCAGCAGCGAGGCGTTCTCGCGCAAATAGTCGAGCCCCGACTGATCGGGTTCGACAACCGCCACCTGGATCGGTTCCGCCGGTGCGGTGCTCACCGTCGCCTGCTCGACGGTTTCCTCCTCCACCGTCTCGCGGACGACCGCTGGACGCGTCGCCGGCTTCGTTGACGGCCGCGACGTCGCCAGTTCGTTTTGAATCTCTTTGATCGTCTCCGCCGCCTTGCTGAGCGCCCCGTCCGGCTCACTGCGGAAGACCGCCAGTTTCGTGCGGATATTCTGCCGGTACTCCGGAAGCTTCTGAACGATCCCGATCATCTGGTGCGTGACGATGTAACCGAACCCCGCCACCACGATAAATGTCGCCAGCACGACCAGCAGCACCGAAAGCACCCGCGGCACCCGCCAGCGCTCCAGGCGCTTCGTCAGCGGCGCCAGCAGGAAGCTGAACAGCACCGCCAGTGCGAACGGAATCATCACCTCCCGCGCAAAGTACAACCCCGCCACGACGATCGCGATCGACGCGAGCATCTGGATGCGCGGAGAGACTGTCGTGCGTTCGGATCTGGGCATGCTCGCTCCGGCCGAGAAGGCCGCGCGATTCTATGCCCGCTGTAGAAGGGCTTCGCGCCCCTGCTGTGAAACGATGCGGAAGAATGTGGTGGCGGGCCGGTCACCCCCTGCCCGGTGATCGCTCGACCTGTACGGGCGCCTCAAATCACCATGTCCAGCAGCCCGCCAGTATCGCGCCACAGAACCGTCGTCGGTTGCACTACCACCGGGCCCTCCCCGGCTGCTGCCGGCAGAGGCGGTGGGAACTCGTCGCTCGGCCACCATCGCCCCACGTCATCCACCCACGGCGAACCCGCTGGCCACGCTTTCCACGCATCGATCTGCGACGAGAGAGCACCCTCTGAACTTTGCGGGGGCTGCGCGACGCGAGTGGCTGCCGCCCCGCACGTCGACGCGAGGTCCGCCCAGCAGGCGCACAACAGCCTGTACGGCAGCGTGATCAGGCACGCCCGTGCGAATACCGCTGGCGGCAACGCCAGCAGCGACAGCGTCACTGGCCTGATGGGCTGTACCACGGCCTTTCTCCGCCCGCTCCGGAAAGCACCTCCAGATGCGCGGATCCGCGCCCACTCTCCCGCTGCACGTCCCATACCATGCAGCCCCGCGTGCCGCGGCGCGACCGTCACTCTTTCCGCAACTGCAGAGCCTGCCGATAGTTGATCTGTTGGAGCAGTCGCCCTGCCTCCGGGTAACATGCCCTCTCGACGTTGACGTGACGCCACAGCCGGACCGCTGGCGTTGACGTGGCTCAACAGTGGCGCCCCCCGGAGGTCCCGCTTGCTGGTTTCGGAGCTCCAGTACGACCTGCCACCCGATCTCATCGCGCAGCATCCTGCCGAACGCCGCGACCAGAGCCGACTGCTGGTCCTCCGCCGCGTCCCTGCCGCAGTGGAGCACCGGACCTTCACGGATCTGCCCGATCTGCTCCCGCCCGGTGCCCTCCTGGTCCTGAACGACACGCGTGTCCTGCCCGCGCGCCTGCACATGCACCGACGCACGGGCGGCCGCATCGAAGGCCTCTTCCTGCACGAGGAGGCCGGCGCGTGGCAGGTCATGTTGACCGGCGCCGGCCGCCTCAGACCCGGAGAGCTGCTGCAGATCGACGGCTCCTCCCGTACGTTACGCCTCCTCCAACGAACGGAGCCCGGCGTCTGGCAAGCCGAGCCCGTCCCCGCAGGAAACGCCGTCCCAATCCTGAACGAGGTCGGCCACCCGCCGCTCCCCCCGTACATCGCGCGAGCCACGGGCACCGAACCGGCCGCCCGGAAGTCGGACCTCGGAAATCAAAATTCGGAAATCCCCCCGCATCCATCTGCAACCCGCGATACGCAATCCGCAATCGACGAGCGCCACGACGTCGAGCGCTACCAGACGATCTACGCCCGGGTCCCCGGCGCCGTCGCCGCCCCGACTGCCGGCCTGCACTTCACACCTGAGGTCTTCGACCGGCTCGACCAGCGCGGCATCCACCGCGTTCACGTCACGCTCCACGTCGGTGTCGGCACCTTCGCCCCGATCCGCGTCGAAAGTCTCGCCGATCACCCGATGCACGCCGAGTGGTACGAGTGCAGCCCCGAGACCGCCGCCGCCGTGAACAATGCCAGGCGTGACGGTCGCCCTGTCGTGGCCATCGGCACCACCAGCGTGCGCGTCCTCGAGTCCTGCGCCTCACCGGGCGGCGCCGTAACGCCCGGCAGCGGCTGGACGCGGATCTTCATCTATCCGCCGTACCGTTTCCGCGCCGTGGACATCCTGCTGACCAACTTTCACCTGCCCGGCAGCACGCTGCTCGCCCTCGTCTTTGCCTTCGCCGGTCGGGAGCAGATACTGCACGCCTATGATGAAGCGATCCGCGCGCGTTATCGCTTTTACAGTTACGGTGACGCCATGCTGATCCTGTGAAAGCGATGCCCGAGCCGGAAAGTCTTGCGGGACTCGGGCGAGAATCGCAGCGACGCTCAAACGCTCGATCGCTCTGACGTTCACATGCAATCGGAGCCTTGAGATGGTGACAGGGTAACCGTATGAAGGCCAAGGAACTCCGCCAGATGGGCTACCCGGGCGGGCCGCTGCTCAACAAAGCCCGCGCCGTCGCCGGCAACGCGCGCGTCTCCGGTCAACCGCTCCACCAGGTCCGCGGAATGCTCCGCGCCGTCCTGCGCGACCCCCACAGCTTCAAGACACACCCGCTCTACGGAGATCTGGCCGCCGCGATCATCGAGTCCGGCGCCGTTCCCGTGCCTGATCCCGCGATCCCCCAGGAGTACGCCTGGCATGACGACCTCCAGTACCGCGTCTGGGGGACCGACATCGATCCCGCCGCCCACGACCAGATGAAAAATGCCTGCCGCCTGCCGGTCTCCGTCGCCGGCGCGCTCATGCCCGACGCCCACGTCGGCTACGGCCTCCCCATCGGCGGCGTGCTCGCCACAGACAACGCGGTGATTCCCTACGCCGTGGGCGTCGATATCGCCTGCCGCATGATGCTCACTGTCTTCGACCTCCCACCGGAGGTTCTGAACAAGGACGAGCACCGCTATCGCCGAATCCTCGAGTCCCAGACGCGCTTCGGCGTCGGCGTCGAGTGGAAGCCCCGGCGCGAGCACCCGGTGATGGATGAAGACTGGACCGTCTCGCCGATCACCGTGCAGAACAAGGACCTCGCCTGGCGCCAGCTCGGCACCTCCGGCTCCGGTAACCACTTCGTGGAGTTTGGCGAGATCGAGCTCCGCGAGCCAGTGAAAGGTGCGCCTCCCGGCCGGTACCTGGCCGTCCTCTCGCACAGCGGCAGCCGCGGCACCGGCGCGAAGGTCGCCGACCACTACAGCAGGTGGGCCATGAGCCGCCATGAGGGGCTCCCGCGCGAGCTCCGCCACCTCGCCTGGCTGGATCTCACCAACGCCGGCCTCGAGTACTGGGCCGCCATGGAGCTGATGGGCAAATACGCCTCCGCCAACCACCACGTCATCCACCGCCAGATCGTCGACGGCGTCGGGCGCGACCCCGTCCTGCAGGTCGAGAACCACCACAATTTCGCATGGAAGGAACAGCACGGAGGGCGCGAGGTGATCGTCCACCGCAAGGGCGCGACGCCGGCCGCCCCCGGCGTGCTCGGCATCATCCCCGGATCGATGGGAACCCCCGGTTACCTCGTGGAGGGGCTCGGCAATGAGGAATCGCTCAACTCCGCCTCACACGGCGCCGGCCGCCGCATGTCGCGCAAGCAGGCGATCCAGACCTACACCTGGGAGGAGGCCCAGAACTTCCTGCGCAAACAGGGCGTGAAGGTGCTCACCGCGGGCATCGACGAAGTGCCTTTCGCCTACAAGGATATTGACGAGGTGATGGCCGCGCAGCAGAACCTCGTCCGACCCCTCGCCCGCTTCATGCCCCGCCTCGTCAAAATGGCCCCCGCCGGCGAGCAGCCCGAAGACTGAGGCACGTGGTGAGGTCGACGCGTCGCGGTCGCCCCCGTGGCAGTCATCCGCTCCCCACCGAGGCCGCTGCGCCTCCACCCCCGATGACGGCGTCGAGTGCGCCGGGGTTACACATTCCCGTCAAGCCGCAGCCGGTACATCCGCGCGAACGCCTTGAACCGCCGCGCCTCCCCGCGCCCTCCGCAGAACAGGATCGGATGCGGCCCCGCGTACGCCTCGCAGACGTCGTCCAGCTTCTCGATCTCCACCAGCACGCGCGTTGCGCACCCGCCCGTCGGAGGCGACGTCGGCGATTCGATCACCCGCCCTGTCCAGCAGCACAGCCGCCCTTCGCCGCTGAGATACTTGGCGAGAATCACCGGCTCGCCCGGCGTCCATTGCACGTCCAGCGCCGGGGTTTTCGGCAACTGGTGGAAGAATGGCCGCACGAGGTATTCCTGCGAGGCGCCCTCAGGGCCGTGCAGCTTCCAGGCGCACGTGCAGTGCGCGCCAAAGTACCGGTTTTCGCTGGTATCGAACTCTGGATTGTGCTGGAATCCCGCCCGGTCGAGCAACCACCGCCCCAGCATCAATGTCAGGCTCGCGTTGAGGTCGTTCTCACACCCGCAGGGCACGAGCGATCCGTTATGCACCGCGAAACTGATGCACGGCTTGCGGTGCTTGAGCTGCAGACACTCGATCGTGATCCCATCCGCTCCGTACCGGCGCATCATCGTCTGGACCGCCGCGTGCGCCCGCATCGCGTCGATGAACGCCGCCTCCGCCACATCCGTCACCCGCACGGCCCCCCGCCGAAAGGCCTCCGCCCCGCTCACGATGGCGTCATCGGGTCGGATGCTGTCGAACAGCGCGTTGAACTCCCCGGCCGGCACCTCGGCCACCTCGACGCCAAGCGTCTCTTCGCGGCTGCGCGTCACGTCCGTCACTCGACCTGAAATCCGCAGCAGCCGGCTCTGGTCGAGCATCTTTCGCGCCCGCACCGCCCGCAGGCCCCGCTCGATCTCGTCCCAGTTTTCGATCGAGTGGATGTAGTACAGCCCCTCGGCCTTCCGCAGAGACTCCGGCGGCAACTGGTGGCTCGAGCCGAGCGTGTGGTACACGATCGCGGTGGGCGCCCCCGACTCGGTCGCCATCTGGTGCGACCACCTCGAGAAGGTATTCCAGAAGTTCACGATCAGCACCGCGTCCGGGGCGGCCTGCTTTGCATGCGCGATGAACTCCTTGACCTTCGCTTCCTGGTAGATCGCCCGGGGCTGAAACTCGACCGAGAGGCCCAGCTTTCCGGCAGTTTCGCGAATCTTCGCCGTGAACGTACGCTCCTGCTGCTCCGGCTCGAACTGGTTGCCCGGCCAGGTGAACCAGTTGTGCACCCGCCACGAGTCCTCCAACTGGCCTGCGTTCACCACGTCGTTCGGCGGATACAGGAACGCAGCGAGCACCCGCGCCGGTTTTTTCTCCCGTGCCGGCCACGGCACTGCGCCCATCGCAGGAAGTGTTGATGCCGCCCCCGTTGCCCCGGCTGCCACGCTCGACAGCAGCCCCGTCGCCCCCAGCGCCCCGGCCGCCGCCAGGAACTCCCGCCGATCCAGTCGCGCAGAACACGATTCACACATGGTGCAGCCTCCCCGTTGTAGAATCAGTGCCGTAGTGCCGCCATTGCTGTCCCCGGCGAAATCCGCCAGTCAAACGTTGTCGCGCGTGCGCGATTGCAGCCGTACCGCGGGCCTGTGCCGGGCGCCGGTGGGATCCGCGCCCGGTCGCTGGCTTACACGCACACGACTTCCGTCACTTCGGGGACCTGCAGCTTGAGGTTGCGCTCAATCCCGTGCTTGAGCGTCATCTGGGCGGAAGGACAGCCGATGCATGCCCCGTGCAGCCGCACGCTGACCACGCCGTCATCGGTGACATCCACCAGTTCGACGTCGCCGCCGTCGCTCTGGATCGCCGGACGAATGAAATTGATCAGCGTTGCGACGCGCTCACGGACGGAACCGTTGTTCTCGGAAGCGGCGGACATGCATGCACCTCGAAGCTGTTGACTCAGGACCCGCACGCCCGCAGGCATGCACGGCAGTGCAGGATTATACCGCGGCCGGCGTACCGGTCAGCGCTTCGAGCATGGCCCGCGCCTTCCGCGCCTCATCCAGCAGCGCCGGCAGTTCACCCGGAGTGAGCGTCTCCACAATCAGCGGCCCGCGCACGAAGCCGCCTTTTCTCAGCCGCTCCATCACCTGTGGGAACCGCACCTGCCCCGTCCCGGGCGTCACATCAACCCGCTTGGGGTACACGTAGTCCTTCACCGACATGCCGACGACCAGCCCGTCGACCGTGGCGGCATCATCCACCGGGTCGAGCTTGCCGTCGGAGTAGTAGAAAATGTTCCCGGGATCGTACCAGAGCCGGAAATTCGCGTGTCCGACCCGTTCAATAGTCTTGCGGCACTGCGGCCCCGTCGCGTTCAGTCCGCCGTGCGGCTTCACGCTGATGCCGATGCCCTTTGACGCCGCGTCATCGCACGTGTCCGCGATCGCGCCGTAGTAGTTCTCGACGAGCTTGTCGTCGCCGACGCCGCCCATCATCAGATTCGCCGCGCCGGCGGCCGCGCAGTTGTCGATCAGCCGCCGCATGCCCTCCGCCGCTGCCCGGCGCGACTCGCCGGCCGGAATGTCACCGCAATACGCCGAGGGGATGCGCAATCCGCGCGCCGACGCCTCCGCGCCGACCCTGGCCGCTTCTTCCGGAGTCGTGGCCGTCGAGATCACCAGGTTCGTCGGTGATTTCGTCGTCATCAGCCCGACGTACCGGTACCCCGCCTCGGCAATCGCATCGAATGCCACCCGGTACTCATGCGCCGCCCATGGCCGCGTGTAGCACCCGATCTGCCAGAGGTCAGGCCGGCTCGCGGGCGACCCGCGCTCGACCGCCTCACATCCGCAATCGGCGCCCTCGCGCAGGCTGCACCGTCCCACCGACAGGCACGCCCCCGCCACCAGCGACCGGGCGAGGAAGCGCCGCCGCGAGAGCGCGGGACCCTGCATGGACGGGAGCTTTCTCAATTCTCAACTCTCAATTCTCAACCCGGGCGTGGGCTCGGGCCGGATCGCGACATGAACGCAGGGACGCGTGGCTAGGCCACCGCTGCGGTCTCCTTCTCGTCGTCCGCGGTGTCAAATTTGACGCTGACGCGCTTGCTCACGCCGGCCTCCTGCATCGTGACGCCATACAGGACGTCGGCGTGGCTCATGGTCCGCTTCGAGTGCGTGATGATGATGAATTGCGACAGGTCGAGGAACTCGCCGATGATCCGGTTGAACCGCTCGTTGTTTGCCTCATCGAGCGCCGCGTCGACCTCGTCCAGCACCGTGAACGGCGACGGCCGGCTGCGGAAGATCGCCAGCAGCAGCGCGATCGCGGTCATCGACTTCTCACCGCCCGACATGAGCGAGATCCGCTGCAGTTCCTTCCCCGGCGGCCGCGCCTGGATTTCAATGCCCGCCTCGAGCACGTCCAGCGGCTGTCCCTCGGCCGGCGCCTCGAGCACCACGTCGGCCTTGCCGCCGCCGAACAGCTTCCGGAACAGCTCCTGGAAGTGCACCCGCACCGCCTCGAACGTCTGCGTGAACCGCTCGCGGCACTCCTGGTTCAACTGCTCGATCAGCTCCTCGAGCTGCTTGCGGGAGGTCCGCAGATCGTCGCGCTGCCCGCCGAGGAATTCCGCCCGCTTTTCGAGCTCCTCCTGCTCGGCGATCGCGTCGAGATTCACGTTCCCCAGCCGCCGGATCTTCTCCTTGAGCTCCTCGATCTCCTGCTCGAGCGCTGCCCAGTCCTGGTCCGCGTGCTGGTAGTTCGCGTACGCCTCCGCCAGGTCGATCGCCAGGTCCTCCCGCACCCGGGCCACCAGGTCCTCGACGCGGATCCGCACTTCCTGCAGCTCCATCTGCAGCCCGTGCAGCTTCTCCTCGATCTGCGCGAGCGCCGCCCGGTCCGCCTTCATGCGCGCCGCAAGCTGCTCCATTTCGTACCGCATCTGCTCGCGCGTGTGCTGTCGTCCGAGCAGGTCCCGGTCGAGTTGCTCCTTCGAGGCGTAGAGTTCTGCCAGCCGGCTCTGTGCCGCGAGCACCGCCCGCTCCGCCTGCGTGATCCGGTGTTCTGCGTCCTCCGCTTCACGTGCCGAGCCCTTCACCGCCTCGTCGCTGAGCTGGCGGCTGTCGCGGAGCCCCCGCAGGCGGTCCGCCTGCATGCTCCGTCGCTGCGCGAGCTGCCCGACCGCCACCTTCGCCTCCGTCAGCCGCTCGGCGAGCTGGGCGCGCTTGTGGGCGAGCGTAGCGATCTGCTCCTCCAGCTGCTGGATGCGATGCTCGCGCTCGACGTTGTCGTTTTCGATTTGCGAGAGTTTCTCGGTGCTCCGCGCCGATCGCTCCGCTGCGTCCTTGAGCTGCATCTCGATCGACTGCACCTCGCCCGCGATCAGCGGCTGCTCCTGCGTGAGCCGCCGGATGGCGTTCTCGTTCACCTGCCGCGCCGAGTTGTTTTCGACCTCCGAACGCCGCGTCTCGAACAGCGCGTTCCGCAGTTCCTGCTGGACCTGCTCGAGGTGGCTGATCTCCTCCGAGGTCCGCTGCAGCCGCTCGGTCATGACCGCGATCCGGCCGTCAACCTCCTCGATCTGCACGTCGATCTCGCGCAGCTCGCTCTTCCGCGAGATCAGGCCGCCCTTGATGCCGACCGGCCCCATCTCCGCGAGGCCCCGCGGGTCAAGCAGTTGCCCGCTCTGCGTGAGATACCGGTAGTGCGGCGGGTTCTCCGCCGCCAGGCGCACCGCATCCTCCAGCGTCCGTACGATGATCGTGTGCCCAAGCAGGTGCCGCACGAGCGGCGCCGCCTCCTCGGGATACCGCACGAGGTCCATCGCGCGGGCGACAAACCCCTCCTGCTGTGAGAAGTCGTGCCCGTCCAGGAACGCCGGCAGCCGGTCAATGCACAGCGCGTGCACGCGACCCGGAAAGTCCGCCAGCGCGTCGGCGTCCCGGAAGAACGCCGCGCTGTCCTCCACGACCACGTGCTGGTCGAACGAACCGAGCGCCGTCTCGATCAGCACCGCGTGCGACACGTCGGTCGCGATCAGGTCGGCCACCATGCCCCGGACGTACCGGAAGGCTTCGCCGCTCTTGTCCTGCTCCTTGCGGTGCAGCAGTTCCCGCACGCCGGCGTCAACGCCTTCGAGCTTGCGGTCCAAATCCTGCAGGAGCTGTCGCCGGCTGAGCAGCCCGCTGCGATACTCTTTGGCCGCCGAGATCTGCTGGTGCAGCTCCGCCCGGCTGGCATCGAGAGCCGATGCCTGTCGCTTCTTTTCCTCGAGCTGCTGCGTCTGGTCTCGCATCAGCTCGAGGATCTGCGTGGCTCGCGTATCGATCTGCTGACGCGTCTCGAGCAGTCCGCGCAGCTCGTTGTCCACCTGCTCGCCCCGGGCATGCAGCCGCCCCTTCTGCGATTCGAGCTGCTGCCGCCGCTGCTCCAGCGAAGAGATCTCGTTGTTGATCTGTGCCGTCCGCCGCAGGAGATCGATGATGCCGGCCTTTTCATCCTCCCGGCGGGCCTGCAGCGACGTGAGTTCGCGCGAGAGCCCCCGGTCTTCCTCCGCCACGGCATCCACGGACTGGTGGGCTGCCTGCAGCTCCGTCTCGATCGCGTGAATGGCGGCTTCCTCGGCCTCGATCTCCTGCCGGAGCTTCGCCGCCCGCTGCCGCTCGATTGCCAGCCGCTGTTGCGCGCGCCCGCGCGCCGTCACCAGTTCGTCGATCCGCTGCCGCGACCCGTCGATCCGCTCGCGGTTGGCGGTGATCTCGGAGGCATTCGTCAGGATCTGCTGCTCGATCTGCCGGATTTCGGTGTCGAGCCCGAGCAGTTCGCCATCCAGCGTGGCCGCGCGCGCGTCCGCGGTGTCGATCGACGTCCGCAGCCCCGTCGCCCCGTCGGAGAGCCCCGTCGTCTCTTCCTGCAGCACTTTCTGCCGCTCGGTGAGCCGGTGATACTCGGCCAGCGAGTACGTGGCCCTTTTTTCGCGGAGCTGCCGGTCATATTCCTGGAAATTCCGCGCCTTGCCCGCCTGGTACTTGATGCTGCGGAGCCGTTTCTCGAGTTCCTCGACGATGTCCTCGATGCGCAGCAGGTTCTGCTCGACCCGCTCGAGTTTGCGCTCGGCTTCCTTTTTCCGCGCCTTGTAGCGGCTGATTCCTGCCGCCTCTTCAAAGATGAGCCGGCGTTCCTGCGGGTTGGCCTGCAGCAGGACATCGACTTTGCCCTGCTCGATGATCGAGTACGCTCCGACCCCGATGCCGGTATCCATGAACAGCTCGCGGACGTCCTTGAGCCGGACCTGCTCACCGTTGATGAGGTATTCGCTTTCGCCCGACCGGTACAGCCGGCGCGTGATCGAAACTTCGTCCGTGTCACGTCCCAGCCGCCGGTCGGCGTTGTCGAACACCAGGTCGACCTGCGACATGCTCGCGCTGCGCCGGGTCCCGGACCCGTTGAAGATCACGTCCTGCATCTGCTTGCCGCGCAGGCTCCGGGCGCTCTGGTCGCCGAGGACCCACTTGATCGAGTCCACGACGTTGCTCTTGCCGCAGCCGTTCGGCCCGACGATACCGGTGATCCCCGGCCGGAAGTCGAAATCCGTCTTGTCGGCGAAGCTTTTAAAGCCCTGGCAGGTGAGTCGCTTGAGATACATGGACGATTCTAAGCCTCCGTGCTTCATCGGCCGCCGGCACATCCTGGCCGGGCTTGAGACGGGTCCTCTCTGCCTCTGATCAGCCTTAAATGTACCCCCGGCCGCCGCAAAAGCAAAGAAATAACCGGACTCACCCCCCTCCCTTCAACATTCGCTGAGGAATTGAACCCGTCCGGGCCTGAAATGGTCCCCGCGCGATCCCCGCTCCTCGACCGGTGGCGGGACTGACGCACCACGCAGCTGGAGTCCCTGTTCCCGCTGCCCTCTCACTTCAGCGCCGGGTCCGCCAGCAGCGCGGCACGCAGCTTGAGAAGCGCCTGGTTCTGCAACTGCCGAATCCGTTCCTTGCTGAAGCCGCTCGCAAGCCCGATCTCCTTCAGGGTCGGCGCCGGCGAATGGTCGGTGGGGAACCGCTTGGAGATCACGTGCAGTTCCATGGGCGTGAGGCCGGCCAGGTTCTGGCGGATCGCCCGGTGCATGCGCTCGAGGTAGAGCGATGTCACCGCCTTCTTGCCGGACAAGGTGTCGGGATCGAAAAAGCCGAACTCGCTCCCCCGGAACCGTTGTTGGTGCGACGCGATGGAACGCTTTCGGCGAATGGCCGCACGGACGATGACGTTGCAGGCGTACGTGCTGAACCGAAAACCCAGGAATGGATTGAACTGCTCGACGGCACGGATGAATGCCATCATGGCGTCGCTGGTGAGTTCGTCCACGTCGACGCCTGCGGTGCGAAAGCGGCCCATCATCGTGTAAACGAGCCCGATGTTCTGCTCGACGATGTAGTCCCGGATCAGCCGCCAGCGTTCGAGCCACCGCGCCTGCGCCTCGGTGGGCTGCGACGCTCGGTTCCACGGTCTGCCCCCTGCCCGGAAATCGCACACCCGAAGGGCCACGAAGAACGACTGCTCCTCGGCATCCTTCAGGGAAGGGTCGCGTGCCTGCACGCGTTCGAACAGCCGCATGGCGCTCGCGGTTGCCGCGCGGGTCTTCACGCGCGGATCCGCCACCTGGTACGCCCGGCGCCGCGTTGCCGCACGTGCTCCTCCATCCTGGCGCCCCTCGCTGGACTCGGATCGAACCGCGCAGACCGCCGCTCTGGTTCGCTGACTGTCCATGTCTGTTGCCGCGGCTCCGTCAGTGAAGCTGCTCATTGTCGTCCCTTGTCGTGGCGACCGCCGGTTCTCGTGGTCCTGCCGGGATCCTCTCCGGAGGACGACCGCAAGAGTCTGCACCCGAGGCTCCCCCGCGAGGAATTCAGTCGAGCACTCCTCATGAACATGGGAACGGACTCTGTCGGTCGGCGTGATGTGCTGGGTCTTCCAGTGGGTACTGCCGGCGGTCTTCCTGCCTGAGATCAGCATGACGTGCCGCGACATGCCTCACAAGTGAGCCCTTGGCACTACTTTAGAAGTGCTCCTTATTCCAGCCGCATTCACGCGGGCGCAGAAAAAAACCCCGCGGATGACGCACCGGACGGGTCTGTTCCGGCACGCATCCGCGGGGCGACTCGAGGAGCTCCCGTGCTTCCCCGATATCAGGCCTCGGCTCCCGCGAGCAGCGGCGGTCGACGGCGACGACGCCGCTTCTTCGGGGCTCCCGGGATCCGAACTTCCGGCTCGCGAGGCTCGGCGCGGCCGGCTGCCTCCAGCGCTTCGGCGGCATTCTCGGCAAAGATGTCCGCGTTCACTTCCTTCCAGAGTCCTTCGGCGCGATTGAACACACCTCCGGAGATCATGATGTTCATCGTGGGATTGGACCCGACCTCCCGGATCAGGTCGATCAGCCGCCGCACCGCTGGCACCCCTGTCGGCTGGGTTCCGAAAATCAACAGGATGTCCGGCCGGAGCTGCCCGACCAGCGAGAGGATTTCGTCATGCGGCACGCCCCCGCCGATGAAATACACGTCCCAGCCATCCGCCTCGAACAGGTCGGCGCACATCTGAGCGCCCAGTTCCTCGGGCTCTCCGTCCGCACAGGTGATCAGAATCCGCTTCCCGTTCGACTCCCGCCGCGGAAGATGCGACTGCAGCTGGTCCGCCAGAGCCCGGCTGATCCGGGTCGCCATGTGCTCGGCCGCCGCGTTGATCTCGTCCCGGCGATACATCTGCGCCACCTGCTCCATGGCCGGCCAGAGCATCTGCCGGTACACGTGGGCCGGCTTCATGCCGCCGGCGAGCACCTCGGCGAGGACATCCCGGCATTCCTGACGCCGACCGGCGAGAAGGCTGGGGACGAAACGCTGCAGAAGACCATCTGATGACATGGGCGACCTCCAGGTTCCAGGCGGCTGTCACGCGCAGGGAATTCCCGTTGCCGCGTCCCGGCCTCGCCGGATCTTCCTGCCGGAGCCTCATGCACCGGACGGGAAGCTCACCGCCCGATCGTCAGAACATCCCGGCCGCTCCACGCCGGACACCAGACCGATAGAAAACCAGGGCCTGAAGAGACTTGTCTCAGGTCCGCGCCTTTGACATGATTTCCGGTCTTTCCGGTTTGATGTGTTAATTTGGGAAAGATAGGAATCATGGCGAAAGATGCTATCGGCGCGCCCCCCATTTTTTCTTGAAGCGATTTTGCGTTTTTTGCGCGGCATCCGGCAGGTTTTGCGGGCGGGTTGCTCCGGCAGATCGAGATCGGCACGTCTGGCCGGTTTCTGCCCAAGAGCGGCGTGACCGACGTGTTATCCGGTATTCCGCAGGCCGGCGGCAATCCCCTGGACCGACAGCCGAAGCCCGAGGTCCACCGCCCCGCCCTCCTGCATCCCCTCCCGACGGACCCGACCAAGCAGTTCAATCTGGATGAGGTTCAGTATATCGACGTACGGATTCCGCACCCGAACGCTGCGGCATAGCCAGGGGACGCCCCCGAGAAGCTCCTTCTGGCCGTTGATCGACAGCACCGCCTCCGCGCTGCGGGCGTACTCGTCGCGGATCATCCCCCAGATGCGGAGAGCCGACTCGCGCGGCTCGACCAGTTCCGCATACTGCCGCGCGATCCAGGGGTCGCACTTGGCCAGCGCGAGTTCCGCGTTGTCGATCACCGCCCGGAAGAAGTCCCACGCACCGTACATCTCGCGGGCCAGCTGGCGATCAGCGGCGCTGAGCGATTCCCATGCGGTGCCCAGGCCGTAGAAGGCGTTAATGAGCTGGCGGCTCTGGGTCCACGCGAACGTGTAGGGCACCGCCCGCAGGTCCTCGAGCGACTGCTGCCCGGTCCGGCGCGTTGGGCGCGAGGCGATCGGCAGGCGCTCAATCAGCGAGATCGGCGTGGCCTGGCGGAAGTAATCGATGAAGCCCTCCGACCCGAGCAGATCGAGGTACGCCCGGCGGGCCGTCGCGCTCATGGCGTCCATCAGCACTTCCCATGCTCGCTCCGTCGGAGGCTGCTCCCGCCCGCTGACCATCATCGTCGCCCGCAGGACCTGCTCGAGGTGCCGGTGTGCGATGGCGGGGTCGTCGAACCGCTCCGCGATCACCTCCCCCTGCTCGGTCATGCGGAGACGCCCGCGGACGGATTCCGCCGGAAGTGACCGGATCGCCCGCGCCGCCGGTCCGCCGCCCCGCCCCAGCGCGCCGCCGCGACCGTGGAAGAGCGTCAGCTTCACGCCGTAGCGGTCGGCGACGCGGGCGAGCGTGCGCTCCGCCCGGTGCAGCGCCCAGTTCGCCGCCAGGTAGCCGCCGTCCTTGCTGCTGTCAGAGTAACCGACCATGCACACCTGGCGCTCGTCGCAGCTCCGCACGTGTTCGCGGTAGCCGGGCAGCGCAAGCAGCGTCCCCAGGAACTCGCCGGCGCTATCCAGGTCGTCGATCGTCTCGAACAGCGGCACTACCGCAAGCGGCGCGCAGCCGTTCGCGCAGCCGATCCGCAGGGCGGCCACCCGCGCCAGCCACAGCATCAGCAGCGCGTCGCTTGGACGGTGCGTCATGCTGACGATCAGCGTTCCGAGCGCCTGCATGTCGCCCGCGGAAGCCGCCCGCTGCAGCACCTCCATCGCCTGGAGCAGGTCGCGGGCAGGCTCGCTCAGCGACGCGGCAGCCAGCGACCAGACGCGATCGACGTCCGGCATCGCGGCCAGAAACACCTGGCGCCGCGTCTCCTCGAACTCGGCCCAGCCGGGCTCCCCCAGCAGCGGAACGATTTCGCCGGCCGCGTCGCGCAGGCGGGCGGAGTTATCCCGGAGGTCCATCGCGAGCAGATGCAGGCCGAAGGTCTCCACGCAGTGCCGCCACGCCCGCAGTTCCCCGTCAGCGACATCCTGCAGCCCCGCCGCCCGCAGGCCGGCGTCGAGCCGCCGGAGGTCCTCGGCAAGCTCATGCCCGCTCTGGTATGCGTGGGCCTGCGGTGAGCCCAGACGGCTCGCGCCAAGCCGCATCGAAATCATCACCAGCCAGCGCCGGAAGTGTTCGTCCGGGTGCATGTCCGCCAGACGCGAGAGCACCGGCCAGCGCCGCTGATACGCGGCCAGCGCCTCTGCCAAACCCACGTCAACCCCGAGCCGCGCTCGCGAGTGCGTCAGCCGTGCCGCAAGGCGCAGGCACTCCCGTCGGTGGAGCGAGATGGCGGCCGCGCGAAGATGCGCGAACGCCTCGAATGTCACCCCTCCCGTCACCAGCGGGTTGCCGTCGCGGTCGCCCCCGACCCAGTTTCCGAATCGCACGATCCGCATCGACGGCCCGATCTCGAGCCCATGGTGAGCCACGGCCCGGCGGACATCGTCGTAGATGCGCGGCACGACGCGCCACAGTGTCCGCACCGCGAACACGTTGCGGTCGAGCTCCTCCAGCACGGTCGGTTTGCGCGGGCGCAGCGGATCGGTGTACCACAAAGCGACGAGCTCGCGCCGGAGCAGGCGCAGGAGCCGCGCGCGACCGGCGCCCCTGAGACGGGTCCAGTCGAGCTGGCGGAGGGTTCTCCGCAGGCGGCTCAGAATGCGCCGGACGGTCCGGCGTTTCGCCTCGGTGGGGTGGGCGGTCAGGACCAGTTCCACGTCGAGCGACTCGAGCAGGCGGCGCAGCTCGCGAGCGGTAACCCCGCCCGCCTGGAGTTCCGCAACGCCACCCGCGAGCGTGCCCTCACCTCCGCTCCTCCGCCGCCCGCGCAGAACGCGAATGCGATGAACGTCCTCGGCGACGTTCGCGATGTCGAAAAAGAGCCCGAACGCCCGCACCAGGTCCGCCAGCCGGGCGGAGTCGATCGCCGCAACCGAACCCCGGAGGACATCGCCCGCCCCGTCCCGTCCCTCGCGTCGGAGCCGGCCTCCCGCGCGCAGGCAGCGCAGATCATCCCACAGGCCCTCCGCGCCGTGCTCGGAGAGCACCTCCCGCAGCATCCAGCCGAGCAGGCGGATGTCGCAGCGGAGGCGGCGGTCTCCCTCGATGAAGTGGCGTGATGCAAGCTCGGTCACGAGAAACCTCGAACCCGCGCCCGCGGGACCCGGTCAGCGGTCGGTCAGGCAGCCGGCACTCGCGGGCGCCACGTTGCGGATGTAGCGGCCCAGCGCGCCGGCGGTCGCGCGATAGGCCGGACGGCGCCAGGCCGCGCGTCGATGCTGCATCTCCGCGTCGCTCACGTGCAGCGTCATCTCGCCCTGCCGGGCATCAATGGTGATCCGATCGCCGTCGTGGACGAGTGCGATCGGGCCGCCTTCGATGGCCTCGGGGCAGACGTGGCCGACGATGAAACCGTGTGAGCCCCCCGAGAACCTCCCGTCGGTGATCAGTGCGACACCGCCGAGGAAGCCCGCGCCCGCCAGCGCGCTGGTGGGCGTGAGCATCTCGGGCATGCCCGGCCCGCCCCTGGGCCCCTCGTAGCGGATCACGATCACGTCCCCCTGGCGGATCTGCCCGCCTTCGAGCCCGCGCAGCATGTCCTCCTCGCTGTCGTAACAGCGGGCCGGCCCGGAGAAGACCTCGCCCTCCTTGCCGGTGATCTTGCCGACCGCACCGTCGGGCGCGAGGTTGCCGTGGAGGATGGCGATGTGCGCGGTGCTCTTGAGTGCCCGCTCGACAGGCAGAATTACCTGCTGTCCCTCGAAATCGAGGTCCGGCGCACCCTTCACATTCTCCGCGAGCGTCGCCCCCGTGCAGGTGATGCAGTCCCCGTGAAGCAGTCCGCGCGCGAGCAGGTACTTCATGACCGCGGGCGTGCCGCCGACGTGATGTACGTCTTCCATGACGTAGCGGCCGGACGGCT
The DNA here is from genome assembly GCA_964548565.1 of uncultured Planctomycetales bacterium. Lineage (GTDB taxonomy): Bacteria > Planctomycetota > Phycisphaerae > UBA1845 > PWPN01 > CAYLLT01. The sequence continues at coordinate 7,812 of CAZJTF010000041.1, read as the reverse complement.
TCAGGTCCGCGATGAGCGGCACGCGATCGCGCACGCGCTGGAAGTCGTCCAGCTTCAGATCGACGCCCGCCGTCCGCGCCATCGCCAGCAGGTGCAGCACCGCGTTGGTCGAGCCGCCGAGGGCCATGACCATGACGATCGCGTTCTCGAACGCCTGCGCCGTCATGATGTCGCGCGGCTTGAGGTCGAGCTCGAGCAGGCGCCGGATGGCGACGCCCGCGCGCCGGCACTCCTCGGGCTTGCCCGCGTCTTCGGCCGGCGTGGAGGACGAGCCCGGCAGGCTCATGCCCAGCGCCTCGATGGCCGACGCCATGGTGTTCGCGGTGTACATGCCGCCGCAGGCTCCGGCGCCGGGGCATGATTTCCGCACGATCTCGCGGCGCTGCTCGTCGGTAATGCGCCCCGCGAGGAACTCGCCGTAACTCTGGAAGGCGGAAACGATGTCGCGCACCTGCTCCTGCCCGTCGAAACGCGTGCAGCCCGGGCGGATCGTTCCACCGTAGACCATGATGGACGGGCGGTTGAGGCGCGCCATGGCGATCACGACCCCCGGCATGTTCTTGTCGCAGCCCGGCAGGGCGACCAGCGCGTCATACCACTGCGCGCCCATCACCGCCTCGATCGAATCGGCGATGATCTCGCGCGACGGCAGGGAGTAGCTCATGCCGTCGGTGCCCATCGAGATGCCGTCCGACACGCCGATGGTGTTGAAGCGCATCCCGACAAGCCCCGCCTCGACCACGCCGCCGCGCACGTGGGCCGCCAGGTCGTTCAGGTGCATGTTGCAGGTGTTGCCTTCGAACCAGCAGCTCGCGATGCCGACCTGGGCCTTGTGCATGTCCTCCTCGGTGAGCCCCGCCCCGTACAGCATGGCCTGGCTCGCCCCCTGGCTCGGCGGCTGCGTGATCCGGGACGAATAGCGGTTGAGCGGCGGCATGACGTTCCTCCTTTGGGGGTTCTTCGGCTCATCGAGAAGTATAGCGCGAGAGCAACCATCGAAACGTCGAAACGGAAATGAGAGGGACCGCCGCCGGGCAGCGACAAGGAGAACCGCTTCGAGCTTTCGCCGTTTCGAGTTTTCGAAGTGTTCGCTACGTTGGCAGCGCGTTGAGGAGGGCGACGCTCGCGGAGCAGCCGAGGCGGGCGGCGCCGGCCTCCAGCATTGCGATCGCGGTCGGAAGATCGCGAATCCCCCCGGCTGCCTTCACCTGGATGGGCGCCGAGTACTTGCGGAGCAGCCGGACGGCCTCAACTGTCGCGCCGCCCGTCGGGTGGAACCCGGTAGAGGTCTTCACGAAATCCGCCTGCGCCTCCGCCACGCACCGGCAGCCCGCAATGATCTGTGCCTCGCTGAGCGCCGCCGTCTCCAGGATCACCTTGAGCACATGCCGGTCCGAGGCCGCGTGCACTGCATCTGCCACCGCAGCAATGTCGTCCCGCACGAGCCGCGTCTCGCCGGCGATCAGGTCGCCCACGCGGATCACCATGTCGATCTCAGTCGCCCCGTCGTCGATCGCCCGCTTCGTCTCGCCCACCTTGATGTCCGTCCGGCTTGCCCCCAGAGGAAAACCGACCACGCTCGCCACCAGCACGTGCGTGCCCGCAAGCCGGTCGCGGCACCGCGCCACCCAGATCGGGTTGACACACACCGCCACGAATCCGTGCTCCGCCGCCTCCGCGCACAGCCGGTCGATCATGACCGGCGTCGCCTCGGGCTTGAGGACCGTGTGATCGATCATGGCGGCAAGCTGTTTGCGGGTCATGCGACACCTACGAAAGTGAGAAGTGCGATGTGAGAAGTGAGAAGCTGAACAGCAGGGAAGCGGCCGCTTGGGCTTCTCACTTCCTACTTCTCACTTCTCACCTCTTCACGTGTCATCCGTGCCTTCCCCGTTCGCGCGGGGCCGCGCCGGTGTCAAAGCGGAGCTGGTAGTCCTTCACGTACCCGCGCTTCTGGAAAAGCTGCATCGCCTCCTCGACGGATCCGAACACCACGTTCGCGGTCTTCGTCACGAACGGCGACGGCTCCGCCCGGGGCTTCCAGATGACGTACACTTCCTTCGTCGTCTCGTACGCGTGCTGTAGTTCGCGCTCGACGCCGCTGGACAGCCCCGGCTTGCCCGTCGGCAGTTCCGGCACGTAGCTGATGATCATGTCCGACTGGTCGATCAGCTTGAAATCGCGGGCGTAAATCTGCCCGTCGATGTCCGCGGCAACCGACGTCACGTCCTGGATGCTGAATTCCATCCGCCGCCCGTGCACGTCGAGGAAAAAGCTCTTCTCACCGCGCTGCGTCGCCGCCCCCGCCTCGAACAGCAGCCGTTTCTCGTCGAGATCGCCGGGGTCGAACGTGATGAAGTGCTCGGCGATCGTGTCACGAAACGCATCGATCTCCGCGAGCGTGGCCGGCATATCCATCACGTGCGTCATCGGGAAAGAGGGATACACCTTCCGCCGGTGCGGCTCGAACATCAGCCGGTACACGCTTTCCGCGGTGTCGCGTTCGACCCCCCGCGCGATCACGTAATATCGCCCGTGCCCGCGAATGATGTTCGCCATCACCTCCGTGGCGAGCATCTCCTCCTCGCGCCAGACGAGGATGTCCTTCAGCGTGTGCGGCACGTCGTGCTCGCGCGTGAGCCGCTCGTGCACCGCATCCACGTTATCAACCAGCGTGAAGTACAGGTCCGCATCGAGCGCCACCATCTGGTCGTGATCGAATGCCGGGAACAACCCGTGCTTCCAGCGGAATGTTGCGTGCGTGTTGACGAGAAGGTTGTCGACCTTCTCGGCCATACGGAGGATGTCCTTGAACACCGACCGCCGCAGGGCATCGAGCCGCGGCCGCGGGAGGTCAAGAATCCGACCCCGCACGACGTCCGGCGCCTCCTTGTACATCATGTCCCCGACGTGGCAGACCACCACCTCATGCCCGTTCCGCCGCGCGATGTCAGCCACGTGCTCCAGGAATGGTTTCTTGTCGACGCCCACCTGGCCGCTCATGACCGCGCGTACACCGCCACGCCCTCCCACTGACGGCGGGTCGAATAACGTCCTCCTGTTTTCCCTCGGCATCCGGAGTCTCCACGCAAGCTCGAACCGAATCATGTTAACTTCCCTGCAGCCCAGCGGCAATTTTCAGCCGCTTTTCAGCGTTTCGTCCATCCCGTCGGCTCTCGTCCAGCCGGGCGTCATTGCCGGGCCGAACGGCCGACTCCGGGGCTTGACTCGGTGGAGCTCCCCTTCTCCTTACATCGCACCTCTCACGTTGTCGCCGGCTCACCTTCTCCCCCTGCTGGCCCCGCAACCGCTACAATGACCGCCATGGAGGCCAATGCCCCTGCCGAACCGCGCGGCCGGAAATTCAGCTTTCGCTGCCTGCGGTGCAGTTCCATTCTCGAGGCATCCGCGAGCCAGTGCGGCTCCACCGCCCGATGCCCGAGCTGCGACGCGCTCTTCACCGTGCCCCCGGTGGACCCCGACACCGGTGGCGCGGCCCGTGACGCCGACCCCGGCGAAGACGGCGAACTCCCCGCGCCGGTGCACGCCTACGCAGCCGCCGGCGCCAACGCCCCCCGGATCATCCGCCACGACGACGACAGGCTCGAGATCGAGTGCCCCCGCTGCTCGAACCGCTCGCCCGTCATCGCCGATAACTGCGTACGCTGCGGCCTGCCCTTCACGATGGAAGGCGCGACCGGGCGAGCCTCGTCCGACTCGTCGTCAGGCACAGTGGCGCTGGCCCTCGGCATCATCGCACTCGTCTGCGGCTTCTGCCCGATTGTCGGCATCATCCCGGGAATCGCCGCCATTATCCTGGGTGCCCGCGGCCTGAATCGCCCCGGTTACCGGCGCCACGCCATCGCCGGCCTGTGCCTCGGCATCGCCGGCTGTATCATCTCCCTGGCGACGGTGGCCATGATGTGACGCCCCCGCCGGAGCGATGCGCATGAGTTTCCTGAACACGATCATCGAGTTCGAAGGCCCCGTCGTGAACGTCCGCCCGCGCTACTGGGCCGCCCACCGCGAAGCCATCCAGGCCGTCAACTTCCAGGGTCCGACGGAGGACGAGTTCTGGCGTCTCCTGCGGACCGGCTCGCCCGACGGCATGATGGTCAAATACGGGAAAGAACATCACGTGAAGGAGTACGCCCGTCTCCGCAACGAGCGGGTTGATGCCACTGACCTGATGGCACTCGACGAACTCCAGCCTGACGCGAAGGAGAACCTGCGCGTCCTCAAGAGCATGGGTGCCTGCCACCTGGTCACGCTCTGCCGCAATCGCGACGGGATGAACGCCACGCTGAACCGGCTCGACGTCTGGATGTACTTCGATCAGAAGCGCGTTCTGCCCGAAGACCGCGACCGGCGTGTCGCCGCGCTGAAAGAATTGATGGGATCTCAGCGGACACTGGCGGTGGTAAGCACGGTCCCCATGGCCTTCGCGGCCGAGGAAGCCGGCTGCCGCACCGTCGGCCTGCGCAACGGCCTCGCATTCGCGAAACGGCTGCAGCAGGTCGGCGTGGACGTCTTTTACGACAATCTTGACGCCCTCACGGACGCGATCAGCCGCCGCGACCCCGACCTCCAGCGCATCGGCATCCTGTAAGCCGCCCCGCGCCCCTGGCCGCATGCTCAATCCGGCACGCGCTCCCGCGCCGCGACCATTTCGGGCGCCAGCCGCGTCTGCCGTGTCCGCATGAACGCTCCAATGGCTTCGACCACCATCCATGCCGACATCACCGCCAGCACGCCCCCCACGATCAGCAGCGACAGGTTCGTCAGGTCGCCGTGCGCCGCCCACCCGCGGTAGAACTCAACCAGCTTGATGCTCATCGCCCACGTGACGCTCACCACCATCACGAGCATCGGGAGCAGCGTGTAAATCACTCGCCGCCGGAGCTGGTAGAGGTACACGCTGGCGACGAGCAGCCCCAGCGCTGCCAGCAACTGGTTCGTCGTCCCGAACAGCTGCCAGAGCGTCAGCCCCGCCGGCTTGCCGTCGATGGTCATCAGCGCGAAGTATCCGATCGCCGCCACCGCGATGAAACTCGCGACGTACCGGTTCGCCAGCGGCTTCAAACGCGCGAGCCGCGCGATCTCCTCGACGTTGTAGCGCAGCAGGCGCGTCGCGGAGTCCAGCGTCGTCATCGCGAAGCTCACCACGATTACCGCGATCAGATTCTTCGAGAACGTCACGATTGCCGCGTGCCGCTCCGGGCTGGCCAGCAGGGTGAACGGCTTTGCGATCACGTTCGCCGCTCCCGTCAGGAACGCCCCCAGCGCCCGCGCGTCCAGCCCCGACCAGTGCCCGTACTCCTTCGCGTACTCCGCCGCCGAGAGGCCCGCCACGCACGCCAGGATCACCAGCACCGCCAGCAGCCCCTCCGTCAGCATCGCCCCGTAGCCGATCACCTGCGCGTCTGTCTCCCGCCGGATCTGCCGTGCCGTCGTGCCGCTTGAGACCAGATTGTGGAAGCCGCTGACCGCTCCGCACGCGATGGTGATGAACAGGAACGGCATCACCCCCGGCGCGCCGTCCCCCTGGGCCGAGGCCAGTGGCGAAAATGCCGGCGCGTTGATCGTCGGATGCCAGACGGCGAAGCCGATCATCAGCAGGATCAGCCCGATGTACAGTTGGAACGAGTTGATGTAGTCGCGCGGCTGCAGCAGCAGCCACACCGGCAGCACCGACGCGACGAACGCGTAGGCGAGCAGTAGATAGACCCACGTGTTCTGGCTCGCCGTCCGCGCCCGCTCGACGTCGCGCGCCAGCGGCTCGAAGGACGGGTCGCTCTTCGCACGGTTCTCGAAGTAGTGCACCGCCATCCCCGCCCGCGTCGCGCGGATGCCGTGCACCTGCGGCAGCTCCGGGTCCTCCGTCGTGCGGATCACCTGCTCGACCTGCGGATTCTGCAGGAACAGGCGGTAGAGCGGCACCGGCAGCTCCAGCCCCATGTACGTCGTCACGGCCATCAGCGTAACTCCGACGATCGTCGCCGGCCCCAGCCGCCACTTGTAGACGTACACGAGCAGCCCGATCACCACCGCGATCAGGATCAGCGAAAACGTCGGAACCACCGCCTGCGGCGAGAGATCGTTGAACAGGATCGCCATCTGAATGGCGAATACGCCCATGGCAAGAGCCAGCAGAAAGAAGATGATGATCAGGAACAGCAGCCGCGCCCGCCCGCCCATGATCTCGTTCGTCAAGTCGCCGATTGTCCGCGCCCGGTGCCGGATCGACGCGAACAGCGCCGCCAGATCGTGCACGCCGCCGATCAGCACGCAGCCCGCCACGACCCACACCATCGCGGGCAGCCAGCCCCAGTACACCGCGATCGCCGGCCCGATGATCGGCCCCAGCCCCGCGATCGACGCGAAATGGTGGCCGAACAGGATTCCGGGGTGCGTCGGCACGAAATCGATCCCGTCGCGCTGCTCGACGGCCGGAGTCGTGCGGGTGTCGTCGAAGCCGAACACCTGCCGGGCGAGGAAGCCGCCGTACACCTTGTACGAGATGTAAAGGATGCCCGCTGCGAAAACGGCAATCACCAGCGAATTCGTCAGAAATGCCATCTCGATGACCCTCCCGGGGTCGCACTGTGGAAGCTTGCACCGGATGTGGTATCAGGATATCGCGGATTTCCGGACGCGACCATGCCGCCGCGCCCGCTGCCTCGATGGCGCCTCGCCCCCTGACAGGAATCGCTTCCCGCCCGCCGCGCCACATCGCACCCGCCCCCCGTGGCGGCCGCCCACTGGCAACGTACCGTCCCCTCGGCGCCAGTTAGGCGGAGACCGGCGCACTCTGGGGTCGCCCCACTCGCGCGAACGCAATCAGCAGCACGATCGCGTAAAAACCGTTCACCAGCCCCACCAGCACCCACGTCTGCCACGCCAGCGGCGGCATCGCTCCGTACGCCGGCGAGATCAGCAGCCACATCCCCGTCAGCGTGGCCCCCGTGCTCAGCACCACCACCACCGCCGCCAGCAGGTGAAAGAGCCGCACCCGCGCCGTGATCGCCGCCAGCAGCGCCAGCGCCCCCAGAACACCCCCCACGCCCCACATCACCCGTCGCCACACGTAGATCGTCCCTTCGACGATCCCGATCTGCCGCTTGAGATGCTCGACCTGCGCCTGCCGCCGTTGCGCCTCCTCCGGCGACTCCCGCGGCGCCACCATCGGCGACATCCCCGGGAACAGTCGCCGCGCCATCCCCGCCGACGGCGTGAGCGGCTGCTGTGCCGCCGACCCCGCCATGGCCGCCCCGAGCACGCGGACGCTGTGCATCCGCTGCACGTATTCGACCAGGGCCTCCCCGCCGATCACGCACGCCCCCGCAAGCAGCGCCGTCACCACCGGAAACACCCGATCCCGAAACCGCATGCGCATCAAACCCGCCACTGCCCCCCCCCGCCGCCTGTAGCGGCCGGGCTCCGTACCGGCCGTGCACCGCCGGTGCAAGATTCCCATCCCGCCGGTGCGAGATTCCGCTGGTGCGAGATTCCTATCTCGCACCCACCCCTGCGGGAATCCCTTCCCGCAACCCGCCGCTGGTGCGAGATTCCCATCTCGCACCCACCCCTGCGGGAATCCCTTCCCGCACCGCGCACCCTCACCCGCTCACATCAAACCGCTGGTGCGAGATTCCCATCTCGCACCCACCCCCGCGGGAATCCCTTCCCGCAACCCGCCGCTGGTGCGAGATTCCTATCTCGCACCCACCCCTGCGGGAATCCCTTCCCGCAACCCGCCGCTGGTGCGAGATTCCCATCTCGCACCCACCCCTGCGGGAATCCCTTCCCGCA